>JACDAJ010000088.1 GCA_013695475.1 Rubrobacter sp. | reverse complement strand
GCGCTCCATTTTGCCCGCGTCAATGGCGTACCTCCGGTCGTGGCCGGGACGGTCGGCGACGAAGGTCATGAGGTTTTCGTGCGGCGCGTGGGGCGACGCCGGAACCATCCCGTCGAGGAGGCGGCAGATCGTCTTCACGGTTTCGAGGTTCGTCTTTTCGTTGCGGCCGCCGACGTTGTATACCTCGCCGACTCGTCCGGCGGCGAGGACGCGGAGGATGGCGCGGCAGTGATCCCCGACGTGGAGCCAGTCCCGAACTTGCTTTCCATCGCCGTAAACCGGAAGCGCCTTCCCAGCCAAAGCCGCGGAAATGACGAGCGGCACGAGCTTTTCGGGAAACTGATACGGCCCGTAATTGTTCGAGCAATTCGTGGTCAAAACCGGAAGCCCATATGTGTGATGGTATGCTCGAACGAGATGGTCCGAAGCCGCCTTCGACGCCGCATAAGGTGAGTTCGGGCGATACGGACTCTCCTCCGTGAAAAACCCCTCCTCCCCGAGGGCACCGTACACCTCATCCGTGGAAACGTGGAGGAAACGGAAACTTTCTCTCTCCTCGCCTTCGAGGCTCCGCCAGTATTCGAGGGCGGCTTCGAGGAGTTCGAGGGTGGCGACGACGTTCGTGTGGATGAAATCCTTCGGGCCGTCTATGGAGCGGTCAACGTGCGTCTCGGCGGCGAAGTTTACGATCGCCCCCGGACGATGCTCGGCGAGGAGCCTCCCGACGAGTTCCCGATCCCCGATGTCGCCGTGGACGAAAGTATGGTCGGGATCATTCTTCAAACTTTCGAGCGTGTCGAGGTTCCCCGCATACGTGAGAGCATCGAGGTTGACGACCCGGAAACGCCCGGTCGCCATGAGTACGAAGTTCCCGCCGATGAACCCGGCGCCCCCGGTTGCGAGGATGGTTTTTTTGCTCACGTTCGGCACCTCGATGTTTGGCTTGCCGCATTTCAGCCTGTCAGCTTGTCAGTTTTTCGGTGGGATTTCCAGACTCCGCGAGCCGCCGCCGAACTCGGAGCCAGACCGATTCCACCGACCGGGTTCCGGCAGTCCCGCCCACAGCCAAACCCTTTTTCGCGGAGGAAGCGTTCGGCGGCTTCGAGGCTGGCATCGTCGCATGCGCCGAGTGGGATCCGGGTGCGTTCGGCGGCTCTTTCTTGCATCACGAGCCGCCTTCGTGCTAATTTGACCGCACTATGGTTTTCGATTTCCATGCCGCTCTTCGCGCCGCCCGAACTATTCGCGCCGGGGGATGTCTTCGCTGAAAATCCCCCGGAACTGTGAACCCCGGCAATCTCCGTCGAAGAAAGGCATGATTTGAACACCTCCGCGCAAACATCGAAACACGGCGTCATCCACCGATACCGCCGCTTTCTCCCCGAAATCCCCGACTCCGCCATAACCACCATCGGCGAAGGCTCCACGCCGCTCATCGAGGCGAAGGCGATCTCCGAGAGGATCGGGGCGCGACTGTTTTTGAAGTTCGAGGGACTCAATCCGACGGCTTCTTTCAAAGACCGCGGTATGACGGTCGCTATGAGCCGGGCTGTGGCGGATGGGAACGTCGCGTGCGTGTGCGCCTCGACGGGGAACACGGCGGCCTCCGCGTCGGCGTATGCGGCGCGGGCGAAGATGAAATGCTTCGTGGTGGTTCCGGTCGGGAAGATCGCACTCGGGAAAGCCGTTCAATTTCTCGCGCACGGGGCGGATATTATTCAGATCGAAGGCAACTTTGACGCGGCTTTGAAATTGTCGCAAAAAGCCATCGAGAACCTCGAAGGGGTCGCGCTCGTGAACTCGGTGAACCCCGACCGCATCGAAGGCCAGAAAACCGCCGCCTTCGAAGTGTGCGAGGAACTCGGGAAGCCGCCTGACACCCTCGCCATCCCGGTCGGAAACGCCGGAAATATTACGGCGTATTGGAAAGGCTTCTCGGAATGGAAAGAGGCCGGGCGCTCCGACGCCGTTCCGAAGATGCTCGGTTTCCAGGCGGAGGGTTCCGCGCCGCTCGTCCTCGGCCATGACATCGAAGAGCCGGAGACGGTGGCGAGCGCGATCCGCATCGGCGCTCCGGCGAGCCGGGAAGGCGCGATGGAGGCCGCGAAGGAATCGGGCGGAAAAATAGAGAGCGTCTCCGACGATGAGATTTTGGAGGCGCAATCTCTCCTCGCGAGCATGGAAGGCGTTTTCTGTGAACCCGCTTCGGCGGCGGGGGTCGCCGGATTATTGAAACTGGCGAGAGAAAATCGCGGGCCGTCGGGAACCGTTGTGGCCGTACTCACCGGGCATGGGCTGAAAGACCCGGACACGATTTTGAGTCGGGTGAAGTTGCCGGAGCCGATCCCGGCGACGTTCGAGGCGGTGGCGGGGCGGATGGAGAGTTCGGCGTGATGCGGGAGCCGGGCGAACGCTTCGTAACTTTCGCCATTCGCGCGGATGGCGATTTCCCGATCCCACAAACAATCCCGCAAAACGACGAAGCGGCTCGTGATTTCGTGGAGCGGAGCAACCCACGCGCCACCGTCGAAGGCGCGAACCATCCGCCAAAACGCGGCATGAGTTCGGAGCCGACGCGGGAGATGAGAATCGAGGATCGGGAACCGACGCTCGACGCTCCCCGGCTCCCGCGCGGACGGGGATCGAACCGACCGACCGCGCGATCCATCCCCCCCACGCCGAATGCGAGCGAACGGCTCCATCGTCGGCAGGAGCGGGAAGCTGCGGAGCGCGTCGAGCCTCTCATCGCCACACCCCTTCGCGAAACGTCCACCGACGCTCGCTTCGCGGAGCCGTTTTCCCGACTCCCCACTTCCCACTCCCCACTCCCCGGAGCGGAACGACCGTGATCTCCGTCCGCGTTCCGGCGACCTCCGCGAACCTCGGGCCGGGCTTCGACGCGGTGGGACTCGCCCTCTCGCTCTCGATGAGGATCAGTTTGGAACGCGCCCCGGAACCTCTCGTCGAAGTTCGCGGCGAAGGCTCGCACCTCATCCCGGAAGGGCCGGAGCATCCCGCATACCGGGCGGCGAAGTTCGTGGCGGAGTTCATCGGGGAGCCGAACGTGAACTTCCATTTGATTCAGGAAAATAGTATTCCGGTGGCTCGCGGCCTCGGGGGTTCGGCGGCGGCCCTCGTCGGCGGGGCGGTCGCGGCGAACGACCTTCTCGGGCGGGCGATGGCGGCCCCGGATCTCCTCAATCTCGTGTGCGACCTCGACGGCCACCCGGACAACGCCGCCCCCGCGCTCCTCGGCGGCCTCATCATCGGCACGCTCACGCCGGAGGGAATAAAAAGCGTCCGCCTCGAGCCGAAGAACCTCTCCGCCGCCGTCGTCGTCCCGGATTTCACCGTCTCGACGAGTTCGGCGAGGCACGCCCTCCCCGAGTCCGTCCCGCACCGCGACGCGGTTTTCAACGTGGGTCGGTCGGGGCTTCTCCTCGGCGCGCTTGCGACGGGGGAATACGAGCTTCTCCGGGTGGCCATGCAAGATCGGCTCCATCAGCCATACCGGGCGCATCTCATTCCCGGCCTCGAAGAAGTCATCGAGGCGGCTTTGGAAAACGGGGCGTATGGCGCGTGCCTCTCGGGTTCGGGGCCGACGGTTCTCGCGTTCTCGCCGGAGGGGAAGGCCGAAGGAATTGCCGCTTCCATGAAACATGCTTTCGAGGAGCGAGGGACGGAAGTGAAGGCGTATGCACTCGATGTGGATCTCGCGGGCGCGAGGGTCGAGCCGCCGGGCGAAGTCGCCGCTCGCCTCCCCGAGCCAGTCGCGTGAGAATCATACTTTCGGCGCACCGAATATCCTCCGAATGGATGATTCGCCGGAAGACTCACTTTGCTAACTTATGTCTGTGGCCGGGCGATTGAAATTTCCCCCTCCAATCCGAGTTCCGGCCACTTTTCTCCTGACTCCTTCGCTCCGATTGATACACACGGACAACAAAATCCTCCGATCTAGGTGCGAAAAACATACACACGAACCAAAATCGGGTTGACATGCGGAGAATCGGCGTTTAACCTTCAAGCCACTTGTAAGCGAGTCATGCGAGGATACGAAGACTCTTGAACGGAGTTTCCGACAACGGACAGATCGAAGCCTCACAGCGCGTCTCCGCCCGCCTCCTGACTCCCCACGTTCACCCACGAGTATCCAGCGTCGCCGTACCGCAGTCCCGACTACTAATAATTAGTAGGGCGGGCCGGGACGGCGACATCCGGTCCGCCTAAAGCCTGGGGACATAAAGTTCCTCCGGCAAAGGCTCTTCTTTTTACTTTTGACTTTGGAAGGATGGAACATCGTGGAGAACACCGCACACAAGGCCGACTTCGACTCGTTCGACAACTTCGACAATTTCGACAACCACCCCGCCATCGAATACAAACCCCGCATCGGCAGCGAGGCGATGTGCGAAGCCCTCCTCGACGAAGGCATCGAACACCTCTTCGGATACCCCGGCGGAGCCATCATGCCTTTCTACGACGCCCTGCCGGATTACCCGCTAAAACACGTCCTCACCCGCCACGAACAAGCGGCGGCGCATGCGGCGGACGGATACGCGAGGGCGACCGGGGAAGTCGGAGTGTGCATCGCGACGAGCGGCCCCGGAGCCACGAACCTCGTAACCGGACTCGCCACCGCGATGATGGACTCGGTTCCGATGGTCGCCATAACCGGGCAAGTCGGGCGGCCCGCGATGGGGATGGACTCCTTTCAAGAAACGAACGTCATGGGGATGGCGTTGCCATTTACCAAACATTCGTTCCTCGTCGAGGATCCGGACGAGCTTTATCCGACGATACGCCGGGCGTTCGAGATCGCCCGCTCCGGTCGCCCCGGGCCCGTCCTCGTTGACGTTCCGAAGGACGTCCAATTCGCGGCTTGCAACGACAACGGATACCGCCGCCTCAAAGAAGCCGTGCCACCCATCGCCAGTCCGGGCCTCGAAGCTGCCGCGCTCCTTCTCAAAAAAGCGAAAAAGCCGATCATACTCGCCGGACACGGCGTCACTTTGGCGGGCGCGGAACTCGAACTCGTCCGCCTCGCCGAGAAGACCGGAACCCCGGTGGTGACGACGCTTCTCGGACTCTCCGCCATTTCGAACGACCATCCTTTGTATATCGGATGGCCGGGGATGCACGGGCAGGCGAGCGTGAACCGCGCCATAGACAAATGCGACCTCCTCTTCGCGGTCGGGATGCGCTTCGATGACCGCATCACCGGAAACGCGAGCAAATTCGCCCCGAACGCGAAGGTCATCCACATTGACATCGATCCCTCCGAACTCGGAAAAGTCGTCAAGCCGACGGTCGGCATCACCGCCGACGCGAAGGCTGCGATGCGCGGCATCCTCGGACATCTCGATTCCGTCGAGGACAACTGCGCGAGCTGGCGGGAGGAGATAAAGAAAAGCCAGGAATCAGAGAAGATGCACGAGGAAACCGCCCGTCCCGAATACGGCCCGATCCGGATAATGGACGCCATCAAAGAAATCGCGGGCGATGAAGTCCGGCTCGTCACCGATGTCGGACAACATCAAATGTGGTCGGCGCAATTCTTCAAATTCACGAAGAAAAACAGCCACATAACCTCGGGCGGCCTCGGGACGATGGGCTTCGCGCTCCCGGCGGCGATGGGGGTCGCGCTCGCGTACCCCGACGAGCCGGTGTGGGTCGTCGCGGGGGATGGCGGCATCCAGATGAACATTCAAGAACTCGCCACGATCCGGGACATGGGGCTGAATATAAAGGTCGCCATCCTGAATAATGGATACCTCGGGATGGTTCGCCAGTGGCAGCAATTCTTCCACAACCGCCGCTATTCCTCGACCCCGATGACCGGGCCGGACTATGAAATCTTCGCGGCTGCGTATGGACTCGCCGGGAAGACGATCCATCCGGGCGGCGACATCGAGGAGGCGGTGAAGTGGGCGAACGAGACGGAGGGGTTCGCCATCGTGGACTTCCACATTGACTCCGAGGCGAACGTGTATCCCATGATCCCCTCGGGCATGAGCGTCTCCGAGATGATCGAAGAACATGCCTGAGACGACGGGAACAGCCATCGCCATCGAAGCGAAGATGGCGGGCGGGATATACGCCCTCAACCGCTTCCTCATGACGCTCCAAAACAAGCGCATGCCCGTCAAAAACCTCGAAGTGAACATGGGCGAAGAAGAAACGAAGGCGACGATTCGCCTCGACTGCCCGCACGAGACGGCGCGAAGGTATATGTCGCTCCTCGAACTTCTCGAAGACGTGCATGAGGTGTGGGAGCCGGGAAATTGACGGTGTGGCGACGCGCTATGCGGGGAACGAAAATCCACAACGGAAGGGGAAAATAATATGGCACGGGTATATCGTGAAGGGGACATCGGAAACGAAATCCAGGCGAAGAAAGTCGCCGTTCTCGGTTTCGGGAGCCAGGGTCACGCCCACGCGCTGAATTTGCACGAGTCCGGCGTGGAGGTCGCCGTCGGACTTTATGAAGGCTCGTCGAGCAAACAAAAAGCCGAGGCCGAGGGTCTCGAAGTCATGTCCGTCTCCGACGCGACGAAGTGGGCCGACGTCGTGATGTTCACGATCCCGGACGAGCGGCAGCCGACGGTTTATGAGGAGGAAGTGAAGCCGAACCTCTCGGACGGGATGCTCGTGCTTTTCGCACACGGTTTCAATATTCATTTCAATCAGATCGTGGTTCCCGACAACGTGGATCTCGGCCTCGTCGCCCCGAAAGGGCCGGGACACGTCCTCCGGAGACTGTATGTCGAAGGGAAGGGAATGCCCTCGCTGTTCGCCGTCGAGAACGACGGGGGCGGGCAGGCACGCGATCTCATCCTCTCGTATGCGAAAGGGATCGGGAGCGGCCGAGCCGGAGTCCTCGAAACGACCTTCGCCGAAGAGACCGAGACGGATCTCTTCGGCGAGCAAGCTGTGCTTTGCGGCGGGCTCTCCGCGCTTTTGACCGCAGGCTTCGAGACGCTTGTCGAGGCGGGGTATCAGCCGGAGCTTGCTTATTATGAGTGCGTGAACGAATTGAAACTCATCGTGGACCTTATTTATGAGGGCGGCCTCGCGGAGATGCGGTATTCGATCTCGAACACGGCGGAGTACGGCGACTATACGGGCGGCCCGAAGCTCATTGACGAGGGCGTGAAGGAGCGGATGCGCGGCATTCTCACGGATATTCAGAGCGGGAAGTTCGCGACGGAGTGGGTACTCGAGAACAAGGCGGGCGGGTCGAGCTTCCTCGCGATGCGCCGCCGGGGAGCCGAGTCGCACGTCGAGAAGGTCGGGCAACAACTCCGCGCCCTCGCGGCGGAGGGCGTCGAGTCGTCGCCCGCGCAAAAGTAAGGAGGCAACGCCATGACGAGAAAGGCATTCACCGTTTCCGACTCCGAGTGGAGTTATCACGACGGCGAGATGATGAAGGTCGGGGACATACGACTCTCCCCCGCCACCCACGCGCTGAATTACGGCACCGGTGTCTTCGAAGGCATCCGGGCGTACTGGAACGAGAACAAAGGGACTTTGCAAGTTCTCAAAATGCGCGAGCATTACGAGCGATTCGAGAAGTCGTGCAACGTTTTGAACATCGAACTCGGCCTCTCCGTCGAGGAGCTTTGCGACATCACGCTCGACATCCTGAAAAGGAACGCGCCCCGCGAGGACACGTATGTTCGTCCGCTCGCGTATAAATCGGCGACCTCCATCGGCGTGAAACTCGAGCATCCGGCGACGCTTTCTATTTTCACGGCTCCGATGGGGGATTATGTCGAATTGACCGGGCTTCGGTGCGCGGTTTCCTCGTGGCGAAGGACGCCGGATAATTCAATACCGGCCCGGGCGAAGCTGACGGGGTCGTATTTGAATACGGCCCTCGCGGTGGACGCGGCCCACAAGGCCGGGTACGACGAGGCTATATTCCTCACGCAAGAAGGATTCGTCTCCGAGGCGAGCGCGGCGAATATATTCCTCCTCCGGAAAGGCAAGCTCCTCACTCCGCCCCCGACCGCCGATATTCTCGAAGGCATCACGCGCGACGCGGTTATGGAGATGGCGAAAGAGGAACTCGGCCTCGAAACCGAGGAGCGGGACATCGGGCGGACGGAATTGTACGCCTCCGACGAGGTTTTCCTCACCGGGACGGGGTTCCAGATCGCACCCGTCGTCGAGATAGACGACCGGAAGATCGGGGCCGGAACGGTCGGCGAGGTCGCCGAGAATCTTCAGGAATTGTATTTCAGGGCGGCTCGCGGCGAGTGGGACAAATACGACTCATGGACGCACCCGATCGAGGTCGCCGAGCGGATGGCCGGATAAGCGGTTAAGATAAAGGCAGTTTGAGTCTCTCACACAACATCCTACGACTAGCGAAGGTGGCCTCCGGGCGAGCCCTTCACGGGCGAATTATCCGTCCCGGCCGCTGAGACACGCGCCGGGACGCACCGGGCCACCGATTACCCCCTATTTTTTCGGATTCGCGCCAAAGCACGCAGGAAGGATGAGAGACATATGGGTTACGTCCAGATTTTCGACACCACCCTCCGCGACGGAGAACAGTCCCCCGGCATTTCACTTTCGGTGGAAGAAAAAGTAGAAATCGCCCACCAGCTCGCCCGCCTCAAGGTGGACGTCATCGAGGCGGGGTTCCCGATCACCTCCGAAGGAGACTTCGAATCGGTGTCCCGAATCGCCTCCGAGGTACGCGGCCCGACCATCGCCGGACTCGCCCGCGTATACCCCGAAGACATCGAACGGGCGTGGGAGGCCGTGAAATGGGCCGACCGCCCGCGCATCCACACCTTCGTCGGAACCTCGGATTTGCATATCGAACACCAAATGCGCTCGAACAAAAAGGACGTCCTCGAATGGGCGCGCGAAGGAGTCCGCCTCTCGAAGAGCTTCGCCCCCGAGGTCGAGTTCTCCCCGATGGACGCGACCCGGACGGACATCGGATACCTCTCCGAGATCGTCGCGGCGGCGGTCGAGGCCGGGGCGGACGTTGTGAATATCGCCGACACCGTCGGATATACGACCCCGGTGGAATTCAAGAATTTCCTCGAAGAACTCATGGAGCGTGTGCCGGGACTCACGGACACCATTCTCTCGGTGCATTGCCACGACGACCTCGGAATGGCGGTGGCGAACTCGCTCGCCGGAGTCGAGGTCGGCGCCCGGCAAGTCGAGGTCGCGATAAACGGCATCGGGGAGCGGGCCGGGAACGCCTCGCTCGAGGAGGTCGTGATGGCGCTTCGCACTCGCGGGGATTTCTATGACACCGAGGTTGGGGTGGACACGACGCAGATCGCGAACACGAGCCGCATGATCTCGAACATCACCGGCTACGAAGTCCCCCCGAACAAAGCCATCGTCGGCCGGAACGCATTTTTGCATGAGTCCGGCATCCATCAAGACGGAGTTCTCAAAGACCGCCGGACGTTCGAGATCATGACGAAGGAGGACATCGGCCTCGAAGGCTCGAACATCTTCCTCGGAAAACACTCCGGTCGCCACGCGCTGAAAGAGGCCCTCGAAGAACTCGGATACACCCTCGAAGGCGAAACTTTGAAGCGGGCGTTCGTTCGTTTCAAAGAACTCGCGGACAATAAAAAAAGCGTCACGGCATCGGATCTCGAAGCCATAGCCGCCGACGAGGTCGGCTCCTTCGAGGGAAAATTCGTCCTCGACTCGTTCCGGGTCGTCGCCGCGACAGGCCGCCAAAGCCGCGCGGCCGTCACCATCTCGCACGCCGAGAACGGGACATACGAGGCCGAGGCGGAGGGCGAAGGCCCGGTGGACGCGGTCTTCAAAGCCATTGACGCGGCGACGAGCATAAAGGGCCGTCTCACGGACTTCCGAATTGACGCGGTCTCCGGCGGCAAGGACGCGCTCGGCGAGGTTCGCGTTCAAGTCGAATTCGAGGGGAATGAGTATGCGGGGCGCGGACTTTCGCAGGATGTCGTGGACGCGGCGGCGCGGGCATATGTGCGGGCGGTCAACGTGTATTTGTCGGGGGCGATCAAGGCTCCGCAGGTAACTCCGTGAGGTCGCTTCGCTCCCGGTTATTGGTTGTTGGTTATTGGCTATTGGCTAAAAACCGAAAACCAATAACCAACAACCCGAGCGAAGCGACCTTCCCGACTCCCGGTGAGTTTCGTGGATAATTCGGTGTACGAAAAGCTCGATGGCGCGGTTCCCGTTTTTCACGCGCCGGAGCTTTCGAGCCTCGCGTCGGAGATACGTCGTTATCTCGATGCGGGCATCTCGGCATTGACGGAGATTTTCAAGTCGGAGGCGACTCGGCGCGTCGTCTCTGCGGCACCGGAGCTTCGGGCGGTCGTCGTCGCGGAGGATGAATGGGAGAAAGCTCCCCGCGAGAGTGAGCATCCGTATCCGCCGGGCCTCCCGTATTTCACGCGCTCGACGGAGCCGCCGACGCTCGTGTTCCCCGAAAAACTCTCTCCGGCGATTCGACCGCGCACCGAGGCGACGCTTCCGCTCATGGTGTGGCACGAACTCGCGCACGCTTTCCTTCTCCGAAACCCGGTCGTGAAAACGCCCGCGTGGCTGCGCGAGTTCATCCCGCAAGCGGCCTCGGCGGCGGTGGCGAGACGGGAAGGACTCCCACTCGAAAGCCATCTCGAAAAAATAGACCGGCCCGACTTCACGGCTCGCACCTTCCGGAGTCCGGCGACGGCGGAGGGGCAAATGGCATTCCAGAATTTACTCCTCTCGCTCGGAAACGCCGCCGTCGAAGAGTTCGGAGAGGATTTCTTGAATCGGCTCGTCCACAAACTATGGCGCGAGGAAAACATCGTCGGCGAGAAGCGGGCGGCGGCGATGCTCGCGGAAGCTCTCGGTTCCGGCAGCGGAGCGTGGCTGGAAATGCGGGAGGAGTTTTGAGTCGCTCCGCCTTCGGCTCCGCTCCGGTTGTTGGTTGGTGGTTAATGGTTGTTGGCAAAAACAAAACCAATAACCCGTAACCGATAACCAAACAGCAAAGCGACCAACTAAAAACCAGCGAGGAGTACAAACATGGCAAACTCATTCGACATACTATTGCTTCCCGGAGACGGCATCGGGCCGGAGGTCGTCGGGGCGGCGAAAACCGTCATGGACGCGGCGGCGAAGCACTTCGGCGTATCGCTCGATTGCGAGGAGCGAAAAGTCGGGGCGGCGGCCATACGCGAGGAAGGGAATCCGGTGTCCGACGAAACGCTCGAACGGGCGAAAGCCTCGGACGCGGTGCTTCTCGGAGCGGTCGGCGACCCCGAGTTCGACGGCGGGGAAATACGCCCGGAGGCGGGGCTTCTCTCGCTCCGGAAATCACTCGGGACTTTCGCAAATTTGCGTCCGGTCGCGGCGATACCAGCGCTCATTGACTGGTCGCCGCTGAAAAGAGAGATCGTCTCCGGCGTGGATGTCCTCATCGTGCGCGAACTGACCGGGGGCGCGTACTTCGGCGAGAAGGTCGAGGGATTCGAGTACGCGAGCGACCAAAGTGTGTATACGAAGGACGAAGTCGTGCGTGTGGCCCGTGTCGCCTTCGACGCGGCGAGGCGAAGGAAGAAGCGCGTGACTTCGGTGGACAAAGCGAACGTCATGGCGACCGGGAGAATGTGGCGGAAGGTCGTCGCGGAGGTCGGTGCGGAGGAATATCCCGACATCGAACTCGACCACGCGCTCGCCGACTCGACGGCGATGCACCTCATAACGAACCCGAAACGCTTCGATGTCATAGTCACGGATAATTTGTTCGGGGACATGCTCTCCGACGAGGCCGCCGTTTTGCCGGGTTCGATGGGGATGCTCGCTTCGGCGTCGCTCGGGGAGCCGGGTTCGCCGGGCATCTTCGAGCCGGTGCATGGAAGCGCGCCGGACATCGCGGGGAAGGGGATCGCCAATCCATATGCGACGATCCTTTCGGCGGCGATGATGTTCCGCCACGGCCTCGGGAGGCCGGACATCGCCGGAGCCATCGAACAGGGAGTTTCGGCGGCGATGGAGGCGAAGTTCCTCGGGCGGGATCTCGGCGGAGAAAAGACGACACAGGAAATAACGAAAGCCGTGAGCCAATGGGTCGCGGCGGGGGAAGGAGTGGCATAAAGATGACCATAAAACTCTTCGACACGACGCTTCGGGACGGCACACAGCGCGAGGGCGTGAGCCTCACCTCGGAGGACAAAGCCCGCATAGCCCGCGAACTCGACGCGCTCGGGGTACATTACATCGAGGCGGGATTCCCGGCCTCGAACCCGAAGGATCTCGAGTTCTTCGAAGGCTTCGACGCGGGCGAACTCGAACATGCGAAGCTCGTCGCATTCACCCGGGCGCGACGTCCGAACAGCCGCGCCGAGGACGACCCGGCGGTGACTTTGCTCCCGAGCCTCTCCGCCCCCGTCGCGTGCATCGTGGCGAAAAGCTGGAAAATGCATGTCGAAAAAGTCCTTCGGACGACGCCGGGGGAGAACATCGAGTCGATCAAAGACACCGTCGCGTATCTGGCAAACGCCGGAAAAGAAGTCATCTTCGACGCGGAGCATTATTTCGACGGCTTCGAGGACGACGAGGAGCATTCGCTCGCGGTGCTTCGGGCGGCGGCGGAGGCCGGAGCATCCACGCTCGTGCTTTGCGACACGAATGGCGGGACGCTCCCGACGAGGCTGCGCGAGATCGTGGCCCGGACGGTCGAAGAATTCTCCTCGGATCCGAATGTCAAGGTCGGCATCCACACGCACAATGATTCGGGGTGCGGAGTGGCGAACGCGCTCGTGGCGATCGAGGCCGGGGCGACCCACGTTCAAGGAACGATGAACGGCGTCGGGGAGCGGTGCGGGAATTGCGACCTCGTCACCGTCATCTCCAATTTGCAGCTAAAAATGGGGCATGAGGTCGTCGGGGACGGGCAGCTCAAAAAGCTCACCGAGGTCTCGAACTATGTTTCGGAGCTTATGAATTTGACGCCGGACGGGCATCGTCCGTTTGTGGGGAGGAGCGCGTTCGCGCATAAAGGCGGGCTTCATGTGGACGGAATTTCCAAGGATCCAAAGACATATGAGCACGTCGAGCCGGAAAGCATCGGCAACGAAAGGCGGACGCCCGTCGGGGAGTTGTCCGGCAAAAACTCGATACTCGCGAAGGCGGAGGAGCTTGGCATCGAGGCCGGGGACACGACTGCCATACTCATGGCGATGAAGCAGAAAGAGCATGAGGGATACCATTATGAAGCGGCGGACGCTTCGTTCGCGCTGCTTATCGAGAGGACGACCGGGGAGGCGCGTCCGCTCTTCGATCTCGAGAGTTTCCGCATAATCTCCGAAAAAAGGGCGGGTGGAGAAACCACTGTCGAGGCGACTATAAAGTTGCTTGTGAAAGGGGAGCGGGTCATCTCGACGGCGGAGGGGAACGGGCCGGTCAATGCGCTGGATAGAGCGCTTCGGGCGGCGATCGGGAAGCATTATCCGGAGCTTGCCGACATTCACCTCTCGAACTACAAAGTGCGGATACTCGACGAGCATCGGGCGACGGCGGCGACGACCCGCGTCCTCATAGACTCGACGGACGGGAAGCGGATGTGGGGCGCGGTCGGGGTCGGGGAGAACATCATCGAGGCAAGTTGGCAAGCGCTCGTGGACGGCCTCGAATACGGGGCGAGGGCATCGGCGGCGGAGAGGGAGGCGAAGGAAGTTCGGGCGAGGAGTTAGTTTTCACCTCCGGCGTAGTCTGAAAAGCCTCGCTTCTCCGGGGCCGAGCCGGAATGTGATCCTCCTCGGCCCGGTCTGGCGGGGCGGCCTTCGCACGGGGACGAACCGTTCATCGGCGACGGCGTAATTGAAGATCCCCGCCACGTGCGGCGACATCGTGATGGTCGAGGTGGCCGTGGCGAAGGCGGATGCGTTCACGACGAGGAGGTATCGGACTTTCGCCCCCGCGCCGGGCTTTCGGAACCATCCGAGTATGACCGGGCCTCCGGCGACCGACCTCGCGAAGGCGTCGGGCCGGAAGGGGGCCGCGCCGAAAAGCGGCTTCGCCCTCGCGTGGACGATGTCGTCGGAGCGGAGGGGGAGGAGAGCCTTCCCCATCGAGCGGAGATAGGAATTCACGCTTTGGGCGTGGCCGTAAAGCGGAGTGCGGGTTCCGGATTTCGAGATCAAAGCCTGGCCGAAGCCCGCCGCGCCATTCTCGGGTGTCCAATAAGTGAAATACTGCACGCCCTTCGCACCGTAAGCCAGCGAAACATTGATCTGCCAGAGAAGGTCGGCCCGGCTCGGACGGCGGCGCGGAGCGAGGCCGACGTTTCTCCCGTCGAAGTCCACGCTTTGTATGAAGACCCACGAAGGCACGCCCGTCCGGAGTGAATGCCGCCTTATAAGCGACCAATTATGGAAATAGTCGCGGGTTATGGCCCTTCCGGCGAGCAATGGATAATGGTCGAAGGAGAGGACCGGAGGCTGGATCTCCGCCATGTACCGGGCGAGGTATGTCGGATAGTCCCGGACACCGAGCATGCTCGGCGCGGCGTGGGAAGGCGGCGTGTTCACATACGGGAGAAGCCCGACCGCCCTCGCCGAGAGGACGGACTTCGCGAAAGACACGTTCCCGAACAGTCCCGCCCCCGGCTCGTCGTAAAGGTTCACGCCCGAGAGCGCGGGCGAGCCTCCATGAGCGTCGAGGAGGGCTATGACCCTTTGCCGGATCTCCTCCCGCAGATCGGCGGAGCTTGCGATCCGGCTCCCGTCGAAAGCACCTTCCCCCATGACTCGAAGCTCGTCCTCGGCGAGAAGCGAACGCATCGGGCTTCCGCTCGAACCCCCCGGCCCCGTCCGCCGCGCTTTGGGCGGCCCGCGCGCCCGAGACGCCGCGTATCCTTTGGTGGAGATCATAGTCGGTGAGGACGAGGCGGACGTCATTCCCGGCGGCCGCTTCGAGGGCTTTCGCGTTGTTCACGTCGTTGGCGACGCCGTTTCCCCCGATCACGAAATTGAAGCCCGCGTCCTTTATCTCACGGTATCGCTCGACCGTCGTTTGATTCGGCGGAGGCGGCCACCACGCCCCGATCGGGAACTCCCCGCCGAGCATGTCCGCCGCCCGCGCGCCGCCCGCCCCGAAAGCGCCGAGCGAGCCGGACAAAGCCATCCCCGCCCCCGCCCCGAGCGCGAGCCGGAGAAACTCCCCGCGCCCGAGCAAACGACGCGAAGCCTCCCCATGAACCCCTTCATATATGTCTTCCACCTTCGGCATGAGCCTCTCCCCGACGAACCAAACAACGGCTTGCCGCAACCGCGACAACGAAAAGCATACCCCCACGCAAACCGCCGCGCATCACTCAAACGAACTATTTTTCGCGATTCTCCAGAAAATCCTCGCCCTCAAATAAATCGGAGCGACGGCGCGTCGGAGAGAGGATTTTGCCGAGGCGCTGACAAGCGAAGCGCGTGCGCGGGTTTCGTGAGGGATGACCCCCACGAAACCCGCTATCAGTCGAAGAGGGAAGGCTGCCCTTCGGGAATCCGGAACGAAGCCGCCGAGAGCGGGGCGTGTTTTCTGTTTATCCCGGCCTTTCGGACGCTCACCGCGAAGAGCTTCGAGACGTGTTCGGCGAAGAACCCCTCGCCTTTCATCCGCGAGCCGAAGCGAGGGTCGTTCAGTTTTCCGCCGCGTATCTCCCGGATGCGGCCGAGTATTTTCTCTCTCCGATCCGGATAATTCCGAACGAGCCAGTCCTCGAACAGCGGCGCGACGGCGTACGGAAGCCGGAGCATCGTGTACCCGGCGGAAGTGGCTCCGGCGTTCGCCGCCGCTTCGAGGAGCTTCGGAAGCTCGTGGTCGGTGAGGCCGGGAATTACGGGCGCGGCCATCACCCCGACCGGAACCTCGGTGTCCGACAATTTCTCGATAGCCGCGAGACGGCGCGACGGCGACGAAGTACGAGGCTCCATTCTTCGACGCAAATCGTCGTCGAGCGTCGTGAGCGAAACCATCACCGAGGCCGCGTTATATTTCGCAAGCTCCGAAAGCAAATCTATGTCCCTTGCGACCAGATAATTCTTCGTCACGACGGCGACGGGGTTCCGGAACTCCGCCAAAACTTCGAGGCAACGGCGCGTTATCTCGAGCTTCTTTTCTATCGGCTGGTATGCGTCGGTGGCGACGCTCATGGCGAGGGTTCGGGGCTTCCACTTTTTGGACGAAAGCTCTTTGCGGAGGAGTTCCGGGGCATCCTCCTTCACCATGATCCTCGTCTCGAAATCGAGGCCCGCCGAGAAACCGAGATATTCGTGGTTCGGGCGGGCGAAGCAATTGTGGCTCACCACCCCGTTCGCGATGAAGTCTCCCGTCCCGGTCGTGATGTCGTAAAGGGTTCGTTCTTCGAGGGGTTCGACACTTTCTACGCGAAGGTCGGCATCACTCTTGATTGCGATGCCCTCGATGTTCCTTTTCCGGGAGATGGCGGGGTTCGTGGAGTGGAAGAAACGGAGATGTTCTTTCAAACCGCCGCATATCCGCACCACTTTCATCGGTCGGCTTCGCCCCTTGCTCGAAACTTCAAGGATGAACCGGAAACCAAAGCGCCTCAAAGACTCCACGATACGCTCGACTATATCCGTATCTGTGTTCGAAATGCGAAGCGCATTGGCAAGGTGGCTGCCCTCCGCATCGAAGATACCGGCCAGAAATCCTTTACGCCAGCTTTCTGAAGGAGAGGATGGGAAAGTGGCTATCTCGACCACACGCTCCACGCCACTACGCGAAGAAGTGCGGATCGCGTGAACATCTCTTCTCCCCGCAAGTGCCTTCTGAAAAACAAAGCTCTGTGTTTTCACATCGAGTTCGAGAAGATATTTTGATGCTCTTTCCAAAGCCTCCCGGTCACAAAGCGCGGAACGATGCACCTCACTCAAACCAGCTCGGCCATTTCTTTTATAAGAATACGTCCCGATGTGTCCGTCGCCACGAATGACACCGCAAAGATACCCGAGCTTGTAGCTTTTATCTTCCTCCGGCGGTGAAAACAACTGACCGACACCCATGAGTTTATTATTCGTCGTCAAATGCGGCCTCTGTCCGAATCCACATCCGGTGCCGACCACGTACTTCCATCCCCGTTCCGTCAAGAAACGATGATCGCCACTCGCCACGACGGAGGTTCCGTCACCGAGTGTGACCCGATACGCCTCCTTTTTGGTTTTCCAATGCGCGAGCACTTCCGTTTTGACGTACCGACGATACCGTCCGCGCACGACGGTTCCAAATATTTCATCCTCGACTCGAAGCTCTTTGAGGGGCTTCGTGCGACCGTCCCCCATGAGAATGAGCGTATCTCCATCCATACAATAAACGCATCCATGAGAGCATCCCCGATACGGGTTTATGCTCGCGTCGAAACCGACGTCGGGACTGTCGTTCGTCGTGATTATGGAGCGCGAATGGTCGCGGAGATATATCGTCTCCGGCTTCGATTCTTCGTCGGACTCGACGAGGTGGTCGAGTTGGTCGAAGTCCGGCTCGATTTCGATCTTCTCGAAGCGGTTCTTCGGATTGTGCGCCGCGCCGCGCCCGGTGATGTTCGAGGTGTTTTTGTTGTTTGGATCGCTCGATTTGTCCACCCTGGGATTCTACGATCCGCGCCCGTCTTTCAAAACGTCTTTTGTCGGGGGCGAGCGGGTATATAGTCGCCAGCCACGAGAAAGGACCCGACATCGGCAAGGAAACAGAAATTCGGCGCATGCTCCTCCTCGGGGCGGCGGGGGATCTCGCAACGAGATACGTCCTCCCCGCCCTCGCGAGCCTCCACGAAGCGAAACTCCTCCCCGAAGGCTTCGAGGCGACGGGGTTCGCCCGCCGCGACTGGGACGACGAGGCGTTCCGGAAGTTCGTCGGTGAACACCTCGAAGAACACGCGGGCGACGTGGACGAAAAGTCCCGCCGGGATTTTCTCGGGAGCCTCCGTTTCAGCGATGCGGACATCACGGACGAGGGGGCGATGTCGGAGTTCCTCGGCGGCTCGGACGAGCCGACCCTCGCGTATCTCTCGCTACCGCCTGGGATATTCCCGCCCGTTGTCGAAGCCCTCTCCGGGATGCCGGGGGGGAGCCGTGTCGTCGTCGAGAAGCCTTTCGGGGAAGACCTTTCGTCGGCGAGGGAACTCAACGAACTCCTCCACAGCCTCTTCGACGAGGAGGCTGTTTTCCGGGCGGACCACTTCCTCGGGATGAAGGCTCTCCGCGATGTTCTCGCCCTCCGATTCGCGAACCGCGTATTCGGGGCGGTGTGGAGCCGGGAACACATCGAGCGGGTCGAGATCGTGTGGGACGAGACGCTCGCGCTCGAAGGCCGAGCCTCGTACTACGACGACGCGGGGGCATTGAAAGACCTCATCCAAAATCACCTCCTCCAAACTTTGTGCATGCTCGCGATGGAGGAGCCATCCTCGACGGAGCCGGAGCCTTTCCGGGACAAAAAGCTCGAACTCCTCCGAGCCATAAAAAAGATGCCGTCGGAGGAGGTGGAGGAAAACACGGTTCGGGCGAGGTATTCGTCCGGGGAGATCGAGGGCCGGAAGGTTCCGGCTTATTCCGAGGAGGAGGGCGTGGAGCCGTCTCGGAACACCGAGACTTTCGCCGAGGCGACCCTCCACATAGAAAACGAGCGGTGGCGTGGCGTTCCGCTCCTCCTCCGAACCGGGAAGGCGATGGCGGAGAATCGCCAGGAAATCCGAGTCCATTTCAAAGCCTCCCAAAATTCACTCTTCGAGGACGGCGAATCCTCGAACGGCGACCCGAACGTCCTCACGATACCGTTCGATGGCGGGGCGGTCGGACTCTCCGTGAACGCGGCGAAGGACGGCGGCGGCCTCGCTCGGGCGGAAATGGCCGCGGAGTTCGAGGAGCAAAAACTCCCGGCATACGCGACGCTTTTACTCCGGGCTTTGCGAGGCGACCCGACGTTCTTCGTGCGGGGCGACGAGGCCGAGGAATCATGGCGGATCGTCGCCCCGATCCTCGAAGCGTGGAAAGAGGATCGCCCGCCGCTCCGGGAATATCCGGCGGGTTCGGAAGGGCCGGAGTGATGCGGGGTTTCATGGAAAGGAAGAACGTGGAGAATACGGGCGTGTCGGGATGACTGGCTCGAACCTCACGAAAATCACCGCTCCGAACCCCGGCCCGCTCACTCTTTCCGGGACGAACACGTATGTTTTCGGGGGCGTCGCCATAGACCCCGGCCCGGACGACGAGGCGCATCTCTCGGAGGTCGCGGCGGCGTCCGCCATCGAGACCATACTTCTCACTCATCGGCATCCGGACCACGCCTCCGGAGCGACTCGCCTCGCAGAGATGACGGGGGTTTCCGTCCTCGCTTTCGGAGACGGCATCGCAGACGGCGACGAGTTCTCCGGCCTCGTCGCGGTTCATACGCCGGGACACGCGCCCGACCATGTGTGTTTCTTCCACGAGGGGAGCGGAACGTTGTTTTCGGGCGACCTCATCGCCGGGGAGGGGAGCATCATGGTCGCCCCGCCGGAGGGGGATCTCGCGGATTATATGGAGTCGCTCCGCCGGGTGCGAAACCTCTCCCCGTCCCGCATTCTTCCGGGACACGGGCCGGAGGTCGCGGACGCCGGGGCGAAGATCGAGGAGTATGTCTCGCACCGCGAGGAGCGCGAGGCGATGGTCATAAAGGCGCTCGAATCGGGCGCGGAGACGGTCGAGGAGGTCGTCGCGCTCGCGTATTCGGAGGTTCCGCCGGAGATGCGCCCGTATGCCGGACGGGCGGCTCGGGCGCACCTCGAAAAGCTCGGACGCTCGCTTCCTTGAGCGAGTCGGGGCTTCGCTCGGAGGAGTGGAATCGCCGCGGGGGTGCGGACAATGGTTCGCGGCTTTCCCCGGCTCGTGCCGGATCCGGGCGAAGAAATCGGCGTTCGCCTCGCACCCACGATCCGCTTCGTCGGCGAGTCGTTCCGATGGAACGCTGTTCGCCCGGACGACTCACCGAGTCGCCTCACGAAGTCCGACCGGACGGACACGGCGCGGAGAGTGAGGCGTCGCCCGGCTCGGCGCCACATTCTTTCAAAGCGACGCGATCTCCGCGCTCGCCTCTCCCCCTTTGACGCGGAGAACCGCGAACGTGTATTCCGGCTCGCGGCGTTTGTCGGTGGGGCTTCCGGGATTGAGGAGGAGAAGCTCTCCGTCGTCTTCGAGGAGTGGGATGTGGGAGTGGCCGAAGACGACGACGCGGGCTTCGGGGAAGCGGAGCTTCATGCGGTTCCGGCGACCACGCTTCGGGCCGGAATCGTGGATCACGGCGATTCGGACGCCTCCGAACTCGAACTCCCGAACCTCCGGCAACCTTTCGTCCGGGGGATCGAGGTTTCCACGCACGGCGAGCGTGGGGGCATGGCTTTCGAGTTCATCGAGGAGGGACGCATCCATGAGATCCCCGGCGTGGATGACGAGGTCGGCGCGCCCGAGATGCGGGAGGAGAGTTTCGGGCAAAGCCTTCGCCCTCCGGGGAATGTGCGTGTCGGCGATGACGACTATGGCGGGCGAACTATCGGGCATGGGAGTCAATTTGACTGCGAGCTTCGCGCCGCATGGAATCCCCGGACCCCCGCCATACGACGCGGCCGAAAAGCCGCCTCGGATGCTTCGTCAGTGATTCGCATTTACTCATGCGAGCGGGTATGCCTCGGCGATGTCGCGGAGAATGCTTCCCCTCTCGGCGGCTCGTATGCGCTTCTCGGCGAGTTCGGCGTATTCCCGCTCCTTTTCGGCCCCGACGAAGAAGCGGTTCAATTCCTTCGCGGCGACGGCGGTGGTTCCGGAGCCGACGAACGGATCGAGGATGAGGTCGCCTTCTTTCGTGGAGGCGAGAAGCGCGCGCCGGACAAGGCGGAGTGGTTTTTGGGTGGGATGGCGTCCGTGGCGTTTCTCGCGGCGCGGGACGGTGGGGATGCGCCACACGGAGGATATTTGCGACGACGAATTCGGGCTGTTTATGAGGTCGTAATTGAAAGTGTGGCGCGCATTTTTCCCTTTGCTCGCGTATATGATCGTCTCGTGCGAGTGGGTGAAGGCGGTGTGCATCGCGTTCGGGACCGGGTCGGGCTTTTGCCACGCGATGGAGTTTATGACGCGGAAGCCCGAGGTTTGGAGCGCGAACCCGAGGCTGAAAATAATGTGGTGCGTCCCGGACACCCACAACGCGCCGCCGGGTTTGAAGACGCGCCTCGCGGCTGAAATCCACCGCACGTTGAATTCGTGATCCCTCTCGAAGCTCCCGAGCGAGCGATCCCACACGCCTTTGTCCACCGACACGACCTCCCCGCTCCTCACCGTGACGCCCCCGGTGGAGAGACGATACGGCGGGTCGGCGAAGACGGCGTCGGCGCTCTCGGGCGGCATGAGCCGCATGAGGTCGAGGCAGTCGGCGAGGTACACGACGGCTCCCGGTTCGCCATACGTGTCGAGTTCGCCGAGGTTCATGGGGGAATTCTAATTGCGAGTCAACATTTCAGCGAGCCGTCTTTTTGTCTTTGTTGAAATGCGGCGAGCGAAGCGGACCCTTGACGCTCGGTTGCCGTCCGGCTACGCTTATGTCGTGAAGACGAACTTCCACGAGCGATTTTATTATCGGTTCGCCCCGCGAAGGGTCGGGCCGGACGCTCGGTGGCAAGCGACGAAGTAGCGTCGGTCGGACAAACCATTCGCGGGGCAGCAGGGGCGGGAGCCTCTGCTTTTTCTTTTGAAGGGAGAAATTATGGAAACATCGAAAAAGGCGACGGACACGCGGGACCTCCGCATAGACAGGATACGGCCCATGATCCCCCCGGCCATCCTCCTCGAGCAACTCCCACTCCCCGACGAGGACGCCGGATATATTTGCCGCGCCCGAGACGAAGTCACGAACATCCTCACCGGATCCGACACCCGCCTCATGGTCGTCGTCGGCCCGTGCTCCGTCCATGACCCCGAAGCCGCCCTCGACTACGCCGGACGTTTGAAGGAACTCAAAGACGAACTCTCCGACGACCTCCTCATAGTCATGCGGGTGTATTTCGAGAAGCCCCGCACGACGGTGGGATGGAAGGGTCTCATAAACGATCCCCGCCTCGACGACAGCTTCGACGTGAACGAGGGGCTGAATTTGGCGCGGAGGCTCCTCCTCGACCTCGCCGGGATGGGGATGCCCACCGGGACGGAGTTCCTCGACCCGATCTCCCCCCAGTTCGTCGCCGACTCCCTGACGTGGGCGGCCATCGGGGCGAGGACGACGGAGAGCCAGGTTCACCGTCAACTCGCCTCCGGCCTCTCGATGCCCGTCGGCTTCAAAAACGGAACCGGGGGCGGCGTACAAATCGCCCTCGACGCCGTGGGGGCTTCGATCCACCCTCACAGTTTCCTCGGCGTCACCGAGCAAGGACTCGCCGGGATCGTCACCACCAAAGGAAACCCCGACTGCCACGTCATCCTCCGAGGCGGAAAGAACGGCCCGAACTACGACGCCGAAAACATCCGAAACACCCTCGACGGCCTCCGGGGCGCGAACCTCCCCCCGCGCCTCATGATAGACGCGAGCCACGCGAACAGCGGCAAAGACTACAAAAACCAGCCGAAGGTGGCGAGCGACATCGCCGAACAACTCGCGGACGGAGAGAGCGGCATCTTCGGTGTCATGCTCGAGAGCTTCCTCGTGGACGGCGCCCAAAAACTCGAAGACCCGAAAGACCTCGTATACGGGCAAAGCATCACCGACTCGTGCATGGGATGGGAGATGACCGTCCCGGTTCTCCGCAAACTCGCGGAGGCGGTTCGCCGGAGGCGTTCGACGCCGTCGGCTTCATAACCCGGATCGCCCACGAAGCCTCCGCCCGGCGTGGTTTCGTCGCCCGCGAGAGCGAAAGTCCGGAGAGCGCGAATCGCGCTCGACTCCCGCCCTCGTGGAAGACGGATTATCGGCGGACGAACCCTTCCATCAGCTCCGGCGTGAGACGGAGCGCGTCCCTCGGATCCGGAGCTTCGGGGAAAGCGTCCGGGTGGAGGATGTGGGCGAGTATCTCGACCCCCTCGACGAGCCTCGGAGCGGGGCGGCTGAAATACGAGTTCGCGTCCGCGGCCCACACGCGACCGTTTTTCACGGCGGGCATTTCCCTCCATCCGGGCTTTCCGGCGAGGATGTGGACCTCCCCCATCGTCCGCTCCACATCGAAGCCGCACGGCGTGAGGACGAGGACGTCGGGAGAGGCTTCCGTGATTTCTTCCCACGTCATGCGGCGAGACGGCTCGCCCGACCCGGCGAAAAGGTCTTCGCCTCCGGCGATCCGCACCATCTCCGGCACCCAATGCCCGGCGGAGAACGGCGGATCGAGCCACTCGATGCACCCGACCCGCAAACGCGGAAGACTCGACACGGCCTCCTCCACGCGAGAGAGCCTTTCCCGCAAACCGGAGACTTTCCGGCGGGTTTCGTCGCCGCGCCCGAGAGCTTCTCCGACGTGGATCGTGTCTTCGAGGACCCCCTCGAGCGAGGTCGGGTTCAAAGAGAGGATGTCGGGGCGAACGGACATCTCCGACGCCGCCCGCTCCACCACGCTCTCGGAGACGGCGCATACTTCGCAAAGTCCTTGCGTCACGACGAGGTCGGGCGAAAGCTCTTCGAGGAGCCTCGCGTCGAGCGCGTATATGCTCCCCGCGTCGGAGAGACGACCGACCGCCTCGTCAATCTCGGAGCTCGTCATCGTGTGATGGTCTATTTTCGAGGCGGTGAGTTTGGGGAGGTTTTCGACGCCCCTCGGGAAGTCGCATTCATGCGTCACGCCGACGAGGGAATCGGAGTCTCCAGCGGCGAAATAGACCATCTCGGTCGCGCTCGGGAGGAGTGAGGCGACTCGCATATTCATCTTCTCCACGAAGAACTTTGTTGTTTTCGGATGTCGTTGAGGAGGTTCGCCTGTCCGATGTCCTCGTACGTGAGCATCCCGGCGAGCTCGCCGTTCTCGACGACGGGGATTGCCCGGAGGCCGCTTTCCTGCATCATCTTGTTCCCCTCGGTGAAGAGGTCGGCTTCGGGGGATATGGTCGGGAAGTCCGTCTTCATCAAATCCCTCACGTTCATGAATCTCTCCGGCGAGTGGGCGGCGGCCATGATCTCAGACCTCGTTATCAACCCCACCAGTTTCCCTTCGTCGTCCACGACCGGAAAGTCATCCTGATAACCGTGGATCACCGCATCGAGAACCTGTCCGAAAGTGTGCCACGGCGTCACCGTCTCCGTCCTTCTTTTCGTACCCATGACGTCGCGGACATTGAGGCCGCGCATCGTCTCGCGTTGGCGGACCATCTGCGCTTCGCCGCTCGCCCCGAAGAAAATGAAGACGGCGACGAGTGCGAGGAGCGGGTTTATGAGGAGGCCGACGATGAAAAACCCGACCGCCGCCGCCTGTCCGACCGCCGCGGCGATGTCGGTCGCCCGGATCGGCCCGAAGCGCGCGGCGAGGAGGCCGCGAAGCACCCTTCCCCCGTCCATCGGAAACGCGGGTATGAGGTTGAAAACCGCGAGAACGACGTTTATGAGCGCGAGATACGCGAAGAATTGCCCGAAGGAATCCACGCCGGAGATGAGGTTCACACCGCCGGACAAGCTCCCCCCGAGAAGGAGCGCGACCCCGAAAAACATCGGAGCCAAAACCACGTTCACGAGCGGCCCGGCGATGGCGATTTTCACCTCGTCCATCGGCCTCTCGGGCATGGACTTCATCCGGGCGAGGCCGCCGATGGGGAGCAAAGTGATGTCCTGGATTTCGATGCCGAGGCGCTGCGCCATGAGTGAGTGTCCATACTCGTGGAGAAGCACGCAGAAAAACAGCGCGAGTATGACACCCGAGGTTATGAGAGCCGCCGTCGCCTCCCCAGTTTGCCGGTAGGCGAGGAACCCGAAGAAAAGAAGGAGCAAAAAAAACGTCCAATGAACCTTCACGTCAATGTCGAAAGCGCGGCCTATTTTGAATGAGTTTCCCATTTCACAGGATTTTACCATCGGCCGAAAGTCCACCCCGTGTCAGCGGACACTCGCTCCCCGGCAAACCGCGCTAGAATCGTCGGATGGAGGAAAAGACCACGAATTATCGGCTCGTCTCCGCCCCCGAAGACCTCGCCGAAGCCGTCGAGGCGATACGAAAATGCGATGCCCTCGGGGCGGACATCGAAGGCACCGGCCTCTCCCCCCGCGACGACTCGATGCGCCTTTTGCAAATCGCGACGGGCGACGAAACCTTCATCTTCGACGTGTTCGAGACGGATATCTCGCCTTTGAAAGAAGTCCTCGAAGACGGGCCGGTGAAGGTTTTCCAGAACGCGAAGTTCGACCTTTCCTTCCTGTTTTCGCAGCATGGGATGCGGGTCGCCCCCGTCTTCGACACGATGCTCGCGGCGCAGGTTCTCTCCGGCGGAGACCATGGAGCGTCGTATTCCCTCGACGCCCTCGCCGAACGCTTCCTCGATGTGGAGGTGGAAAAGGACGAGCAAAAGTCGGACTGGAGCGGGGCGTTGTCTTCGCGGCAACTCGAGTACGCCGCGAAGGACGCGGAGATATTATTGCCGCTTCACCGGGAACTCAAAAAGCGGCTCGAAGAAGAGGATCTTTCGCGCGTCGCGCTCATCGAGTTCGGGGCGGTCGGGCCGCTCGCGGAGATGGAGCTTGCCGGGATCCAGCTCGACGTCGAAAAGTGGGGGGAACTCGAAAAAGTCGTCCGCGTCCGGCGCGACGAGGCCGCCGAAAAGCTCGAAGCGCATTTTCCGCAGCCCGAAGGAATTCTTCCGCTCGAAGGTCTCGGGCCGAGATTGAATTTGAACAGTCCGAAGCAGATTACGGACGCATTCAAATCGCTCGGCGTGGATCTCCCGGACACGAAGGTATGGACGCTCCTGAAAGTGGACCACCCCGCCGCGAAAGACCTCCTCGCATACCGCGAACTCCAGAAAAGGCTCGGCACGTATTTGGAGACATACCCGAAGTTCATCCACGAAAAGACCGGGCGCATCCACCCGAACTTCTTGCAATGCCGCGTGCCTACGGGGCGGCTCGCATGCACGAACCCGAACGTCCAGCAAATACCGCACGAGGACGAGTTCCGAAGCTGCTTCGTGGCGGAGGAAGGGAATATCCTCGTCATCGCGGATTATTCGCAGATCGAGCTTCGGATTCTCGCCGAGGTGTCGGAAGACCCGGAGTTCGTGCGGGCTTTCAACGAGGGTGAGGATCTCCACCGCCTCACCGCCTCGACGATGTTCGGCGTCCCGCTCGGCGACGTGACGAAGGAGCAGCGCACGGACGCGAAGCGGATCAACTTCGGCCTCATGTACGGGCGCGGGGCGAAGAGCTTGTCCGCGCAGCTTGGCGAGGATGAGGATCACGCCCGGAAGCTCATAGACGAATACTTCGCGAACTACCCGAAAGTCCAAAAATTCCTGAACGAGACGGCGGACAAAGCCATAAAAGACGGAACGCTCCGCACGCTCGCGAACCGCGTCAGAAAATTCCGGGCGACCTCGGGGCTGTCGAACCGGGAGCGAGGCTCGCTGCGGCGCGAGGCGATGAATTACCCCATTCAGGGATCGTCGGCCGACATCGCCAAGCTCGCGCTCATATACATCCACGAAGAACTCCTCGACCTCGACGCGAGGCTCATAAACACCATCCACGACGAGTTCGTAGTCGAATGCCGCGAAGACCTCGCCGAAGAGGTCTCCGAGAAGATGAAGTCCGCGATGGTCAAAGCGGGAGAGGATCTCCTCGAAAAGGTTCCGGTCGAGGTGGAGGCGATGGTTTCCGGGGAGTGGCGGAAGTAGTGGAGGGATGGCGAGCGATTCCCGGATGCGACCGGGTCTATCGGCGGGGGTCTTTCAATAACTCCACGAACGCGCGGGGAGAGGTGGCGGCGGGTAGATCACCATCTCCGCTCACCAAGTGATCCACGCTGGCCGCCTCGGCGAGATGGGCTAGATAATGGTCGTCGGGGTCCGGAATGCTTTCGATGCTCGAGCCTTCGGGTTGCGGCAGGACGGTCGCACGGTCGCTGAGGAGCATCACGTAGCGGAGTACTTCGGATACGATGAGCTTTCGGCGGAACCAGTCTCGGAGAAGCACAGTCTCAAGCTCGTAGAGGAGATCGGTGGAGACGACCATCTCGAACTCGCCATCCAGCCATCGGTGGAGAATCTCTCGCGGCGCTCCTTTGGCGGAGATTGCCCCGCTGACGAGAACGTTGGGGTCCACGACGGCCTTTACGGTTTCTCCCCGGCGCGCTCGCGCCTGAAGGCTCGCTGCTCCCGCAAAGCTATCTCCATCGCCTCGTCCTCGTCGAGGTCTCCGAGCCGCGAAGACATGCGGGCGAGGAGAGCGCGCGCTTCTTTGACGCTGCGCGGATTTCCGCTTTTATCTCCACCCTCGACCGCGACTATATAGCCACGCACCGCATCATCCAAGATTTCCCGCTCGGAGCGTCCCTGGGAGGAGGCCACGCGCCGCACGGCTTCCATGAGATCTCGACTTATCTCGGTCTGCGAAGTCTCCATAATTACCCTCCATTATCTCACGCGAGCTGAAACCCGTCTTTGAAACATCCGCGGTTTTTCATGGAGAATCCCGCGACGCGAATCGCGATGCCCCAACCGCCGCGACCGTGACGAGGAATATCGCAAGTATCGCCCGCGGCTCCAATGCCTCGCTTAGCACGATGAACCCCACGAGCGCGGCAACGGCGGGTTCCAAACTCATGAGCACGCCGAAGACGCGGGTCGGGAGCTTCCGCAATGCTTCCATTTCGAGGGAATATGGGATCGCGGAGGAAAGCAATGCGACCGCGGCCCCGATCAAAAGCGCTTTCGGGTCGAGGAGGGAAAGCCCGCCTTGTGAAATTCCTATCGGCAATAGCGCGACGGCTCCGATGCACATGGCGAGGGTGAGTCCGGTTCCGCCGGGGAAGATGCCCCCGGTCTTCGCGCTGAGGATGATGTATGAGGCCCAGAAACATCCGGCGAGGAGAGCGAGCGCGACCCCCGCGGGATCCAGGTCGAGGCCGCCAAGCACCCCGAGCGGCGCGAGGAGAAGAATCCCACCCGCCGCGAGAACCACCCACACCATGTCGAGGAGCTTCCGACTCCCCATGACCGCGACCGCGAGCGGCCCGGTGAATTCCAACGTCACGGCCACGCCGAGCGGTATCCGCTCGAGCGACGAATAAAAAGCGAAGTTCATAGCCGCGAGCGCAAGCCCGAATATCGCCGCCACTCCATACTCCCGCCACGAATACCCCCGGAAGCTCGGGCGCCACATGACGAGGAGAATGAGCGCGGCGAACGCCACCCGCAAAAACACCGTGCCACCCGGCCCCACATCCTCGAAAAGCCCTTTGGCGAGAGCCGCCCCGAACTGGAAACACCCGACCCCGAGTACGACAAGCCCCGTCGGCGGAACCGAAGCCGCAATGCTCCGAACCTCCCCGAAACCCCGCCAAAACCTCGAACGAACCTGCTCCAAACCCGCGCCTTTCTTTGCTCAGTCAATATTGCAACTCGACGAGTGTACTATGGCAATATGACAATTTCCATGAGAGATTTCGGAGGTGCGGGGATGGATTCGGCGCGTACAATCATTGGTGGAAGGAGAAGGGATTTTGACGGACTCGAACATAGTTCGGCGGCGGCTCGAAAACCAGCTTCTCGCGCATCCCGGGGCGATGCGGCCGGATGAAATAGTGAGGTGGTTCGGGGCGGTACAGGCGCAGGATCTCCTGCCGTCTTTGTGGGCATTGGGAGTGAGAATCCCCGGCTCGACCGAGACGGAGATGGAACGGGCGGTGGACGAAGGGAAAATACTCCGCACATGGCCGATGCGGGGGACCATCCACTACGTACCGGCGGAGGACGCGAGGTGGATGCTCGGCCTCATGACACCGAGAATAATCGCCCGAAGCGCGTCGCGTTACAGAGAACTCGACCTCGATGAGAGTGCGTTCGACCATGCGCGAAGCGAGATATATGCCGTCCTCGAAGGTGGAGGGGCGATGCCCCGCCCGGAGCTCATGAGCCATCTCGAATCGAGGAGGGTCTCCACGAAAGGCCAGCGTGGATACCACATCCTCTGCCATCTCGCGCAGGAAGGTTTCCTCTGCTTCGGGCCTCGGGAGGGAAAACAGCCGACCATCGTCCTCCTCGACGAGTGGGCGCCGGAGCAAAGAAGCCTCGACCGCGGCGAGGCTCTCGCGGAGATCGCCGGGAGGTACTTCCGGAGCCACGGCCCCGCCACTCTCCACGACTTCGCGTGGTGGACGGGACTGACCGTCGCCGACTGCCGAGTCGCGATGGACAGCATCTCGTCCATGCTCGAGAAATGGGAGGAAGCAGACAGGACGCTGTGGTTCGCGCCGGCCGACGATCCGCCGCAGATCACACCGTCCGGTGCGATGTTGCTGCCGTTCGTGGACGAGTACATGGTCGGCTACACAGACCGCCGCGACTTCCTGAAACCGGAATACTCGGAGAGAACCTTCAACGGCCTCATGGCGACCGTGTTCTCGGACGGGGAGATCGTCGGCATGTGGAAACGCAAGCTCTCGGCCCGAAGGGCCGTCGTCTCACTCGACCTCTTCCGCAAACTCGACCCCGACGAGAGATCATCCCTCGACAACGTCCTCCGAAGATACGGAGACTTCCTCGGACTCGAAGCCGAGCTTGCGGACGAATGACAAGGAGTCCGGTTAATCACTTCCCGAAAACCGTGTTCGCCTCTCCCCGACTCCCCAATCCCGAAACGAGCGAAGCCGGATGCGGCAAAGCCGGATACGGAGCGAGCGGCTCCCGACTCCCGAACTCGCCGAGCATGGAACCATTCACCCGGATCCCGTATGGCAAGCTGGCTGGCCGACAAACGCGAAGCGAAGCGCGTGCGCGGCGAAGCCGAAGGCGTGGCCGCTAAATTTCCGCGAGCGCGTCCCGTACCGGCTTCTCGCCGGAGAGTATCTCGATGGCGCGGCGTTTCGTATTCTCAAGTTCGAGAGACTCGACGATGGCGGCGGCGACGGCTTCGCGCGGCGTTTCGCCGTACCGCCCGAGTTGCGGGGCGGCGTCTATGTTTCCGGCGTCGTCATCGTCGGTGAGGCGTCCGGGGCGTATGACAGTGTATTCGAGGTCGCTGGTTTGCACGGCGACGTCGGCCTTGAGTTTGGCGAGGAGATATTGCTCCATCTCGCCCCGGCCGCCGGGGTCGGCGTATCCCATCGAACTCACGATGACATACCGCCGGACATTCTCCTTGTCAGCCGCCTCGATGAGCTTGACGACTCCGCCATAGTCCATCGTCTCTTTTCGGGCGGCTCCGCTTCCCGGCCCGGCTCCGGCGGTGAAGACGATGGCGTCGCAGCCCCGCGCTGCCTCGCCCACCTTTTCATCCGCGTCGCTTTCGAGGTCGAGGCGGAAAGGCTCCGCGCCCATGCCTTCGAGTTCCTCGAGTTGCTCGTCTTTTCGAGCCATGCCCCGAACATCGTGGCCCCGCTCGACGAGTCGGCGCACGAGACGCTTCCCTATTTTCCCAGCCGCTCCGGCTACGAGTACCTTCATGTTTCGCCTCCGTATATCGCCCGCTTTTCCAAAGGCCATTCATACCCCGATGCGCCCGGTTTTAGAGAACGCCCCTCCGGGAAAAGTATTTAAGCGAGTTAAACGTTTATGGAAAGCGGGGCGATGATGGAAAGTATCGGGCGTCGGGTCGGCGTCGGAGGGACGGGGCGTTCGGTGGTGGCGTTCGTGTTATTTCTCGCGGCGTGTTTCGCGGCGGCGGGCGTCGGAGGTTTGTTCACCGGGCCACAGGTCGCGCCGGGCGAATGGTAAGACACGCTCGCCAAGCCGTTCTTCACGCCGCCGAGTTGGTTGTTCGGGCCGGTGTGGACGATTCTTTATGCGGCGATGGCCGTGTCCGGGTGGCTCGTGTGGCGAAGAAAAGGCCGGACGAACGTGCGGCCCGCGCTCGTTCTTTTCGGGGCGCAGCTTTTCCTCAACCTCATATGGAGCGTCGTTTTCTTCGGGATGGAAGCGCCGGGATTGGGGCTTGTCGAAATATCGGTTCTTTGGGTGGCGATATCGCTCACCATCGTCGCGTTTATGAAAGTCAGCCGGGTGGCGGGGTGGCTGCTCGCGCCGTATCTCGCGTGGGCGACGTTCGCGGCGTTTTTGAATGCGGGGATCTTTCTTCTCAATTAAAGCGGGTTTCGAGGGCGGCTTCGACGCTAACTTTCCTCCACGACGACACCCTCGTTCGGACGGAGCGACACGCTGTCCGAAACCTCCTCCCCCTCACGGTCGAGGTGCGTGGACAAGGAAATCCGCCCGCGAAATGGAACGTCGAGATCCACGTCCTTCTCCCCGAAATTGAGCGCGACGAGGAGGCGCCGCCCATCATGCCCGCGGATATATGAGAGAAGGTCGTCCCGAACCTCGGACGGGGAATACGAGCCGACCGAGAGGGCATCCTCCGCGCGGCGAAGCGCGAGAAGTTTTCGGTGGAGCGCGAGCATGGAATACGAGTCTCCGCGCTGCGCCTCGACGGTGGCGAAGTCTCCTTCCGGGACGGGGAGCCACGGTTCGGAGTCGGAGAACCCGGCGTTTTTTTCGGTCGCGTTCCATTGCATCGGGGTTCGTTCGGGGTCGCGTCCGAAGCCGGGGACGGACTTTGCCACGGGGTCCCGTTCGAGTTCGGGTGGGACGTCTCCGTCGGTCATGCCGATCTCGTCGCCGTAATAAATCGTCGGCGTGCCTCGGAGCGTGAGGAGGAGCATGGCGGCGACTCGGGCTTGTCCCTTTCCGACGCGGCTCGCTATCCGGGGATTGTCGTGGTTGCCGACGACCCAGTTCGGCCACGCGCCTTCGGGGAGCGCGGCCTCGTATGCTTCGATGTACGCGGATATTTTCCGGGCATCCCACGCGGCTCGAACAAGCTCCATGTTCGTCGGCATGTGGAAGCCGTCGTTCGCCACGCCGTAATATGCCATGAGTTCCTCGCCAGAGAGATACACCTCACCGATGAGGAGCCGCTCGGCGCCGCCGTGCGAGTCGAGGGTTCGGCGCATGTCCGCGACCGCCTCGTGGGTCTCGGGGAGGTTCGATGTGTGGATCGGGATTTGCCTGTGATAGACGTGGCGCGAGTCCTTCCCGTCCCAATCCGGGTTCGGCGGGTCGTCGCGGAAAGATTCGTCCTCGGCGAGATGGTTCACTGCGTCCACCCGGAAGCCGTCCACGCCCCGATCCATCCAGAAACGAAGCACGTCCACCATCGCCTCGCGCACCTCGGGGTTCCGCCAATTCAGATCCGGCTGTTTCTCGTGGTACGCCCGATAATAATATTGCCCCGTTTTTTCGTCCCACGACCACGCCGGGCCGCCGAACTCGCTCAGCCAATTGTTCGGCACGGAGCCGTCCGGTTTCGCGTCCCGCCACACATACCAATCCCGCTTCGGATTGACTTTCGAGGAGCGCGACTCGACGAACCACGGATGCTCGTCGGAGGTGTGGTTCGGCACATAATCGAGGATGACTTTGAGACCGAGGCCGTGGGCTTTTTCGACGAACGCATCGAAGTCTTCGAGGGTTCCGAACATCGGGTGGATGCCCGTATAGTCCGACACGTCGTATCCGAAATCGGCCATCGGGGAGGAGAAGATGGGCGAGAGCCACACGGCGTCCACTCCGAGATGCGCCACGTATTCGAGCTTCGTGGTTATGCCGGGGAGATCTCCGATCCCGTCGGCGTTCGAGTCCATGAACGAGCGCGGGTATATTTGGTAAACCACGCCCTTTTGCCACCAGAGATGTTTTTTCGACGCTTCGGACACGTTCCTCCTCGTTCTCGCATAAAGTACTGTGGGATGACACACGAGCCGATAAAGCCGTCCGGCGGCGCCGACAGCGGCATGCTCGAGCGACGGTTCGAACTACGCGACTTGAATCGTGATCTTCCCGAAGTGCGACGCGCCTTCCATGTGCCGCAACGCCTCCCGCGACTCCTCGAAAGGAAACGTCCGATCCACGACGGGCCTCATCTCGTGGAGGGAAATCGCCCGGTTCATGTTCTCGAACATCTCACGCGAGCCGACATAAATTCCCTGCACGCGGACGCTTTTCCGAAGGATGGCGGCCGTCGGGATCTCGCCCTTCGCCCCGGTGAGAACCCCGATCATGGCGATGTTCCCGCCCATCCGGACGGCGGCGAGCGACTTCGTCAAAGTGTCCGGCCCGCCAACCTCGACGACGTGATCCACACCCCGCCCATCCGTGAGTTCGAGGACTCGTTTCTCCCAGTCCGGGTTCTCCGAATAGTTCACGCCATCCGAAGCGCCGAGGCTCCTCGCCCGGCCGAGCTTCTCATCGCTCGAAGAAGTCACGATCGTCCTCGCCCCGAACATGTTCGCAATCTGGAGCGCGAATACCGAGACCCCGCCCGTCCCGAGCGCGAGGACGGTGTCGCCCGCTTTGAGTCCGCCCTTTTCGACGAGGCCATTCCACGCCGTGACCGCCGCGCACGGAAGCGTCGCCGCCTCCTCGAAGGAAAGGTGATCCGGGACTCGGACAAGGCCATGCTCCGCGAGGACGACCTTCTCGGAGAGCATCCCGTCAATGGCTCCACCGAGCGCGGAGGCGGCGGCGTCCGGGGAGACGTCGCCCGCGATCCAGTTTTGCATGAACGCACCCGCGACCCGATCCCCGACGGAGAACTTCCCGACCCCGTCCCCGACCGCGAGAACCTCCCCCGCGCCGTCGGAGAAAGGAACTCGAGGCAAAGGCATCTTCGGGTCGTATTGCCCCATCACAACTTGATAGTCGCGGAAATTCAAAGAACACGCCCGAACCCCGACGACAACCTCCCCGAAGCCCGGCTCCGGTTCATCTTTCTCGACGGAGTTCAAATTCTCGATTCCGAAATCGCCCTGAATCTCCCACGCCTTCATAAAATTTTCCTCCGAAAATATCCGTTGCCAAAGAACTCCATAAGTTCCCCAACGAGGCCGGAGAGAAACAGGAAGACCGGGAGTCGGGTCGTCCGCGACTCGCGCTTCCCGCAAACTTTCGCCTTCCCATCCGACAGGCTCTTCGGTGATGCGAGAGGAGGCTTTGGGAGTCGGGGTGTTCTCGACCGCCCCTTCCCAGACACTTTCGCCTCTCCGCCCGGCAAATTGTCGCGGAATTCGGCGCGAGGCTTCGGCGGCGAACATCCCGCCGCTTTGCCTTTCCCGACTCCCGCATAAATAAAGGTGCGGGATCATTGCCCGGATTCCGCATGAGCATGCGAAGAGAGGGAGTCGAGAATCCGCGCTTTCTTTAAGCTGGCAAGCTGACGAGCGAAGCGCGCTGAAATGCTGACAAGCGCGGTTCACTTTGCGAACCGCTTATATCGGCCAGTCTTCGAGCGAGTACGCCATTCCCCAAAACATGTACTCCATCCGGCAACTCGTCATGAAGTGATCCTCCATGCGGAGAAGCTCGTCCTTTCCGGCCCGCTCGGCGAGGCGGTCTATGCGAGCGGCGAACTCGCGGTTTATGTTCCCGACCTCCGGGTCGGCGTAAAATTCGATCCAGTTTTTGAACGGGTGCGAATCGTCCGGCTTCACTTTGTCCTTCAAACGAAGTCCGATCTCCCAATAAGTGAGCGGACACGGATAAAGCGC
>JACDAJ010000066.1 GCA_013695475.1 Rubrobacter sp. | reverse complement strand
GAGGCCGTCCGCATGACGGTGGACGACGGAGACTTTTTCGAGGTCATGGAGGGATGGGCGCAAAACCTCGTCGTCGGTTTCGCGAGGCTCGACGGGCAAGCCATCGGGGTCGTTGGAAACCAGCCGATGGTACTCGCCGGAACTTTGGATATTGACGCGAGTACGAAGGGCGCGAGGTTCGTCCGGTTTTGCGACGCTTTCAATATTCCGCTCCTCACGTTTGTGGACGTTCCGGGGTTCATGCCCGGCACCGATCAAGAATGGGGCGGCATCATCCGCCACGGCGCGAAACTTTTGTACGCCTTCTCCGAGGCGACCGTGCCGAAGATGACGGTCATCACTCGCAAAGCGTATGGCGGAGCTTATGACGTCATGTGTTCGAAGCACATCGGGGCGGATGTCAATGTGGCGTGGCCGACGGGGGAGATCGCGGTGATGGGAGCGTCCGCCGCCGTCGGGATAATCTTCCGGCGCGACATAGCCGGGGCGGACGAGCCGGAGGAGCGGCGCGAGGAACTCATCTCGGGCTACGAGGAGCAATTCAACAACCCGATGGTCGCCGCCGAAATGGGATATCTCGACGATGTCATTGACCCTCGCGAAACCCGTCCATACCTCATAAAAGCCCTCTCAATGATAAAGACGAAGCGTCCCGAAAGGCCGCCGCGAAAGCACGGGAACATCCCGCTCTGAGAGGGCCGTTCCAAAACAAGGAGCCTCGCGTGAACATCGAACCATCCCCGACCCCCGAAGAAGCCGCCGCGATCATGGCCGCGCTCGAAGCGATGCGCGAAGGAAAATCGGAAAAGGCGCAAAATCTCAAACGAAGCCGGTGGCGGATGGCGGGGCTTCTCGGGCATCCGCCGCCGAGGCATATGAAAGCCGGAGATTCTTTGTGGTCGTATTCGCGGTGGGAGGGGATGGTTTGAGATGGGTTCTTCTTCCGAACCATCTTTGCTTGGTTTGGGTGGGAGATCGAACAGGGATTTCTCGCTCAAGGAGGCGTGGGGGAAGAACCAATTCAATAATTGCTTCCCGGCCTCTTTGGCTTTCTATATGCACCGGGAAAACTTGGAACCCGTCTATTTGACGCTCGGCGAGGATTTCGAGGTGCGCCACGGCAAGGTTTCCGTGGCCGAGGTTTTTGGGATGAACCCTTCGTCCGAGAACCTCTTTTTCGGGTTCGAGTCTCAATTTACTCCGTACCATCCGATGGTCGTCGGGAGGCTTCCGAGGGCGGATCTCGTGACTATGGACATCTCGGGGGGTGGGGGGAGATGCCTCCGCGACGTGGAGATAAAGCTGACTGCGCTCCCGGACAGCTCGACCGTCGAACGCCCCGACAGCGGGCAAAGCTCGGAGATAGTCGTAAGGCCGGACACCATTGTGTATGCCGCGTTGAGCATGGCGAAGCTATTTGAGGGGCGCCGGAAAGAATTATCTGAATTGCTCGGTTCGGAGCGTTATGAGGGCGTGGATTGGCGAAGCTCCGAGGATGTCCGGCCTTTGGTTCCGGATCTCGCCAACGACCTCGACCGGGTTCTCGGCAGCGAAGTGGGGCGGCAATCTCCTTTGATGATGCAGCCCGTATGGAAGACTGTGGGAAAGACCCTCGCGCTTCACGAGCAATGTTTCGACATCTTCGTGTGGAGCGACTTCGCCTTGACGAGGTTGTTTTGGATCGGGCGAAAAGTCAGGCGCGGGAGCAAATGACGAGGGAGATGCGGAGCGTGGTTTGGATCGTGAAGATGCTCCACGACTTCGCGTCCACCGGAAAGATGAACCCGGGCAAAACCACGAACGAAATAGTTTACGCTCCCAGAAACGACAAAGCCTTCGCCATATCGGGGTCGCGGACTCTCCATTATCTGGAAAGCCCGGAGCTTGCGCGGCCCCGGATAAAGAGGTCGGCGGTGAAGGAGATCGTGCTTGGCGGGGGCGAGAAGCATCTCAGCCCGGAGCGGAGGCTCGACGCCGTCGTGCAAAGCACTTTCGACCTTTTATGAGACAATTGGAAGTTATATGGAGCTTATGAAAAACGATTTCGATTCGGCGGGGGGATGGTCTTTTTGAGGGTCGTGGATCTCTTCTCCGGGTGCGGCGGACTCAGCCTGGGTTTCCAGAATGCGGGGTTCGAGATCTCGGCGGCCTTCGACCATTGGAAGCCGTCCGTGGACGTGTACCGAAAGAACTTCGACCACGAGATATTCGAGGTGGATCTCGTCTCCGAGTCCCGGAACCTCGACACTTTCTCGAAATACGAGCCGGACATGGTCATCGGTGGCCCGCCATGCCAAGATTTCTCCCACGCCGGAAAGCGCGACGAGGAAGGGGGAAGGGCGGATCTCACCGTGACCTTCGCCGACATCGTGACGGGCGTTCGTCCCAAATGGTCCGTCATGGAGAACGTCGAGAGGATTATAAAAAGCAAACGCCTCGACATCGTGCGGCGCATATTCTCCGAGGCCGGATACGGACTCACGATGAAGGTTCTCGACGCGAGTCTTTGCGGCGTCCCCCAGAAAAGGAAGCGGTTTTTCATGGTCGGAGAACTCGGCGGATACAGCGATTCCCTCCTCCGCTATCTGGAGAAGAACCTCGCGGACGAGCCGATGACGGTGAGGGATTATATGGGCGAAAAGCTCGATGTGGAGCATTATTATCGCCACCCCCGGAACTATAGCCGGAGGGCGATTTACAGCGTTGACGAGCCGAGCATGACGATTCGGGGCGTGAATCGTCCCGTCCCCGGAGGATACCCCGGACATCCCGGCGACTCGGTCATTATGAACCCGGACATCCGCCCCCTCACGACCGTGGAGAGAAGCTATATACAAACCTTCCCGGAGGAGTTCGTCTTCGAGGGATCGAAGACGAATATGGAGCTTATGATCGGCAACGCCGTACCCGTGAAACTGGCCGAGTACGTCGCCCGGTGCATCGGCGAGTACATAAACGACGAACCCTCGCCGGAGACTTTGTTCGACCCGGCTTCGACCGAGAAACTATACGGATAAATAAATGGCACTCCGGAACGGCGGCGCGCCCGCACGAGACCTTCCGACGCTTTATTGACCGAACCATGACCCCGGGAGGCTGAAAAGATTGTTTGGCAAAATCCTGATCGCGAACCGCGGCGAAATAGCCGTCCGTATCATCCGCGCGTGCCGGGAGATGGGCATAAAATCCGTCGCCGTGTATTCGGACACCGACCGGGACGCGCTCCATACGATGCTCGCGGAAGAGGCGCATCATATCGGGGCGACCCCGGCTTCGGAAAGCTATTTGAATATCGAGAAGCTCGTGGATGTCGCGAAGAAGAGCGGGGCGGAGGCGGTTCATCCGGGGTATGGGTTTTTGGCCGAGAGCGCGCCTTTCGCCCGTGCCGTGACCGAGGCGGGGCTTGTGTGGATCGGGCCTCATCCCGAGGCCATCGAGGCGATGGGGTCGAAGGTCGAGTCGCGCCGGATCATGGCCCGGGCGAACGTCCCGATCACACCCGGCACCGAAGATCCGGTCGAGTCAGCCGACGCGCTCACGGACTTCGCCGCCGAACACGGCTTCCCCATCGCCGTGAAAGCGTCCTCGGGCGGCGGAGGAAAAGGCTTCGCCGTCGCCCACGATAAAACCGAGGCGGAGTCGGCTTTCGAGCGTGCGAGCCGCGAAGGCGAAGCGTATTTCGGGGACGGCTCGGTGTATCTCGAACGGTATCTTTCCTCGCCCCGGCACATCGAGATCCAGATTCTGCGAGACAAGCATGGGAACGCGGTCCATCTCGGGGAGCGAGACTGCTCGATACAACGCCGCCATCAGAAACTGGTCGAGGAATGCCCGTCCCCGGCTCTCACGCCGGAGATGCGCGAGGCGATGGGGGAGGCCGCCGTCGCCGCCGCCGAGGCCGTCGGATACGACTCCGCCGGGACGTGCGAGTTTTTGGTGGAAAGGGGCGAAGCGGGCGACGAGTTCTTTTTCCTCGAAATGAACACTCGCGTTCAAGTCGAGCATCCGGTGACGGAGGAAGTTACGGGCGTGGACATCGTGAAGACGGGTATCCGCATCGCTGCCGGAGAAAAGATGCCCTTTTCGCAAAGCGATGTTTCGTGGCGCGGACACGCCATCGAGGTTCGGCTGAACGCCGAAGACCCGGCAAACGACTTCGCACCGAGTCCCGGAACCGTCACCGCGTACCGAGAACCGGGCGGCCCCGGTGTGCGTGTGGATTCGTCGCTCCGGGGGCCGGGCGTGGTGCCGGAATCTTATGACCCGCTCTTTGCGAAGCTCATCGTGCGAGGCTCCGATCGGGGGGATGCGCTCTCGCGGCTTCGGCGGGCCATCGAGGAGTTCGAGGTCGAGGGGATTGCGACGACGCTCCCGTTCCACCGGGCGATCCTCGACGACGAGGCGTTCGTATCCGGTGAATACAAGACGGGCTTCGTCGCCGAGAGGATGGATGGTTTGGAGATCGAAGCGGGAGAGCGGGCAATCGCCCCGGACGCTCCCGAAGAAGACCCTCGCGAGGTCGCCGTCGAAGTGGATGGCCGCCTCTTCCGGGTGAAGGTTTTCGGCGGGGCGGAGAAAAATAAGGGGAGTTCGGCTCCGGCGCGGCGGGGCGCGGCGGGAAGGAAGCGGGCATCGGTGAGCGAAGGCACGGTCGCCTCGCCGATGCAGGGAACCATCGTCCGCCTCCTCGTCGGGGAGGGCGACGAAGTCGAGGCCGACGAGGCGGTGTGTGTCCTCGAAGCTATGAAGATGGAGTCCGAAGTCCGAACCGCGAAGGCCGGAAAAGTCGGGAAAGTCCTCGTCGAAGCCGGGCAGACGGTGAAGGGCGGCGAGCCGCTCGTGGTGGTCGAGTGATGGTCGCTCCCCTCGGTCGCTCCGGTTATTGGTTCCTGGTTATTGGTTGTGGGCAAGAACTGGAAAACATCCCGGGTGGTTCACGAGACCTTTTCGGGGGAGCGGGAGAGATGTGGTTCGAGGCTTCCGTAATCTGACTCGCGGTCGAATCCGGCGATGGTCCGTTGGGCGAGGGGGCGGAACTATCCGGCAAAAAAAACCAAAAACCAAAAACCAAAAACCAAAAACCGGAGCGAAGCGACCATAATGGATCACTCCGAGGAGTTCATTTGGCTCTCTGATGGCGAGGAGGCGGAGGTGTCCGTCGTCGCGCCGGACGAGTTGACGGCGGAGGCGGCTTTCGGGCGGGCTTCCGTGGCGGCCCGGATTCCGGGCGCGGTCAGCCCGGTGCATGTCGCGGCGGTTCCGGAGCGGGGCGGGTGGGCCGCCGCCTCGGACACGCACACGGCACCGGATCTCATCTCCGTCCCTTCGCGCTCCATCCTCCTCGTCGCGGACACGCCCGCCTCGGGACTCGGGTTTCCTCCCGAGGAGGCGATGAACGAGATACTCCGCATCGGGCTTCCCGAGCTTTCGACGGTTCGGATGAACGCGGCGGGGGTGGGGAGGATGTGCGAGTTTGGGGCGGAGGCCGCCGCCGAGGACGCGATGATCGAGGAAGAAGATCTCGAATTCCTCACGCCGTTTTCCGCCGCCGACTCGGACTCGCTCGGACGGCGTGCCATATCCGCCGGGGAGCGGGAGTGGAACGAGGGGGTTTCCATCCGGCTTTACGAGGTCGGAGAGGTGTTTGATTCGGATGGGATGGAGTCGCTCGGGGTGGAGGCGGGGATGCTCGTGGTCGAGGTGGGTGTGGGGGCGGGGGAGCTTGGGAGGATCGGGGCTTCGCTTCATCGGGAGCGGATATCGGCTCGCATCGAGAGCGGGGACTTCGATCCCCCGGAGGATCTCCCCTCCGCGCCGCTGGAAACGGAGGAAGCGAGCGACTTTCTTTCGGCTTCGCGGGCGGCGGCGAACTTCGCGGACGGACGGGCGGCGCTCGCGGTTTTCGCGCTCCAGCGGGCGATGCGCGAGATGGCCGGGAGGCTCGATATACGGGCGGCGTGGAGGGGAGGTGGGATCGGCGAGGGGGACGACTATATCGTGCATCGTCGGGGGTTTGCGGAGGCCGGAGAAGGGGCGGCCGTTGTTTCGGGTGGCGTTCTCTCGGTGGGCATGGGTACAATGTATGCAAATGCTCCACCGTTTGGCGTGTCCGTGGAAGACGGGCGCTGGCTTTGGGAAGAGGCTGGTTTGCTTGGGCGGTGGGCGGCTCTCGATCTTCTTGGAGGGGAAGGCTGACGTTGGATCTTCTAATGGTGCGCGACCGGGGAACGGGTCGTTTCCTGTATACCGAGCAACTCGAGCGCCGCTCGGGCGAGACCCCGTGGGAGTACGTCCGGCGCATCGTCCGCCGCGAATCGCAAGTCCGCGAACACTACGACGGCGACGCTTTGCAAGTCATAGTCGGGTGGGGTGTCGGCTCGGTCGAGGAGTTCCTCGAAAACTACCCCGAGTACCGCTCGCAAAAACAATCGAAGCAAGGCGGCGAGAAGTTGAGCTGAAAGCGGCTTTGCTCCGCACGCGGCGTTGCCCGCCTCGGAAGTGGGGAAGGCCGAAAATTACCCCCCCGAAGTTGGGCGGCGTACACTATTTTGGGGAGGCGAATTGAACAAGGAAGTTCTCGACACCATCATCACGCTCGTGACCACCGCCTTCGGACTCGTCGCCGCCCTCGCGTGGAACGAGGCGATTCAGGCTTTGTTCGCCGCCCTCCTCCCGCAAAGTGGCGACCTCGCCGCGAAGTTTCTTTATGCGGTCGTCGTGACGATCATAGTCGTCCTCATAATCATTCGGCTCGGACGGCTCGCGAAGCGTTTCGGTGACGAGAAGGAGGAAAATTAGCCCGCCTCCGAAGCGAAGACCGGGAGCCGGAATTTCCCCGACTCCCTGTTTTTCACCTTCCGAAGTCGTCGGGGGAGACGCGGTTCATCCAGTCTTTGAATTTGTCCACGACCTCCTCCTCGGGGGCGTCTTCCATCGCTTCTTCGAAGACGACTCCGGCTTCTTCGATCACCTCGTCGGAGGCGAAGATTTCGGCTCCGGAGCGCACCGCCAAAGCGATGGCGTCGGAGGGTCGGGAGTCAATGTCCACTTTGCGACCGCCGATGTCCACGCTTATGGTGGCGAAGAAGGTGGAGTCTTTGAGTTCCGTGACGGTAATTTTCTCCATGTTCCCGCCAAGTTCGGAGACTAAATTCACCGCCAAGTCGTGGGTGAGAGGGCGGGAGAATTCCTGGTTTTGGAGTTTCATGAGGATCGAGCGCGCCTCGGGCTGGCCGATCCAGATGGGGAGGTATCGGTTCTCCTCCTCGACTTTGAGGATGACAATGGGACTCGATGAGAAGAGGTCGAGGTTGATCCCGTATATTGACATGCGGGTGAAGCCGTTGGCGCTCACAGACTGAGGACTCCTCTCGGTTGGCGAGGCTCTGGGATGGTCGCCGTGAACATAATAGACTTTGAATTCATCATATCGGATTGTACTTTGCGTCCCACCCGTCTTCAATCGGCGAGCCAATGGCGCCCCATGCTGATTCCGATCGAAGGAATCGGCGTCCGCCCCGCGCCCCGCGATGGAGCATTCCGCGTCCGGACGGGAGTTTCGCGGAGTTTCGCGGCGAAGTAGGCGGCTGTGATCACCCGCGCCCGGTGTCGCTCGGCGGCGCCTTCGGCTTGTCAGAGGGGGTGGGGTATTGTAAATTTACCCGGCGCGATTCGGGGCCTTCCTTCGGGGAGTCTTCCCGGCGTGGATCTCTTCGGGCCTGTAGCTCAGGTGGTTAGAGCGCATCTCTGATAAGGATGAGGTCCCTGGTTCGAGTCCAGGCAGGCCCACCATCAAAAAAACCGTGTTTTGCAGGAGAAACGTAGGAAGTAAGACGAAGCCCCGGAGACGATCTGGGGCTTCTGTGCAGCAACCGTGCAGCAACGCAGACGAAAATCCTACTTGAGAGCTTCTTCGAGAGCCTGCACCGCGCTTTGCTGCATGTTGGGCAGCACGTGGGAGTAGGTGTCGAGGGTGATGGCGATACTCGAATGCCCTAGCATTTCGGAGACTATTTTCGGATTGATGTTCTTCGATAGCAGCAGCGTGGCGCACGTATGCCGGAGATCGTGGAAACGTATCTTCGGCAGCCCGGCGCGTTGGAGGAGAGGCTTGAGGGAGCGGTTGCGAAGGTTTGACGGATTGATGATTCCTCCGATCTCGTTGGCGAAGACAAGGCCGCCTGGCTGGTAGAGGGAACCCATCTCTTCCATCTCTCTGATCTGGCGGGAGAGATGCACCCGGAGAGCGGACACCCCTTGCCCTGTGAGGCCGACGGAGCGGCGGCTCCTGGCCGTCTTCGGCTGCCCGATTGATACCGTGCCGCCTGAGCGGGTAAGGGTCGAGCGGACGCGGAGGACGGCTTCTTCAAGCTCTACGTCTTCCCACTTGAGGGCGAGCAACTCACCTTGCCGGAGTCCCGTGGCGACGGCCAAAACATAGAGGGCTTCGAGACGATCACCGGAGACAGTACCGAGGAGGATCTTCGTCTGCTCCCTCGTGAGCGGCTGTATGTTGCCCCTCTTCGTCTGCGGGAGCTTGACTCCCTTCGCGGCATTGCGTGGTAGGAGGCCGTCCGACACAGCTTGATCCAGAGCTTTCTGCAAGACGACATGCATCTTCCGCACTGTGGCCGGGGCGCACTTCCTATCCTCGTTGTCCAAGCGTTCGCGGTAGAAGCCTCTGACGTGCATCGGAGTAAGGCTCCGCAGTTTGATGGCCCCCAGTGCCGGGATTATGTGCTTTGAGGCCATGTGGCCATAGGTCTCGTAGGTGCTTTGCCTGACTGTTCCTCGCACAGAGTCCCTAAGCCACCGGTCGAGATACTCCCCGACCCTGACGGACCCCGCCTCGAAGACGAAGCCACCATCCCGGTCGGACATCGCCTTCGTGAGTTTCTTGCGGACATCTTCGCGTGTCTTGCCGCTGACATATCGCCGTTTAGGTCCTGCGGACGTGTAGATGGTGTAGGAACCTCGGTAGCCTATCTTCACTCCGTTTCGTTTATGAGGATAAATGCTTCCCTCGCCGTTCCCGCGCTTACCCATCCTTCCTCCTTTTCTCCTCCCACTCCCTGACGCTCCGCTCATACCAGATCGGACCCATCGCAAGCCTCCGGTTCGGCTTCGGTATCCGCCGAAAGTTTCGTCGCGATAGATACGCGAGAACTGTGTCCCGCTTCAACCCGAGCCGCTTTCCGATAGCAGTAGCGTCCAGCACTTCATAGCCTTCGGGAACCCCTATCCCGTCTATGCCTGCCTCCTTGACCATGCCAAACATCATACGGAGATTATGCACTAAGGAGAGGATTAAATCAATACATTATTGATAAAATTAATTGACCAAGTATCAATGTGTTTTAGCTCGCTGCTACGAGCGTCCTGTCGACGGTTTCAGCAGACAGAACGACTTGCTCTGGGGATGAGCCTGTTAGTAGCCGGAGGATAAGAGAAATAGAGGTTGGTCGGCGTAAGCGGTCATGCGGCGTTATCCACGTCGCTGGTTCATTGACGTGTTCGGAGATCCTCTGCAACCCGGCATCGGATTACGCTAGACTGTGCCACATCTCGGGGGGCAACAGGAAGCAGAGAGAAACTTGGCGCAAATGGGGAGAATGCGTTTATAGACTTTGCGGTGGTCGGCTTGCTCTGCACACGTACAGGCACAGCCGAGATAGGTGAATTGCCGGGCAACCTGTATTCTCTCTGTAGCGACTATAAGGAAAAGGGGTAATATCATCAGCGATTTGTTCTTCGAGCGGCCTGTCCTCAACTCGCCCTACGAGCATCCGGGGCGTTACTGGGAACTCGACGAGCAGGGGCAACCGACGCAGAGGATCATAGACTCCCGCAGACCGGCGGAGTTCATTACCCCGATCCCGAAGCCGAAGAAGCGACGAGGCAGGGCCGCCGAACAGCAGCAGCTCGTCTACGATGAGGGCAAGGGGCTCTCCACCGGGGAGCAACAGTACGATCCCACGTCCATGATCTCCGGCCTCCGCCGTCAGGTGGACGAGTGGAGACGCATAACGAACCCGAACGACTGGCGCGTAACCCCCGAGACCGCCCGGCTCCTTCAGCACTGGCGGCATCACGAGTTCGGGGGGATTCGGCCGTTCTTCTGTCAGATCGAAGCGGTGGAGGTCGCGATCTGGCTGACGGAGGTCGCTCCCCAGGCGGGAAAGACGGGCCGGGCGTTCCTGGATCACCTCGAAGACGCGAACAACGACGCGAATCCCGGCATCCTGCGCCTCGCCCTGAAGCTCGCCACCGGAGCGGGGAAGACGACCGTGATGGCTATGCTCATAGCGTGGCAGACGATCAACGCCGTGCGACGCCCGCAGAGCAAACGCTTTACTCGCGGGTTCCTCGTCGTCGCGCCGGGTCTGACGATCAAAGACCGTCTGCGCGTCCTCCAGCCGAACGACCCGGACAGCTACTACCAGAGCCGCGAGCTAGTGCCGAACGACATGCTCCACGACCTCGACCGGGCCAAGATCGTCATAACCAACTACCACGCCTTCAAACTGCGTGAACGACTCGAACTCTCCAAAGGCGGACGCTCGCTGCTTCAGGGACGCGGCGAAGAACTCAAGACCCTGGAGACCGAGGGGCAGATGCTGCAGCGGGTGATGCCCGACCTGATGGGCATGAAGAACATCCTCCTCCTGAACGACGAGGCGCACCACTGCTACCGGGAGAAGCCCGGCGAGGACGATGAAACCGACCTCAAGGGCGATGAGAAAGACGAGGCCAAGAAGAACAACGAGGCCGCTCGGCTCTGGATCTCCGGCTTGGAGACGGTGAACCGCAAACTCGGCGCGTCTCGGGTCATAGATCTCTCGGCGACGCCGTTCTTCCTGCGCGGCTCGGGCTACGCTGAGGGGACGCTCTTTCCGTGGACGATGAGCGACTTCTCTCTGATGGACGCTATAGAGTGCGGCATCGTAAAGTTGCCTCGCGTCCCCGTCGCGGACAATATCCCCGGTGGTGAGATGCCGAGGTTCCGAAACCTCTGGGAACACATCGGACCAAAAATGCCGAAGAAGGGACGCGGCAAGGCCAAAGACCTCGATCCGCTGAGCATCCCCGTCGAACTCCAGACCGCCCTGGAAGCACTCTACGGACATTACGAAAAGACCTACGAGCTCTGGGATAAAGCTGGGATTGAGGTTCCGCCGTGCTTTATCATAGTCTGCAACAATATTGCTACTTCAAAGCTCGTCCACGACTACATCTCCGGCTTTCACCGAGAGAACTACGACGGCTCCACGACTTTAGAGAACGGACGCCTCGCCCTGTTCAGGAACTTCGACGAACACGGTAACAAATATGCTAGACCGCACACATTTCTCGTAAACAGCGAAGAACTTGAATCCGGGGAGGCTCTGGACAGGAACTTCCGCGAGATGGCATCGGATGAGAT
>JACDAJ010000054.1 GCA_013695475.1 Rubrobacter sp. | reverse complement strand
TTGCTTACTTGCTTTGCCAAAGTGTTCGCTCCACGGCCCGATATGTCCATCCCACTGACGGTACGGCAACTCGATCTGCGTAACCATCGGAGGATCGCCAACTCTGTTCACACTTCGCTTCTTCGCTGCGAAAGGAACCTTTTCGACACAACCCACGCCGAGTGCGGAGAGCCAATCATCGGCTTTCATATTTCACTTTCTCCTTTCCTAAACGACCGAAGGCTCCACCCGATCCGGAACCCCATACAAGGTGGTTCTTCTTCTCGGAGTCCTCCCGATCTCCCGTATCGCCCGTTCGAGGTCGCCCGGCAACATTTCCTGTCCGTGGCTCGCTCCGGCGGCTCGCGAGATGCTCTCGTTCATGAGCGTTCCTCCGAGGTCGTTGCATCCCGACTCGAGCGCGAGCTTCGCGCCTTCGATGCCGAGCTTGACCCACGAAACTTGGATGTTGTCTATGTACCCATGAAGCGCGATCCTCCCGACGGCGTGCATCTTCACCGTCTCGGCGAACGTCGGGCCGCGACGGGAATTTCCCTGCAAAAACAAGGGCGCCCCCATATGCACGAACGGGAGCGGCACGAACTCCGTGAAACCGCCCGTCTCGGCCTGAATGTCCCGCAAAACGAGGAGGTGCCTCGCCCAATTCACCGGGCCGTCCACATGCCCGAACATTATCGTCGTCGTCGCCCGAAGCCCGACCTCGTGCGCCGCCCGCATAACATCCGCCCACTCGCGGGTGTTTATCTTGTCCGGACAAATGATCCGGCGTATGTCGTCGTCGAGGATCTCGGCGGCGGTGCCGGGAAGGGTTCCGAGTCCCGCATCTTTTAGTTCGACGAGGAATTCCTCCACCGAGATCCCGAGCGTCTTCGCGCCCTGCGAGACTTCGAGCGGCGTGAAAGCGTGGACGTGCATCTCCGGCACCTCGTCCTTGACAGCCCGAAGGTAGTTTATGTAGTTTTCTCCGGTGAAACTCCCGTGTATCCCACCGACCATGCACACCTCGGTCGCGCCTTTCTCCCACGCCTCGCGGGCGCGTCGGGCGACCTCCTCCGTGTCGAGGAGATACGGGTCGCCTCGCAAATTCAGCGACTTCGGGCCTTTCGAGAAGGCGCAGAATTTGCACCGGAAATAACAAAGGTTCGTGTAGTTTATGTTCCGGTTTATGACGTACGTTATTTCGTCGCCGACCGTCTCGCGCCGCAATTCGTCCGCGGCGGTGCATAGCTCGGAAAGCTCGCTCCCCCGCGCCGTGAAGAGGAGTGAAATCTCCTCCTCCGTGAGATCCCGTTCCCCGGCTCCGGCGAGCGCCTTCGCAAACTCCGGCCTCACCTTCGACGGACGAAATCCACGGGCTTCGAGGATGCCTCGCTCCGGCACGCTCTCCGAGCTTCCCGGCGACCAGCCTTCGACTCTGGCGAAACCTTCGGAATCCATGTCCGCGAGAACCTTCGGGCGGAGGGTTTCGTCCACCCACCTCTCCGATTCGAGGGCATACGACGGATGGAGCGCGAGCCGTTCGAGGAGGAGATAGCCTTTCGCCTCCGTCGCTTTTTCGAGTTCGTCGAGATGCGGCCACGGACGTTCGGGGTTTACGTGGTCGGGGGTGACGGGCGACACGCCGCCCCAGTCGTTTATCCCCGCGTCAATGTACCGGGCATAGTTCGCGTCGCCGTCGTCCGCCAAATTCGGCGGAGCCTGAACGGTCATGTCGCTCGGAAGGAGGAGACGCGCGAGCGCGATGGTCGCGAGCATGTCCCTCTCCGAAGGCTCCGGCTCGCTCTCCATCCTCGTTCCCGGCTTCGCCCGGAAATTCTGGACGATGCATTCTTGTACGTGGCCGTATTTCTCGTGAACATCCCGGATGGCGAGCAACGTGTCCACCCGCTCCTCGACGCTCTCCCCGATCCCGATGAGGATTCCCGTCGTGAACGGGACACGCTGTTTTCCGGCCTTTTCGAGCGTTTCGAGCCGCCTTTCCGGAACCTTGTCCGGCGAGGCGAAGTGGGCGAGGTTCCGTCCGAGAAGACGACCGGATACCTCTTCCATCATAATTCCTTGCGACACGGAGACACCTCGAAGCGTTTCGAGGTCGTCCTCCGAAAGCACGCCGGGATTCGCGTGCGGCAAAAGCCCGGTCTCCTTGAAGACGAGCCGCGAGCAATGCGCGAGGTACTCGATGGTCGTGGAGAACCCGAGTCCTTTGAGTTCCTCTCGCGCCTCCTTATACCGTTTCTCGGGCTTGTCGCCGAGGGTGAAGAGGGCTTCTTTGCATCCCGCCTCCGCTCCGGCTCTCGCTATTTCGAGGACTTCGCCGGGGGTGAGGTATGCGCGTTCGCCTCTCTTCGGGGGGTGGGCGAAGGTGCAATATCCGCAGTTGTCGCGGCAAAGCTGCGTGAGCGGGATGAAGACTTTCCTCGAATACGTGATGCGCGGACCGAAGGCTTCGTCGCGTATCCTCGACGCCGCCTCCATCGCGGGGCCGGGATCGGAGAAAGTGGATTTTGCGAGTTTGTATGCTTCGTCGCGGGTGTATTCGCCGGAAACTATTTTCGAGATCATGGCCTCGTGCCTCGTGTCGGTGTCCATAGCCCGCGAGTATAAAACAGGGAGCGAAGCGAGGTCGCTCCCTTCGGCCGCTC
>JACDAJ010000053.1 GCA_013695475.1 Rubrobacter sp. | reverse complement strand
CGGAGGCGGCGACCTCCACCGCCCTCTCGACGGTTTCGAGAGGTATCTCCATTTGCGCCACGAGGACGCGGGAGCCTCGTATGGTGTCGGCGACTCCGTCCACATCGTCCGGTGTGAGGCTCCGGTTCGCGCCGGGGGCGACGGTGATGACGTTCTCCCCGTCGGGCGTCACGGTGATGAACGCCGCCCCGGTCGCCACGTTTCCGGCGGCTCGAACGAGGCTCGCGTCCACGCCATTCTCCGAGAGCGAAGCGATGAGCGGCTCCCCGATACCATCGTCGCCGACGCATCCGAGGAACGTGACGGACGCGCCGAGACGAGCGGCGGCGACCGACTGATTCGCCCCTTTTCCGCCGTTGTGGAGCGAGAGCCTCGCGTTCGTCACCGTCTCGCCGGGCTTCGGGCGGCGATCCACTTTGAGGACGAAATCCCGGTTCATCGAGCCGATGACGAAAACGTCGGCTCTCACGAAGGCTTCTTCCCCGGCTCGACGCATGAGTCGCGCAAAACGAGCTCGGCGTCGAGGATGACGGACTCCGGCTTTCCGCCGCCGCCTTCGAGCGACTCGGTGAGGAGTCTCGCCGCCGCCTCGCCGAGTTCTTCGAGGGGCTGTGAGATGGCGGATATGGACGGCGTCATAAGCTCGAACCACCGCGAGTCGTCGAAGCTCGCGAACGAAAGGTCGTCGGGGATGGCGACCCCCGCTTTCTTCGCTTCCGTGAGCGCGCCGAGGGCCATGAGGTTGTTCGCGGCGAAGACGGCGGTCGGCGGTCGTTCGAGGGCGAGGAGTTCGCGCATCGCCCGCTCCCCGCTCTTCTGGCGGAAATCCCCGGCTCGCACCATCTCCGGCGGCATTTCGACCCCGAGGCGTTCGGCCTCTTCGAGGAAAGTTCCGAGCCGCTCCCTCCCCGAGACCGTCTCCGGAGGGCCGGAGATGATCGCCATCCGCTCGTGCCCGAGGTTCGCGAGGTATTCGACGAGCGCGCCGACCGCGAGCCGACCGTCCGCCCGGACGACCGGAGCGTCCACGCCCGCCGCCGCCCGGTCGAGAAAGACGACCGGAACCCCCGCCGCCTCGACCTCCGCGAGGTGCGGCGAGGTGGCGCTCGCCGGGCTTATGATGATGCCGTCTATTTGCTTTCCGAGAAGGACGTCGAGATACCGTTCCTCTTTCTTCGGGTCTTCGTCGGTGTTCCCGAGCATGAGGCTGTATCCGTCGCGCCACGCCGCCGCCTCGACGGCTCGGGCGACCTCGGTGAAAAAAGGGTTCGTGATGTTCGGGATGACGAGTCCCAAAGTCTTCGTCGCGTCCATGCGGAGCGAGCGTGCGACCGCGTTCGGGCGGTATCCGAGGCGGCGCGAAACCTCGTGGACACGTTCCCGAACCCCCGCGCTCACCGGCTGCGAGCCGGAAAAAGAGCGCGACACCGTCGCCACCGACACGTTCGCCTCCCGGGCCACATCCTTAATATTCGCCACACAAGCATGGTAAACGTTTACGCGGGCGTATGCCAGCGGGGGCCGGAAGCCTTTGTCTATGGCAGCTTTCGGACATGAGGATAGCGGAGTATTCTGTCGTCGGCGGTAACGAGTGGGCAGTCACAAGTCCGGGCCGCCGCGACGATCATTTGGTCTGCGGGATCGCGATGGAACTCGCCCGGCAGTTGCGTTGACTCGACAACGATTCGCGGTGTGGGATCCAGCAGACGAACGCCGGGGTATCCCAAAGCAAGATCCAACCACTCATCCACCGGGCATGGCAAAGACAGACGGTCATACTCGACCAACTTCGCGACCTCCCAGCTCCTCGATCACGGCGCGCCGATCTTCGCTCAATTCGGACGAGCCATGAACCCACCAAACCCAAACGTGGGTGTCGAGTACGATTATTTTCCGGCCTCCCATTCACCGTGGGCGGCGGGTTCCGTCGGCGCGATGTACCGGATATGCTTTCCGCGCAGCGGATAACGTCCCGAGCTTTGTGATGCGTCCGATCTCGACAAGACGATCACCTCGACCACCTCTCCCTTGTGGAAAGGCAAACCATCCAGCATGAGTGTGCCGTCCCGCTCGATGGCCGCCTCCACGCGATGCGACTTCATACCGAAACCTCCGATCTCGACTCGATCCATTGTACGACAAGGGAGCATCCACCCAAAACCGCACAATCATCCCGTTTCCAGTGAAAATTCAGCCGAGAAGATCAGGAACGGTCGTGTCCACCATAATGTCGAGCAAATACGGACGCTCGGAGGAGAGAGCGCGCTTTATGGCCGCTCGAAGGTCGTCCGGTTCTTCGACCCTTTCGCCTTCGACGCCGAAGCCGTTTGCGATTTTCACGAGGTCGGCATCCGGGACGTCGAGGCCGGGGACTCCCTCCATCCCGAGGAGGTTGCGGAAACTTTTCAGGATGGAGTATCCGCTATTGTTTATGACGATGAAGGCAACGGGGATCCGGTACCGGGCGGCGGTCCACAATGACTGGATGGAGTACATGCTCGAGCCGTCCCCGATCACGCACACCACCGGACGCTCCGGCAAAGCGAGCTTCGCCCCGACGGCGGCGGGCATGCAGAAACCGAGCCCGCCCGCCGCCGAGGTTATGTACCCGAGCGGGTCGTCCACTTTTATGTGCTTGTGGAGCTTGGCTTTGCTCGACGTTGACTCGTCGGAGACGACGACATCCTCCGGGAGAAGCTCCGCGAGCGTGTGGAGCGCGAAATCCACGCTCATCGGCGAAGTCGCTTCGGGGGTCGGTGGACCCTCCGGCGCGGGCGGCATGGGGCGGCCGGCTTCCGAGAGCATCTCGAAAAGGCTTCCGGCGGCGAGGGCGACGTCGCCGACGATGCTCGTCCCGACGGGCGCGGCCGCCGCCTCGTCCGGATCGTCGGTTATGTGGACGACTTTCGTTCCGCCTTCGACGACGGGGCCGGGAACGTATGGATAGTATGTGAAAACCTGCGTCCCGAGGACGAGTATCGTGTCGAATGGGGAGAGTTTCTCGGCGACGAGTTTTTGGGCGAGGGGCATGAAACCCCCGAAGAGCGGATGGTTTTGCGGGAAGCCCGCGAGCGGCGAGACCCCTTCTTGAAAAACCGGGGCGACCATCCTCTCGGCGAGGGCGACGACCTCCCGGAAGCTCCGCGAGCGGGCGACGCCGGGGCCGACGACGATGGCTGGGGAGCCGGCTTCCCGAAGGACTTCCGCCGCTTTCCGAAGCGCTTCCGGGTCGGGGGCGAGGCGGTGTGAGACCGTCCGCGCTCCGACGGGATCGCACTCGGCGTCCCAGTCGTCCATGGGAATGGAGACGAAGACCGGGCCTTGCGGGGGCGACATCGCGGTGTGGTATGCGCGGAGTATCTCGCCGGGGACGTCCTCGGCGCGGAGTGGTTCGTGGCTTCTTTTCACGTACGGTTTCGCGAGTTCGACGAGTTTTCCGGTGAGGAGCGGCTCGAGGGCGATGTGGCTCCGGTGTTGTTGTCCGGCGGTGACGACGAGCGGGGATTTGTTATGCCATGCCGTCACCATCGCGCCCATCGCGTTCCCGAGTCCGGGGGCGGTGTGGAGGTTTACGAGGGCGGCGTTCCCGGTCGAGCGGGCGTATCCTTCGGCCATTCCGAGGGCGGATGCTTCGTGGAGGGCGAGGATGTATCGGAAGTCTTCCGGGAAGTCCCGAAGCATCGGAAGCTCCGTGGAGCCGGGGTTCCCGAAGACCGTGGTCATCGAGAGATCCCGTAAAATTCCCCGCGCAACATCGCGCACCGTCGCCATATTCCCGCCCCCCTGTTACGCTCGTGGATGGTTCGAGAGGGAATATATCAGAGAAGGATGATCTCCCGAATTCAACGCTCCATGCCCACGT
>JACDAJ010000051.1 GCA_013695475.1 Rubrobacter sp. | reverse complement strand
CGGTGTCCATCCCGAGGAACTCGCCCCGCCCCCGACACGACCCGAAACGCGACCCGCGCATCGCCAAATGCCTTCCGTGCATCTTCATCCTCTCCTCACTCGCCGATCCTCCCCGTGCGATGTTTTCTTTATGTCGTTATTGACATATGAAAGTTTACGGGCGGCGGTTTTATATGTCAAGATATACATAAAGAAAATATCGAGAAAGTGCGATTCGGTGGGATGGAGGTTTGTGTATGGGACGGGCGGGGGTTTCGACTTTGGGGTTTGCGACCCTCGGTTTATTGGCCGGGGAATCGCTTTCCGGGTATGACGTGAAGCTCCGGATGGCGGAGCCGGTCGGGTTTTTCTGGCAGGCGGGCCACAGCCAGATTTATCCGGAGCTTGCGAAGTTGGAGGCGGGGGGGATGGTCGTCCACAACGACGTCCCTCAAAGCGGGAAGCCGGACAAGAAAATTTATGAGATCACGGCGGAGGGGCTTTCGGCGGTGAAGGAGTGGGTTTCGGAGCCGGCGAAGTCCGCGCCGACCCGCGACGAGGCGACTTTGAAAGCGTATCTTTCGTGGCTCGGGGAGCCGGGCGAGATGGCGGCGATGTTCCGGGAACTCGGGCGGAGGCATGAAAAGCAAATGGAAAGGTACCTCGAAACCGAAGCGTGGATGCGAAGCGAATGGGGTGAGCCAAAGCGGTTCGAGCGGAGGCGGTTCGCAAATTACGCCGCGCTGAAAAGAGGCGTCGGCTTCGAGCGCGAGTATGCACAGTGGTGCCGATGGGTGTCGGAGAAATTGGAAAGCTCGGGGTGAGGCCGTTCGGGTCGCTCCGCTCCGGCGAGTGGTGGGTGTTCCCGCCTCCCTCTCTTTCGGCGCCTCTCGCTTTCGCCGGTTTCGATGCGGCCTCTTTTTCGGTTTCCGGCGCGGGGATCGGGATAATGCCGGGTGCGGATGAATGGTTCGCCTTTCGTGAGAGCGCTTCGCCTTCGGCTCCGCTTCGTGAGGCCGGGTTTTTCTCGACTCACGACCTCACGAAAGCATCGAATACGAAACCCTTCACCCGGATTCGGTATGAGAGTCGGATAGAATTCCGCCCGGCGACGAGTCGAGATGGGGAGGAGATTTGGAAGTGAGAAAGTATGAAGGCCGGGACATCGAACCTCTTTCGCGGGCGGCCTCGCTCGCGTTCGGGGGGAGCGCGGAGGAGTGGAAGGAATATTACGACCCGGATGAAAATCCCCGCATCTCCCTCGATCACGTCCACGTCATCGAGGAGGACGGCGAGGCTCGGGCGGGCGCGACGGTTCTTCCGCTCGAAGCCTTCGTGGACGGGGAGGCCGCTCCGATGGGCGGCGTGGCGGCGGCCTTCGCGCACCCCGCGTACCGGAGGCGCGGATACGCCGGAAAACTCATGCGGACCCTTCTTTCGGACATGCGCGGGCGCGGCGTGCATATCTCGATGTTGTGGCCTTTCAACCACTCGTTTTACCGGGCGCATGGGTATGAGCTTGCCGGGGAGTCCATCCGGTACGAAATCAACCCGAGGGAATTCGAGACGAGTGATGAGCAAAGAAATGTGAGGGCGTTCCGGGACGGGGACATGCCGGGGGTCGTCGCCGTTTTCGAGGGGCGGGCATCGCGGCATCAAATGTGCGTGAGGAGAGGCGCGAAAGTATGGGAGAGGATCCCCGAGCGGAAGGAATGGAGCCTCGTCGTCCATGAGCGGGACGGGGGGATCGAAGGATACATCCTCTTTCGGATGACGGATGAGGACGAGAAGCGCTCCGTGAAAGTCCTCAATTTCGTCGCCGCGACGAACGAGGCTCGGGCGGGGCTTTTTTCCTTCCTCGCGTCGTATGACCCGATGGACAATCTCATCACATACGATGTTCCGAGCGGATCGCCGCTCCATCCGTATCTTGTGAGTTCGCACGTCGAGATGAACATCGAGACGGAGTTCATGCTCCGCCTCGTGGACGTGGAAGGCGCGCTCGGACACCTCCGGCGCGAGTCGGACTCGCCGCTCGTACTCGAAGTCTCCGACGATGGCGTCCCGGAGAACGAAGGCGAATACACCATCGGGAGCGGGAAAGTTTTTCGAGGCTCGGGGGCGAAGCATCGGGTGCGGCTCGACGTTCGGCGGCTCGCGCAACTTTACGCCGGGTATCTTCCGGCGCGGAAGCTCGCCGAATATGGACTCATTCACCCCGATTCATCGGAAGCCCTCGAACTTCTCGAACGGCTCTTTCCGGTCGGCGACCCGTGGGTGTATCCGACGGATCACTTTTAAGTTTCGGGAAATACCTTTCGCGGCGTGTCCCGATGAGTGTTTCGCGCCTCTTTGAGAAGACTCCCAGATTTACCGAAGGCGCCGCGTGGCCTCGAAAAAATCCGCCGCCTTTCCTGAAACCCGAGGCTCGAAACCAAAGAACACGGGTAAAATCGAATGACGAGTACGAATCCGAAAGAGGGAGACGCTTTGAAAACCACCGGAACCGTCGGATACGCCGCGATGTTCGAGCAATTCCACCCCACCGACCTTTTGAAATGGTCGAAGGTCGCCGAGGAGTCGGGCTTCACTTCGGTGATGGCCTCGGATCATTTCCATCCGTGGACTCCCGAGCAAGGAGAGAGCGCGTTCGTGTGGTCGTGGCTCGGCGCGCTCGGCGCGACGACGAATCTTCGGTTCGGGACGGGGGTGACGCCGCCGGGGTTCCGGTACCATCCGGCGATCATCGCTCAAGCCGCCGCGACTTTGGAGGCGATGTGTCCGGGGCGTTTCTGGCTCGGACTCGGAGCGGGCGAGGCTTTGAACGAACATGTCGTCGGGGAATATTGGCCGGAGGCTCCGACGAGGCTCCGCATCCTCATGGAGTCCATCGAGGTCATTCGGAAGCTCTTCTCCGGGAAGAAAGTGAAGTACGCCGGGGAGCATATAAAGCTCGAGAGCGCGAGGCTTTATACGATGCCGGACACGCCACCGCCGATATACGTGGCGACGGCCGGGCCGATCATGAGCAAAAGGACGGGTCGTCTTTGCGACGGGATCATCACCGTCGGCGCGCCGGACGACAAAATAGAGATGCTCATGGGGAAGTTCGAGGAGGGCGCGCGAGAAGAAGGAAAAGACCCGTCCGAGATGCCGCGCATGATTCAACTCCACGTCTCGTGGGCCGAGAGTCAAAAAGAGGCCGAGGAGAACGCCGTGAAAGAATGGCCAAACGGCGGCATGCCCTTTCCGAAAGCCGACATCCGGAATCCGGAAGATTTTCAGGCGATGGCGAAACAAGTTTCCATCGAGAACTTCGAGAACCGGGTTCTCACTTCCGCCGACCTCGACGAGCATATGGAGCATATCCAGAAATATGTGGATCTCGGCTTCGATGAGATATACGTCCATAATTGCGGGCGGAATCAGGAAGAGTTTATTCGTGCTTACGGTGAGAGGGTCATCCCGAAATTGCGGTGGAAGGGATAGCCTCGATGCAGTTTCGGAGCGGCGTTCATGGATGCCGACGGCATGGCTGCGGGAGTGAAGCGGCCTCGCGAACCCCTCGAATGCGGAACGCTTCACCCGGTTTGACATGCCCGAACTTCGCGCCGCTCTCATAAATCCCGACGAAATCTGGCTGAAATTCCGCGACGAGACATACTCGTGGGCCGAAGTCCTCTCAAACATACAACGAGCCGCGAACGGGCTTCTCGAACTCGGGGTCCGGCCCGGCGAGCGGGTCGCGATCCTCATGGGAAACCGCCCGGAGTTCATATGGACGCACCTCGGAATCGTGTTCATCGGCGCTTTGAGCGTCCCCGTGAACACATCGCAAAGAGGCGCGACGCTCGAACACATCCTCGCCGACTCCGATTCGGTGGCGATGGTCTTCGAGGACGACCTCCGAGGCGCCGTCCTCGCCGTGAAGGACAAACTCCCGAGCCTCCGCGCCTCCGTCGTCGCGGGAGGGAAGGCGGGCGGCGGAGTGGACTGGACGATGGACCGACTCATGGACCACCCCGACTCCGAGCCGGATGTCGAGGTCGAGGAGATGTCGGTCGGGGGCGTGGGGATGATGTACACGTCGGGGACGACGGGGCCGCCGAAGGGCGTCGTCGCGACGAAGTACGACCGGAACCCGATGCAAATGATCCTCGACGCGTCCGGCGTGGAGGCCGGGGAGACGATGTACACGTCGCTCCCGCTCTTCCACGCGAACGCGCTCCTCGTCTCGATGGTCGGCTCGATGGTTCTCGACGCGAAGTTCGCGCTCGGCGAGAAATTCAGCGCGTCGCGTTTCTGGGACGAGTGCCGCAAGCACGACGCGGTGGAATTCAACACGCTCGGGGCCATGATCTCGATCCTACTCAAACAGCCGCCCCGCCCCGACGACAAAGACCATCCCGTCCGGATCGTGGTGGACGCGGGCTGCCAGCCCGGCGCGTGGGAGAAGTTCCGCGACCGCTTCGGAGTGCGCCTCATCGAGTGGTTCGGAATGGTGGACGCCCCCGGCATCCTCCTCAATACGGAAGACAAACCCGGCGCGATGGGAAAGCCCGTCGCCGGAGTGGACTTCCGGGTCGTGGACGAGGACGATAACCCGCTCCCCCCCGGCCAGCCCGGCGAGCTCGTCTTCCGGCATCCGAAGGGTCGTCTCACGTATTATCACAAGCTCCCCGAGGAGACCGAGAAGTCGAACGCGGGCGGATGGTTCCATTCCGGCGACCTCGCCGTCATGGAGGAGGATGGATTCTTTTATTACAAAGGGCGGAAGAAAGAATCCATGCGCCGGAGGGGCGAGAACATATCGTCGTGGGAAATAGAGGCCGTCATAAACCAAAACCCGAGCGTCCTCGAATCGGCGGCGTACCCCGTCCCCTCCGATCTCGGCGAGGACGAGGTGAAAGTCGAAGTCGTCCTCAAGCCGGGGGAAACCCTCTCCCACGAAGAACTTCTCGACCATTGCCAGGGAAGGATGGCGCATTACGCCGTCCCGAGGTACGTCGAGTTCGTCGCATCCCTCCCGAAGACGGAGACGCAAAGAAACCAATACGCCGCCCTCCGGAAGCGCGGCATCACCGAAGGCACATGGGACCGGGAATCCGTCGGCTACGAAGTGTCCCGGAAGTGAGGATGATG
>JACDAJ010000050.1 GCA_013695475.1 Rubrobacter sp. | reverse complement strand
CGCTGCCTCGAAGCCCTCGCCCGCCAAGAAGGCATTCTCAACGAAAGGTACGAAGTCCTTCTCGTCCTCGACCATTGCTCGGACGCCACGGAGGAGAGGGCGTGGGAAGTCGGCGAAAAGCACCCGGAACTCCGGCTCCACTTTTTGGCCGGGCCGGGATGCGGCGTGGGGCATGCGCGGCGAGCGGGGATGGAAGTGGCGTATGCGCGGCTGATGGAGGTCGGGAGGCCGCGCGGACTCATAGTTTCGACGGATGCCGATTCGGTCGCCGCGGAAGATTGGGTGGCGGCGCAAATATCGCTCGCGGAGGAGGGGGCGAAAGCCATCGGGGGAAGGATCGAACTCGAAGGCGACGGCGATTCCCTCCCGGAGAACGTCCTCGCATGGTACGAGAGTCAAAGCCGTTCACGGTATCGGAGGGTTCTTTCGTCGAGCCTTTCGGAGAAATCGCCGGAGCATTGGCAATTCAGCGGGGCGTCGCTCTCGCTCACGGCGGAGGCGTACCGGGAGATCGGCGGCCTCCCGCCGCAAGCCGACCTCGAGGACGAACATCTCGAAAGGACGCTCGAAGAGAAAGGGGTGGAAATAACCCGCTCCTCCGCCGTCAAAGTCACGACATCGGCCCGCACCCTCGGACGCGCGAGCCGCGGGCTGGCGCGAAGCCTCTCGGAAGCCGCCCGGCGAAGCGCCGACGACGGATAACTTTGCTTCGCGCCGAAATGACGACGGGCGCGGCGAACCGAAGGCGAACCGCTTTCAGGCGAGGAAATCCTCCCCCGGAAGCCCGTCTTTCCCGACCCCGAGCCACGCCGCCGATGTCGCCCCGATGTCCGAGAAACCTTCACGGACGCCGAGCGGGCGCGGTTCTCCGCCACCGACTACGAGGAGTGGAGCCATCTCCCGTGTGTGATCGGTGCCTCGGAAGGTCGGGTCGTTTCCGTGGTCGGCGGTGATGATGAGAAGGTCGTCGTCGGCGAGCTTTTCGAGAAGCTCCGGGAGTCGGTCGTCGAAGCGCTTTATGTTCCCGGCCATGCCCTCCGGGTCGCGGCGGTGGCCGTATTTCGCGTCGAAGTCAACGAGGTTCGCGAAGACGAGGCCGGAGCCTATTTTTTCGAGGGCTTCCAAAACCGCGTCCACTTTCGCGTCGTCGTCGGGGGGGGCCGGGAGGTGCTTCGTGATGCCTTTGCCGTCGAAGATGTCGCGTATTTTTCCGACCGCGACGACTTCGTGTCCGGCGTTCTTTATTTTGTCCATGTATGTTTCGCCGAAGGGTTCGATGCCGTAGTCGTGGCGGTTTTCGTTCTCGCGCTCGTATGCTCCCGGCTCGCCGTGGAATGGGCGGGCGATGACCCGCTCGACGAGGATCCCGCCTTCCTGAATGAGCATTTCGTGCGCCTTCTCGCACGCTTCGTAAAGTTCGATGAGGGGGATTTCATCGGTGTGGGCGGCGAGTTGGAAGACCGAGTCTGCGGAGGTGTACAGGATCCACGCTCCGCTTTTCTGCTGCTCGGGGCCGAACTCCTCGATGATCTCCGTCCCCGAAGCCGGCTTGTCCCCGACGACCCTCCGCCCCGTCTCGCGCTCGAAGCGGGCGACGATCTCTTCGGGGAATCCGTCCGGGTACGTCGGGAGCGGATCTTCGAGGACGAGCCCCATCATCTCCCAATGCCCCGCGAGCGTCGCCTTCGCCGCCGACTTCTCGACCATGAGGCCGAACGACGCTTTCGGAGAGTGGGTTTTCTCCACGCCTTCGATCTCCACGATATTCCCGAGGCCGAGCATTCCGAGGTTCGGGGCGTCGAGGCCGCCGACGGCTTTCGCCGTGTTCGCCAATGTGTTCGCGCCTTCGTCGCCGAAATCTTTCGCGTCGGGCGCGTCTCCCGCTCCGAGGCCATCGAGGACTATGATTATGGATTTCATGTGTTTGCTCCCTTCGGTCGCGCGGCTCAGCCTGTCAGCTTTTTCGGCGGATGGCGTTATCTTCGCACGCTCGCGTCGCGCCGTTCTCGCCGAAATCGAAGCGTGCTCAAAAAATCAGCATTCCCGCTATCGTCGCGCTCATGAGGTTCGCGAGCGTTCCCGCGAGGACGGCTCGTATTCCCATCGTCGCTATGTCGGGGCGTCTTTGCGGCGCGATGCCGCCGAGTCCTCCGAGGAGGATCGCGAGCGAGCTGAAATTGGCGAAGCCGGTGAGGGAGAACGTTATTATGGCGGCGGTTTTATCCGAGAAGTCGCCGATTTGCGGGCCGAAGTTCGAGAAGGCGACGAACTCGTTGAGGATGAGCTTTTGCCCGAGGAAGCTCCCGGCGCGTATCGCCTCCTCCCACGGAACCCCGATGACGAGCATGACCGGGGCGAAAACATAGCCGAGGATGCCCTCGAAGGTGAGGTCGGGGAAGCCGAAGAGGCCGCCCGCGGAACCGAGGATCAAATTCAAAAGCGCGATGAGCGAGATGAACGCGATGAGCATCGCCCCCACATTCAATGCGAGCCAAAGCCCGTCCGTGGCTCCGGCCGCCGCCGCGTCAATGACGTTCCGATGCCCTGCGGGGCTGTCGGAGGCATCATCTCCGCTTTCGCCGATTTCGTCGCTTCCTTCGGATTCTCCGTCCGTTTCCGCGGCGATATTTTCGACCGGGGTGTCCACTTCGGGCATGACTATTTTCGCCATGAGGAGGGCGCCGGGGGCGGCCATGAAGCTCGCGGCGATGAGGTATTCGAGGGGCGCGCCGAGGAGCGAGTACCCGACGAGGACGGATCCGGCCACCGTCGAAAGCCCGCCGACCATGACGGCGAAGAGTTCCGACTTCGTCATTCCGGCGACGTATGGGCGGATCACGAGCGGAGCCTCGGTCTGCCCGACGAAGATGTTGGCGGTCGCGTTCATGGATTCGGCCCGGCTCGTCCCGAGGACTCTTTGCAAAGCCCCACCGAGGATGCGGACGACCCACTGCAAAATATTCCAGTGATACAAAACCGCCGTGAGCGACGCGAAGAATATGATGACGGGCAAAACCTGGAAAGCGAAGACCGAGCCTTCCTCGGGAAGCACCGGGCCGAAAAGGAATCCGATGCCTTCCGACGACGAGTTTATGACGGCGCCGACGACGTTCGAGACGGCTTCGAGGGCTCTTTGCCCGATCTCCGAATAAAGCACGAGAAAGCCGAAGGCGAATTGTATGGCGAGCGCGCCGACGACCGTGCGGGGATTTACGGCCCTCCGGTTCGTCGAGAGGGCGAACGCGAGGAGAAGGACGGCGGCCATCCCCCCGATGCCCCACAATATTTGCATCTCCCACTCCTTTCGCTCGGACGCTTCCGTGCCACAGGCTACATGTTCCGCGCCTTCTTCGTTCGGGGCCTCTCGGTTTGTCGGCGTCGAATTTTCACTCCATGCGGAACGTACATCGGCGAAGGAGGGAAGCGGCGCCGAGTCCGGGCAGCGGCTCCGCGCCTTTGGTTGCGCGGTAGCGGGGCGGCGGCGGATCTCGCCGGGGAGTCGGGGGAAACGTCGTTCGATGCTCCGTGGAAGGGGGCGAAGCGGAACCTTTGCCCGGATTTCGTATGGCCCGCCGATGAGTGTGGCCGGGGAACCTTTCTCCCGCTTGCGAAACGCGGAACCCCACGTTGCTGTAAATTACACGCATGTCCCGAAGAGAACGCCGCGAACTATGAAACCGTGAACGTCCGGGAGGCTGCCGATGGCGACGCGGAAGGTGTCCACGCCCTCGCATGCGAGCTTGCCGATGTGACCGGGGACGAGCATCCCGCTCTGGAGAACGTGCGGGCGAGGATGATGGAGCTTCTCGGCTCTCGCAATGCCGGGGTTCTCGTGGCGGAGGATGGCGAAAGCGCGGGGATCGTCGGGGTTGTGAGTTTTTGGATCAAGCCGGATCTCGCACACGGCGACACAGTCGCCGAAGTCCCGATGCTCGCCGTCTCCGAGGAGAGCCGGAGAGCGGGGGTGGGGCAAGCTCTCATGGCCGAGGTCCGGGAGAGGGCCGCCGAAATGGGGGCCGCGCTCATCGAGCTTGTGACGGTGCCGTCGAATGTCGCGGCGCGGGATTTTTACCGCTCGCTCGGGTTCGTCGAGACTGATCACGTCGTCCTCGAGTTCGTCGGCGAGATGGACGGCCCTCCCGACCCCGACGAATAATTCCGGGTTCCCATACCCGCGACCACCCGGATAATCGCGGCGGACGGAAATGTTCTCGATTGACTCGACTCCGAAAGCGCGGCTTACTTCACTCACTTCCCCACTCCCCGGAGCGAAGCGACCCTCTTTTCATCCGCGATTCATCGTCGTCTGTTTTCGTGGCGGCAAGCGGAGGCTCGGCGTGGGGCCGGGCCGGAAATGGAGGACGCGCATGGAGACGCAAAAGCGGACCGAAGGGGATGGCGAGGGCGGAATGGCCGAGGCCCGAATTCTGGACGGGGAAATTCTGGCGAGGGGCGGCGATACAGGTGGATGACCAGATTCTTTACTGGAACGCCGTCGCCCTCGAAGCGAATCGGGTGAGCCACACGAACGGCGCGGGCGAGCAAACCGGGCCTCCGCTGAGTTCGCGGGCTTTGGCGATCGTGCATCTCGCGATGTACGACGCGTACGCGGGAGCCTCGGGGAACCCAGCGAATTTGCCGAAGTATCTTCCGAACCTTCCTGCGGCGGCGAACGCTTCGGCGGACGCTGCGGTCGCGGCGGCGGCGCATGCGACGCTTTCGGCGTTGTTTCCGAGCCAGGGAGCTGCTTTCGACCTCGCGCTCATGGGCGCGGATTTGCCGGGGGGCGGGGTGGATGAAGGGCGTGCTTTCGGGCTTCTCGTGGCGAAGGAGATACTCAAGGATCGCGGCGGGGATCCCGGCGTGGGGCATGCGGGGTATAGTCCGTCTTCGACGCGAACCGCCCATCGCCCCGACCCGGACGACCCGGAGCAAGGCTATCACGCCCCATATTACGGCGCGGCGTCGAAGTGCTTCGCCGTCACCAAACGGCACAAGCTCGACGATCCGCCACGCCCCGGCAACGTGAAATACCGGAACGCGCTCCGTGAGGTTCGCGGGAAGGGCATCGCCCCGGAGCTTATGGGAACCTTGCCGCAAAACGCCCCCCGCCGGAGCGCGAAAGAAACCATCATCGGTGTTTATTGGGGCTACGACGGCTCTTCGGGACTCGGCACCCCGCCCCGACTTTACAACCAGATCGCGCGCGAAGTCGCCGCGGCGAAGATGAACACGCCGGAGGATAACGCCCGGCTTTTCGCGCTCGTGAACGTGGCGATGGCCGACGCGGGCATCCTCGCGTGGGAGCAGAAATACGTCCACGATCTGTGGCGTCCGGTTCTCGGCGTCCGCGAACACGACCCCTCGATGGGGCCTTTCGGGGAGCCGGGTTCGGAAATCCACCAAAACAGCGACCCGTCGTGGCTGCCGCTCGGCGCGCCGAACACGAACGCGAAGCCGAAGGACGGCGTCCAGCCGAAAAACATCACGCCCCCCTTCCCGGCGTACCCCTCCGGACACGCCACCTTCGGCGCGGCGGCCTTCCACATCACCCGTCTTTTCTACGGGTCGGATGGAATAAACAAAGGCGGTGTCCCCAAAGGAAACCGTGGCCCGGACACCCTCTTCGACGGCCTTTCTTTCGTCTCTGACGAGTTCGACGGAGTGAACCGGGACAACAAAGGGACTGTGAGGCCGAGGCATGAGCGCGAGTTCGACGGCGGGTTGTGGAAGATGATCGAGGAGAACGGACTCAGCCGCGTGTACCTCGGCGTCCACTGGAGCTTCGACGCCTTCGCCATCGGCGCCAACGGAAAACCCGACTTCGGCCAGGACATCGGCGGCGCGCCGCTCGGGGTCGAGATCGCCGAGGATGTCTTCTCCACCGGGATGAAGAAGTCCCCCGCGGGGCCGAAGCCGTGAATTGAAAACGCTCTGACGACACTTCGCCCTTGACACCATCGTTGTTTGCGACAAGAATGGGATGCGAAGAGCGGCGAAGGGCGAGACAGAGGGCTTGGCGGGCCGGGAGGCCGTCGCCGAGTCCCCCTGATTTTGCCGAGGAGCGTGGAGGAATTCATGGAAAGTCGGTTGTTGGAGCTTCCGGCGGGTTGCTATCTGGAGCGCGCCTCGAACTCCCTCGTCCTCAGAAAGCCCGACGGAACCCTCGTCGGCGAACTCGTGAACGTAACGAACGGAGACGTCCGGGGCGAAGCTCCGACTCTCCGGGTGAATTTCTTCGGCGACTTCGAGGTTTTATGCGGCCGCGCCCCCGTCCCGCTCGGACGCAACCGGAAGGCCGTGGCGATCCTCAAGTACATGGTCTTCCACCGTCCGCGTCCCGTTTCGCAGGATTGCCTCATGGCTTGGCTGTGGCCCGACTCGAACCTCCGCCACGCCCGGTGGTCTTTGAACTCCGCCATATACGCGCTTCGTAAAATCCTCGGCGAATGCGCGGTTTCGGTGGCTCCGCACGATGCCGTCATCTTCGAGAAAGGCGCGTATCGTCTCTCCCCGTCCATGAAAATATCCGCTGACGCCGGGGAGTTCGACGCATTCCATGAAAAGGGGCGAAAGCTCGAGAAGTCGGGGGGGATCCCGGACGCGGACAAAGAATACGAGAGGGCCGTCGCGTTGTATCGGGGGGATTTTCTCGTCGAGGATCTCTACGAGGAGTGGACGGAGATCGAGCGCGGAAGGCTCATAGACGCATACACGGCGATGCTCGGCAGCCTCGCCGTCCACCGCATGGAGCGCGGCGAGTACCGTGAGTGCATGGATTTTTGCTACCGCATCCTCGAAAAGGATCGCTGCTGCGAGAGAACCCATCGCCTCCTCATGGAATGCTTCGCCCGCCTCGGGCAAAGAGGCCGTGCCCTCCGCCAATACGGCATGTGCGAACGCTCGCTCGCGGGCGCGTGGGGCGCCGAACCTTCGCCGGAGACCCGCGCCATATATTCGGGAATCCTCGAAGAACATTCGGAAAAGGAGGAGCGATGATCGAGTCGGAGATAGACCACTTCCGCAGCCTCAGCCCCGAGAACAAAGAGGCCATCGCCATCGAGGCGGTGAAGTCTCTCCCCGCCGAGAACGGGAAGTCCGTCGCCGCCGAGGTCGTCGGCTCCCTCAGCCCCGAGAACACGAAGTCGGTCGCGACCGCCGCCGTGAACAACCTCGGGGCCGAGGGTAAAAAGGACGTCGTCGCCGAACTCGCGGGCGACCTCAGCCGCAAAGACCGGGCCGAACTCATCCGCAGCCTCCGCCCGAGCCAGCCCGTCACAGACCTCATCTGGAAAATAGTCATCGTCTCCTTCGCCCTCGTCTTCGTCGGCTCCTCCGCCGCCCTCATCGCCGCCGCACTCTGGAAACCCGGCGAAATCCAAATACTCCTCACCGTCGTCACGACCATAGCCGGGTTTTTGGCCGGCTTCCTCTCCGGCAAATCGGATGGATGAAAAGCGCCGTGAGTCGGAAGGTCGCGTCGCTCCACTCAAACGCGCTTCGCTCGCCGTGATTCGGGAGGCTCTCGCTCCGTATCCGGCTTCGCCGAGTTCGATTTCGCCGAGTTCGGCTTCGCTCGCTTCGGAATGCACTCACTCCGCCCGTTTCGAGAGTCGGGATGTTCTCGACTTCGTTCCCCGAATCCACCGGGTTCGCTCGTACGCTTCGTCGGCGATCACTCCCGTCTTCGAGGAACCGGCGCATCGCATCGAAGCGCCGATTTCGGAGGGCTTCCGCGCCACCCACGCCGCTCGTACACGCACCTCCCCTCGATGTCGGAGCCGCGAGACCCCCTCTCGAAGTCTCGAAATCTTCGCGCAAACGAAGAAAGGAAGTGTCATGTCATGAGCAAGCCGACGCAGTTTCAGAAATGGCCGGATTCCCTCGACGTGCCGTATGGCCCGTACCGGGCGTCCATCGAGCGTGTCGTGGACGGCGACACGGTTCATGTCCTTCTCTCGCTCGGCCTCGACGAGTACGCGTACCGGATGGTTCGCATCGCCGACATAAACGTCCCCGAAGTCTTCTCCGGACCGAAAGAAGAACGCGAACGCGGAAAAGCCTCACGCGATTTCCTCGCCGCCTTCGCCCCTCCCGGCACACAATGCCGCCTCACCACGAAACGCGACGCCGCGAGCCTCGGCCGATACGTCGCAAATATCGAACTCGCCGATGGCCGCGACATCGCGACCGTTCTCGTCGAAGCGGGACACGCCGTTCGAGTGTGAAAGCGAGTTTCGTAAGGGCATTTCTCACGAAACTCGCTTTACGAGTGGTTTTCGCCGAAAACCACCGGGGGTCGGGAAGGGCGAAATTCACCCCCCGAAGTCGAGGGCGACGGACCCATTCACCCGGACTTCGTATGATCTTCCGGACTCGATATTATTCGTCGGCTTCGATCTCCTCCATCCGCTTTCGGCAAAGCTCGATGTCGCGGGCGATCTCCCTTTCGAAGGAGCGCGCGCTTTCGAGATCCTCTTCGAGCTTGCCGATTCTCGTCCCGACCTCGCCCCGCCGCTCCGAAAGCCTCTCGATGGCCGTCGAAAGCACGGTGGTCTTCGCCGCTTCCCGCGCCTCGTCGCGGGCGGAGAGAAGCTCCCGTATCGCCGAGAGAGAGAACCCCATCGCCTTCATCTTTAGAATGCCCGTGAGCCGTCGTATATCCCCCTCGCCATACAAACGAAAGCCCCCCGGCGTCCGCTCCTCCGGCTCGACGAGGCCGATCTCCTCGTAGTATTTGATCGTGCGCGGACTCACCCCCAATTCCTCCGCCACCGCCCCGATCTGTGCCAATTCCTTCGATGCGTCCATGAAAAACCTTCCACGAATTTTGTTGCAAGCGCGTTACAAATGACCCCGCTTCGGGTATATTCTATACGTTAACGTACAGGTTTGGAATGTGGAGGTACCCCGACGAATTCGGATGGGACGATAAGGAAGAACGTCATATTTGTCGGGCTTATGCTCGGGATGCTCGTCGCGGCTGGTTCGCAGACGATCGTATCTCCGGCGATGCCCGTCATCGTGGCGGAGCTTGGCGGCATCGAATATTACAGTTGGGTTTTGACCGCGGTGATGCTCACTTCGGCGGTCATCGTCCCGATAGTCGGGAAGCTCTCCGATATTTATGGTCGCCGCGAATTCTTCATCGGCGGCCTCATAATATTCATGATCGGCTCCGCGCTCGCGGGGGCGGCGCAAGGTTTTTGGTGGCTTGTGGCGGCGAGGGTCGTTCAAGGAATCGGGATGGGAGCCATCATCCCGCTCTCGCAGGCGATCATCGGCGACATCATCTCTCCTCGGGAGCGCGGGAAATATATGGGGTATATGGGAGCCGTCTTCGGATTGGCTTCCATCGCCGGGCCGCTCGCCGGGGGCTGGATCGCCGAGAGCTTCTCGTGGCGATGGCTTTTCTATGTCAACCTCCCCATCGGCGTCGTCGCGCTCGCCTTCATATTCGCCTTCTTCAAACTCCCGCACACCCGAACCGAGCGGAGCATAGACTATGCGGGGTTCGTCACCCTCGGCGTCTCCCTCACCCTCATACTCCTCGCGACATCGTGGGGCGGCGTTCAATTTCCGTGGCTTTCGTGGCAAATCCTCGGACTTTATGGAATCGGGGCGGTCATGGTCGGATTGTTCGTGTGGAGCGAGAGCCGAGCCGAGGAGCCGGTCATCCCGCTCGAGCTTTGGAAAAGCCCCATCTTCACACTCTCGAATCTCTCGAACCTCTTCGTTTCGATGGGGATGTTCGGTGCGATTTTGTATATCCCGCTTTACGCGCAAGGAGTCCTCGGACTCGGTATCGCCGAGTCCGGCCTCATCCTCATACCGCTCACCGTCTCGATGATCGTGGTGAGCACCATCGTCGGACGGCTCATTATGAGAACCGGAAAATACAAAGCGTTCACCCTCGCCGGAACGGCGGTCATGGGCTTCGGATACTTCCTTCTCTCGCAACTCGGGTACGGCTCGGAGAGGGGCGACCTCATAACCGCGTCCGTCGTCGTGGGACTCGGGCTCGGCGCGGTTTTGCAGACGTACATCCTCATCGTCCAAAACGACACGACGAGGGACATGCTCGGCGTCTCCACCGCCGTCGTTCAGTTTTCGCGCTCGGCGGGCGCGACTTTGGGGACGGCCATATTCGGAGCGATCATCACCGCCGGGATGGCCCGCGAAATACCCGGCTCCTCCGGCTCCTCCGGGGTCGCCTCGCTCCTCGACCCCGAGGCTTTTCAAGGACTCTCGCCCGCCGCGGCGGAAACCCTCAGCCGCGGACTCGCCGACGCCATGCACCCCATCTTCGTCGCCGGAATCCCCATAATCGCCGTCGCCTTCATCCTCACCCTCTTCATCGAAGAACGCCCACTAAAAACAACCGCCTTCGTGGACGAAGAAGAAGACGAAGAAGGATCGGCTCCTTCGGAGTCCGATCCCGAGTCTCGGGAAGAAGAGCGGAGCAAAGTCCTTTTCACGGGCGCGGCTTTGAATAGTCTCGCCATGAGGATCGAGTCCGCCAACGGCGACACCCCGAACCTCACCCACGCCGCCTCCGCACTCGTCCCGGACTCGGCCCTCACGGAGAGGGAGCGGGCGAACCTCGCCGCGAAGAACGTCATCCGCCCGATGGCGGTTCGGATGCTTCTCGTCTCGATCCGGGTGTGATGCCGGGTTCGGTCGAGAAGCATCGCGTCCGCGCATACTCCCGACAAATGCTTTATCCGATACTCATATGATCCGCCGCCGTGTTTCGGTCGAAAGTCTCTTTTCGGAAAACCCGGGAGTGCGAAGGCGCGGGTGTCTCGCCATGCGCCCCCCGGATTTCGTTCTTTCCGGATCCCGACCCCGCGCGGCCTCATGAATTGTCCAAATTCACGGTCGGAAAACGACTCGTCGGTTCGTTCGCGCGATATACGGACTCGGTGAGAAGGTGGGCGCACCGATCCGGGTTCGGTATGACGCGAGTTCCGAACGGACTTCGAGAATGGAATCCGAGAAAGGCGAAAGTTCGTACGCTCGGCGGAGAGGCGTTCGATGGGATAGTCGAGATTCATGCTTCGGGAACACCCCGAAAACGGAGATCACAAACCCGGTGAGAACATCCACATGAGAAAAAGCGCGGCCACCATGACCACCGCCGAAACCACCACAGCCCTCGCCACCGAAACCTCCCGAACCGCCGAAAGCCCGATGGAGAGAAGTACGAGTCCCGCATACGCGGCCGCCACCCACCGAAGCGCCGGAACCGCCGCGAGCGGCACGAAAAATCCCACCGGATAAACCACCGTCCGCCACGTGACGACGAAATCATATCGTCCTCCCCACGTCCCGAGATGGGAGAAAAAGGCGACGGCGAGGGAAGCGGCCACCGGGGCGAAAAGTCCGGCGAGAGCCGCATATATTCCACCGAAAACAAACCACACCACCGCCGAGACGACCCCGGAGAACGCCAAAAAAAGCCCCGGCGCCCGCACGTCCGGGACTTTCGGGAGAACCTCGAAGAAGCGGACGGGGTGCGCCATGAGGCTTCCGATCATGCGGAGGGAACTCGAGAACGGGCGCGACACGTCCCAGTCGCTCGCCCCGCCCCGGATGGTGTCCCGTGTGTATCCGCGCTTCGCCATGGGGTGAGTATATGCGGTTCTCCTTCGTCGAACCGCCGGGAGCCGGGTCGCTTCGCTCCGGGGAGTGGGAGGCGCTCGCTCCGCTTGCTTCGGGAGTGGGGGAAAGCACGAGGCGCGAGGCGTCCGCCTCGAACTCCCCGCTACCTTCGGCGAGGGTTCTTCGGATGGGGGAGTCGAAAGTCTCGGGGAAGATGACATCTTTCACACGGATTCCCGGAAAGAGGGGCGCGGCCGAAAGCGGACTCTCGGTGCCACGGTTCCCGAAACGGGTCGTCTTTTCCGGGAGCGCGGGCAAAATATCCGCATGCGCGGCGAGGGAAATCTTCGTGGAGGAGGCTCCGCCACAAAGACCTCCCTCGAATCCGGCGAGATTTCGTCGGGCGGGGAGACGAAAGCATCGAAGAAAAGCGAGTCGCGCACATCCCGACTCCCCACCCCCGAAGCGAAACGTCTCCCGGCATTTCGACGAAGAAGAACCGCTAAAATGCGAAGGGATCGAGGCGAATTTTTCGGAAAGGGGAGAGGTTTTGCAAATAGAAAATGGCACGTTCTTCATCACGGGCGGCGGTTCCGGCCTCGGAGCGGCGACGGCGAAGACCCTCGCCGAAGCCGGAGCGAACGTCGTCCTCGCCGATGTGAACGAAGAGGCGGGGGAGGGGGCCGCGAAGGGGATCGGCGGTTCCGCCCGCTTCGTCCACACCGACGTCTCCGACGAGGCGAGCGTCGAGGCGGCCCTCGATGCGGCGGTCGAGGCTTTCGGGAAGCTCGATGGCGTTGTGAATTGCGCGGGGGTCGGGCCGGCGGCGAAGGTCGTCGGGAGGAAAGGTGTCCATGACCTCGGGTTGTTCGCCAAAACCATCGAAACAAACCTCGTCGGGACTTTCAATGTCATCCGGCTCGCCGCCGTGAGGCTCTCGGAGAATGAGCCGGGCGAAGGCGGGGAGCGGGGAGTCATCATAAACACCGCCTCGGTGGCGGCTTTCGACGGCCAGATCGGGCAAGCCGCGTACTCCGCATCCAAAGGCGGCGTCGTCGGGATGACGCTCCCCATCGCCCGCGAACTCGCGTCGAGTGGCATCCGGGTCATGACCATCGCGCCCGGAATCTTCGAGACCCCGATGCTCGCCGCTTTGCCGGAGGACGCGAAGGAGTCTCTCGGAAAACAAGTTCCGTTCCCGAGCCGCCTCGGAAGACCCGACGAATACGCCGCCCTCGCAAAGCACATCATAGAAAACCAAATGCTAAACGGAGAAGTCATCCGCCTCGACGGCTCCATCCGCATGGCCCCGAAATAAGGTCGCTCCCTTCGGTCGGAAGTACCGGGAGTCGGGAGGCGTTCGCTCCGCCTTCGTCTCCGCTCACTTCGGGAGTGGGGAGTCGGGGAAAGACCGGCGGCGAAGCTCCCGCCGCCGATGTATGCTTCGCCCTCGGCGAGAGTCTCCTTCGGGCGGAAGCCCTTCCGAGAAGACGGAGCCACTCGGGAAGCCGCGCGAAGGCATCCGCCGGAAACGCCGGGAGTCGGGATGCGTTCGCGCTTCGCTCACTTCGGGAGTGGGGAAAGTCCGGATGCGCGGCATCCGCCATCGAAGTCACCTCCGTCCACGGCGGGAGTTTCCCGCTCGGAAGGAGAGAGCTTTTCGGAGAAGACGTCGCCCCGCATGAAGCCACGCGAAGGGAGCCGGAGGCTTTGAAAACCGGGAGTGGGGAGTGGGGAAAGATATGGGGCGAAACGCTCGCCATCGAATCGTCCCCGTTCCCGGCGAGAGTTTTCCTCGGTCGAAGAAGGCGAAAGCCCTTCGGAGAAGAGAGACGAAGGACTTTCGCCTTCTCGCCTCCCGACGATTTCGAGAGTCGGTTTCGGGGGCGGAGGTTCCATTCCCCGTCTTTCTCCATCTCTCCGGAGCGAAGCGATCCGGCTCCCGGATTTTATATGATGGCCGCCACCGGAAGGTCGCGCTCCCCGGCCCATTTTTCCCACCACGAAGCCGGATGTTCGGCGAAGATGCGCTCCATTTCTTCTTTGTCGGCTTTTTCGAGGCCGAATTCGGAGAGGAGCTTTTCGAGGAAGTGCGCTTCGAGGGCGGCGACGGCCACCCACCCGTCGGAGGTTCGGTATACGCCGTATCCGGGGAATCCGCCACCGAGAAGCTCTCCGGGGCGTGTGATGCCGTGCCGGAGCGGCGCGGCGAACGCCTCCGCCGCCTCGGATAACGGGACTTCGGTGTATCCGGCTCCGAAACCCCGCTCGCGGGCGAGGAGGAGTCCGAGCGCCGCGCTCGCCGCCCGCTCGGCTCCGGCGAGGTCGGCGAGGAGGGTGCGCGGGAGGTCGGGCGGCGTGAGAAGCCCATAGTCCGCGAGGTATGTGAGGTCATGCCCCGGCTCGTTCTCCCGAGGTGCCGGATACCCGACGATGGCGACGTATGACATGCGCGGATATTTCTCCCGAAGCTCCTCCGGCGAAAGCCCGAGCCGGGCGAGAGACGCGGGGCGATTCGACGTGAGAAGGAGGTCGGCTTCTTCGAGGAGGGAGAAAAGCTCGCTTCGGCCGCCGTCGTCTTTGAGATCGAGGCCGACTATTTTTTGTCCGCTCGCCATCGCTTCGTGCCACGCCGGGGTCGAGGCCGCGAGCGGATCTCCGCCGGGAGGCTCGACTTTCACGACATCGGCCCCGAACTCCCGGAGACGCGCCGCCGCCGCCGGACCCGGGACGTTCACCGCGAGGGTGACGACTTTCATGCCTTCGAGGGGGGCGGTCATTTCCCCTCGAAGTTCGGCGCCCGCTTTTCTTTGAAAGCCGCCATGCCTTCTTCCTTGTCGTCGGTCGAGAAGAGGACGAGGAAGTTCCGGCGTTCGTAGTCGAGGCCCGCGTCGAGCGTGCCGTCGTACGCTTTGAGAACCGCGTCTTTGGCGAGTTGCGCGGCGAGCGGGGCTTTCGAGGCGACGGTCCTCGCGAGTTCCTTCGCTTCTTCGAGGTATGACTCCGCCGGAACGACCTTCGTGACCATTCCCATCTCGAAGGCTTCCTTCGCCTCGACCCGCCTTCCGGTGAGAACCATCTCCATCGCCCGTGCTTTCCCGATGGCGTGGGTGAGGCGTTGTGTGCCGCCCGCGCCGGGGATGATGCCGAGGTCTATTTCCGGCTGCCCGAATTGCGCCGACTCCGAAGCCACGATCATGTCGCACGCGAGCGCGAGTTCGCACCCTCCGCCGAGCGCGAACCCGCTCACCGCCGCGACGACCGGCTTCCGCGTCTTCGCGACCCTCCGCCACGGCGAGGGGCTTTCGCGCTTCACCATGTCCGCCGCCGTCGAGTCGGACATTTGCTTTATGTCGCCGCCCGCCGCGAACACCCGCTCGTTTCCGGTGAGGACGACGCACCGTATTCCATCGTCCGCGTCGAAGCCTTCGAGAGCGTCGGCGAGTTCGTTCATGAGAGCCGAACTGAGCGCGTTCAAAGCCTTCGGGCGATTCAAAGTTATGGTGGCTACCGGGCCGTCCTTTTCGGTGAGTATGTTCGATTCTTCCATCTCCGCCTCCTCTTCCCGTTTACGAACGCCGCCCACTTTACCAGTCCGGCCCCCACGCGGTCGGCTCTCTCGGGGCGAAGTCCGGATCGAAGCAAGCGAGCATTTCACCGAGGCCCGGACTTCCCCCCGGCTCCGCGACTCCCAATGACCTCGGCCATCCACGCGAGAATCCCCTCCGGATTTTGGCCGACTTCTTCCCCGACTCCCGGTAGAATATGGCGGCTGTTTCGCGGCGGGAGACTTTTGAGAGGAAACACTTGAGCGAAGAGAGAAACGGCTTTCCATTCGAGATGTGCGCCTTCGACCTCGACGGAACTTTGATGCGCTTCGATATGACGATCTCCGACGATACGATGAACGCCCTCGAAAGCCTTCGCGCGAACGGCATTCGTGTCGTGCTTGCGACGGGGCGGCGGTATGAGGGGGCGAGGGAGCATGCGATGAGGCTCGGCTTCGGGGAGGACGAGCCGCTCGTTTGCTATGGGGGATCCATGATCCGGAGCATAGGCGGCGAGACTCTTCTCGAAAACTCGATGCCCGTCGAGGGCGCTCTCGAAGTCCTCGAATGGACCGAGAGGCGCGGCCTCCACGCCCGGATCTTCGTGGACGAGAAGATCGTGACGTCGCCCGACACCCCGGCGGCCCTCGCCACGATGGCGAGCTTCATCGAAGACCGCGTCGAGACCGTCGAATCCCCGAGGGCGTGGCTCGCGGAGAGGCGCGAGGATCCCATAAAAGTGACGATCGTGGATTCCCCCGACGATGTCGAGGAATGGCTCGGAGATGCCGAAAAAGAGTTCTCCGACCGCTTTTTCGTGACGCGGAGTTTGCCCCACTATGTCGAGATCGGGGCCGCCGATGGGAAGAAATCCGCCGCCCTCGGATTTCTCTGTGAAAAGTGGGGGATTTCCCCCGCCCGTATCCTCGCTTTCGGCGACGGAGAGAACGACATTGACATGCTCCGCTTCGCCGGACGCGGCGTCGCCGTCGGGGGGATGACCGAGGCCGTGAGGGAAGCCGCCGATGAGATGACGGAGTCCGTCAATGAAGAAGGCGTCGCCCGGTACATCGAAGGGATGCTCGACGGGGTCTCCGGAGCCGCTTCGTAATATGCCCGAACTTCCCGAAACGGCGACGATTTCACACGACGTGATGGCTCTCGCGGGCGGGAAGCGCGTTCTCCGCGCCGCGGTTTTCCGCCGGGACGTGACGAACGTCGAGCCGGAGGATTTCCCGAAAAAGCTCGTCGGAAAAACGCTCGAAGGCACGGGGCGGCGCGGAAAAATAATCGTCCTCGACTTCGGGAGCATCGTCGGCCTCATCCACCTCGTCATTTCGGGGCGCGTCCTCCGGCTCCCCGAATGGACGGAGCCGGATCACAAAAACACCGCGATCCTCGAGTTCGAGGGCGGCCCGGTTCTTTCTTTCGCGAAACTTTGGCTCGGGTATTTCCAGCTTCACGCGCCGGATGAAGTGGACGAGCATCCCCTCATCCGGCGCCTCGGCCCCGACCCGTTCTCCGACGATTTCACGGTCGAATACCTCCGAGAAGTGTTCACGCGGAAGGCGAGCATGAAAGGGCTTCTCCTCGATCAATCCGTCGTCTCGGGCCTCGGGAATATTTATGTGGACGAGGTTCTTTTCGCCGCCGGAGTCCATCCGACGCGGAAGGCGAACACGCTCGACGGGCGGGAGATCGAAGCCGTCCACGCCGCCACACGCGAAATCCTCGCGCTCGCCATCGAGCTTCGCGGCACGACGTTCGACTCGTACCACGACGCTTTCGGCGAGAGTGGGGGGTATCAAAACAAACTCCGGGTCTTCGCCCGGACGGGAGAGCCGTGCCCGGTGTGTGGGACGGAGATAACGAAGACGCGGGTCGCGGGTCGTGGGACGCACGTGTGTCCGAATTGCCAGCCGATTCGAGTTTGAAACTCGCCGGGAAAACGGTCGTGATTCTCGGGGGTGGCTCGGGCATCGGTTTCGCGTGCGCGGGGGCGGCGAGCCGTGCGGGAGCTTCGGTCGCCATCGCCGGACGTTCCCTCGAAAAGCTCGAGGCGGCGCGGGCGGGGATCGGCGCGGACGTGAGAACTTTCCCGGTGGACGCGTCGGACGAAAAGTCGGTGCGGGATTTTTTCGAGGGAGTGGGTCGCCTCGACCACCTCATCGTCACCGCCGCCGAAACGAAAGCGGCGAATGTGAGTGGAATGGATGCCGAAACGCTCCGTCCGACGCTCGACGCTCGGGTGTGGGGAGGGTATTTCGCGGCGAGGCACGCGGCTCCCCGGATGGGTGAAGGAGCTTCGATCACTTTCTTCTCGGGGCTTTCGGCTCGCCGTCCGTATCCCGGCTCGTCGGTGATTTCGGCTTCGTGCGGTGCGATCGAGGCTTTGTCGCGCTCCCTCGCGCTCGAACTCGCCCCGATCCGGGTGAACACCATCCGGTCGGGCATCGTCGAAACCCCGCTCCTCGACGGATTTTACGGCGAAGACCGGGATGAATTCCTCCGGAGCCTCGCCGAACGCCTCCCGGTCGGAAGGATCGGAAGCCCGGATGACATCGCCGGCGCGGTAATGTTCCTCATGGGAAACGGCTTCGTGAGCGGGAGCGTCCTTCAAATAGACGGAGGCGGTTCGCTCGTTTGACATTCTCTTCGTAGTCAACCGGAAGGGGGAGGGATGCGTTTTCTGTCTCGTTTGTTGCGAATTCGGGGCGACGCTCGCGCAGTTCGCCGGGGGCGGATGCCTCAAAGAGTGGCTCGAATGACGGCGTACAAAGGCGTGAGAAAGCTCCTCCGCTGAAAATCGGCGCGGCCCGGTTTGTCGTCTCGGCGAATCGCGTTAAAATCCGGGACGGTGTGATCGAAACGGGCGGGTTTCGATCACACCTTTTCTATGTCTTTATCATCCCCACCGATTCCGTACGTCTTCGGCGAAGTCCTCGTATTTGCGGATGGGGAGTATCTCGGAGATTTCGAGGTTGTGGGCCATCGGAAGTCCGGCCATGAGTATTTGGTCGAGTTCGTCGTGGGACTCGACGTCGAGGATGGCGATGACGCGCCTTTGCCCGGTAGACTTTGTACGCGGCGGCGAGCTTTCCGGCCTCCATCGCCCCGAGGGCGGCCTTCGTCTCGTCCTCCCATGCGTCCCAAAGTTCGTCGAAGGTCATGTCCTTCGTATTGACCCGGATATCCACGTAAACGAGCATTTCTTTCCCTCCTTTTCGATTTCCCTTCGATGATTTATACGCGCCGCGGGGCTTTCGGGCAAGTCGCTTCGCCTTCGGCTCCGCTCCGGTTATTAGTTCTTGGTTTTTGCCAATAACCAAGAACTAACAACCGGGAGCGAAGCGACCAAATCCGAAGGCCGGACTTCGCTCGGATATACTTTCCCGGATCATGGGCTTTCTCTCACGACGACTCCGGCGACTCGACGCGGCCACGGACGGCTTCCTCTCGCGCCGCCCGAAATTCGCCTCCGGCCTCGCCCGGTATGGGTTTTTGCTCCTCGCCGCGGTGGCGGCGCTTTTCATCGCGGTCGGGGCGGCGGCTCCGGTCGGGCGCGATCAGCAAATCGTGTATGCGACCGATGCCGGGGAAATCGCCTCGATCCAGCCAGAAACGGGCGAGTCTTTGCCGATTCATGGCTCGAACGACGAGGGTTTCGCCGCCGCGCCGCTTTTGAACGGCGGCTCACGGAACCTCTCGTATACGGTTTTGAGGGAGGGCGGCGAGACGCTTCGGGGGGATCTTTATGGTGCCGACCTCGCTCGCGGGACGCGGGCCATGATCGAGGCCGCCCGCCCGAACGAGGTTTTCATCCACGGTGGATACTCGAACGACCGTTCGTGGCTCATGGCGAACCGGTATTCGGGGAACGCCGCCCCGAACGCGGTCGTCCTCACAGCGAGCGGGGCGACGGTGGAACCCGTCGAAGCCGCATCCTCCGACTCCCCGGCCATCCTCGCTCCGACGTGGACGGGGCCGAATTCCATTTATGCGTGGCGAAAAGGCGACGGCGGCGCTTTGTCCCTCGCCGCGTACAATTTCTTCGAGGAGCGCCGCGCCGTCGTATACGAAACCGAGGAGCGTGTCGGACTCCCTTCGTATTATTCCGACTCGAACACCATCGTCTTCGCCGAGCGACCGAAGAGGGGGAGCGATCTCGGAGACTCGCGCCTCACCGCCATCGCGGGGACGGCGGAGGTCGAGGTTTCGGGGGCGGAGGGACTCGGCGTGTACGATCCGTCCATCCCCGTCCCGGAACTCGACTATGCGATGGCGGCGATGTGGACGGACGGAGACGAGACGGGGGTCGGCCTTTTCGACCCGGAAAGCTGGCATTTCGAGAAGACCGACGTTCTCGTCGAAGACGGCAGCCGCCACCCGCAAATCAGCTATGACGGAACGTATGTGGCGACGGCGAACGCCGAAGGCGCGGCTCTCACCGTGCGGCGCATGGACGACGGGAGCGTGGTTCGGCGCATAGGGAATCTCCAGCCGCCGGAGGCCGCTCTCGAAAAGATGGAGCGGGCCGGGCTTCGAGTTCCGGAAGAGGCCGAGGAATCACTCGCGCCGCCGAACTTCTCGTGGAGAAGCGTTGCAGACTCGTAGCCCGGAGATAAAGAAAGGTTCGGGGGAGCCGAATCCGAAGCGTCGCCTCCGGTTCGGGGCGAGGGAGTTCGTCATCGCGCTCGCGCTCTTTTATGGCGTGTTCATTTCGTTCGTCGCGGTTTACAAGCACGAGATATATGCCTCGTCGCGCTTCGACCTCGGGAACATGGATCAAGCGGTGTGGAACTCCTCGGAAGGGCGCATCCTCGAAGCCACCGACGAGCGCGGCGAACTCACGAGCCGCCTGAGAAACCACGCGGACTTTCTCCTTCTCGCATACGTGCCTTTTTACTGGGTGGCAGCGAGTCCACATTGGCTCCTCGTAAGTCAGGCGGTGGTCGTGGGTCTCGGGGCGATACCGCTCTTTTGGCTCGCCCGGCGCTTCCTGAAACGCGAGTGGCCCGCCGCGCTCATCGCGGTCGCGTATCTTTTCAATCCGGGTTTGCAAGCCGCGAACCTCTTCGACTACCACGCGCAAATGCTCGCCGGAACCTTTCTCCTCTTCGCGTTCCATTATCTCCTCGAAAGGCGATTATGGCCGTTCGTAATCTTCGCCATCCTCGCCTCGCTCACGAAGGAGGGCATCGTCCTCATCATGGCGATGATGGGGCTTTATTCGCTCTTCATCGAGCGGAGGCCGAGGTGGGGGGTTCCGGTCTTCCTCGCGGGGGTCGGGTATTTCCTCCTCACGATGCTCGTCATTATTCCGGCTTTCAATGTCGGGGCGGCGAGCGGGCTTGTGGAGGAAAGGTATGCGGCGTTCGGAGGCTCCATCGGGGGTGTGATCCGGACGGCCATAACCGATCCGTTCTTCGTCGCGGCGTACATGCTCGCGGACGGGAAGTGGACGTACTTCTTCCAGATTTTCGGGATGACGGGGATGCTCGGGATATTCGCTCCGCACCTCGCGGTCATCCCCGCCTCGGAGGTCGCGATAAACCTTCTCTCCGACCGCCCGCAAATGACGAACACTTACTATCATTATTCGGCTCCGATCCTCCCGTTCTCATACGTCGCGGCGGCCGCCGGAATCGCGACCCTCATACGCACTTTGACCTTTCCCCGCGTCCGCCGTGTCCTCGGACGCTTCTCTCCGGGGGCGTATGCGAGGAGCAAAATCCCGATCGTGTTCGCTTTCGGAATCCTTCTTTTCGGGATCGAGATGGATTTTGAGCGGGGGCCGCTCCCGGTCTTCCATTCGCCGTCGAATTTCCGGTCGGTCATAGACCCGGCGCCGACCGAACGCGTCGAAGCCCTCGACGAGGCGGTCTCGCTCATCCCGGAGGAGGCGAGGGTTTCGGCGACGAACAACATCGGGCCGCATCTCGCGCACCGCCGACGCCTTTATCTTTTCCCGACCGTGAGCGACGCCGAGTACGTCATCCTCGACGAGACGGCACCCGGCTACGACACGCAAATAGAGCCGATACTAAATTTGCAGTCCACGCAGGAAATAAGGCGGAGCGGGGAATACGAGGAGATCTTCGCCGAAGAAGGCGTGGTGGTGTTCCGAAAAACGGAGAGTGGCGAATAATAGAGAGCCGAATCAAACCGAAAGCTCCGGTTTCCGGGAGTCGGGGAAACGAGGAATCGAAGAAAGGCCGCGTTTCGCGGTTCTCTTTGATTCGCGCCGCCGGACGTATGCGGGAGGCGGC
>JACDAJ010000046.1 GCA_013695475.1 Rubrobacter sp. | reverse complement strand
ACCGCCTCCGTCGCCAACCGCCACGGCAACGTGGACTATACGCCGTACGAGGGGATGTCCTTCACCGGTGGGCCGTCGGAGGTGTACGTGCGCGGAAGCCTCGCGTACCGGGGCGGAGAGATAATCGCCGAGCACGGCTCCGGGCGGTTCATCGAGAGGAGGTTCGACCATCCGGCGATATGAGGAGGATGACTTTATGAATCCCGAGGAGCTTCGGGAGCGGCAAAAAACGGTTCTCCCGGACTGGATCTCATTAAACTACGAACGCCCGATGGAACTCGTCCGAGGCGAAGGTTTCAAAGTTTGGGACTCCGAAGGCAACGAATATTTGGATCTCTTCGGCGGCATCGTCACGACTATATCCGGACACAATGTGCCGGAGATCGTGGAGGCCGTCCAAAAACAAGCGTCGAAGATAATGCACTCCTCGACTTTGTACATGATCGAGAGCCAAGTGAAGCTCGCCGAGAAATTGATCTCCCTCTCCCCAATCTCCGGCGATCAAAAAGTCTTCTTCGTCGGGAGCGGGAGCGAGGCGAACGAGGCGGCGCTTCTTTTTGCGACGAACTTTCGGGCTTCGAGCGAAGTCATCGCGCTCCGGGGTTCGTACCACGGCGGCTCGTTCGGGACGATGAGCATCACCGGACAATCCTCGTGGCGTTCGACTTCCCGATCCGCGCTCGACGTGTCGTATGCGGTGAACCCGCATCCGTCGTATAGCCCGATGAACCGGGGCGGCGACTTCGCCACAGCCGCCGCCGAGGACGTGCGCGATGTCATCGAGACGACGACCACCGGACACGTCGCGGCGTTCATCGCCGAGCCGATTCAAGGAGTCGGCGGCTTCATCGAACCCCCGAGGGGATACTTCGAGCGGGTGAAAGGAATCCTCGACGAATCGGGAATCCTCTTTATCTCGGACGAAGTGCAAACCGCCTTCGGACGGACGGGCTCGCATTTCTGGGGCATCGAGGCGCATGGCATCGAGCCGGATCTCATAACGATGGCGAAGGGTCTCGGGAACGGACTCGCGATCGGGGCGGTGATGGGACGCTCCGAAATAATTGACTCGATCTCCCCGAAGCTCCACATCTCGACCTTCGGCGGGAACCACATCTCCTCGGCTGGCGCGCTCGCGAACATCGAGTTCATCCTCGAAAACGACCTCCAGAAAAACGCCGACGAGGTGGGCGGATATTTGAAAGACTGCCTCTCGAAAATGGCTGAAAGCCACTCCATCGTCGGGGAGATCCGGGGTCGCGGACTCATGCTCGGCATCGAGATGATCGAGGACGACGGTTCCCCGAACCCGAAGGCCGCCGCCGCGTTCCTCGAAGCGTGCCGCGAGCGAGGCGTCCTCGTCGGAAAGGGCGGCCTCCGAAGCAATACGACACGCATATCGCCGCCGCTCACGCTCACGAGGGAAGCGGCGAAACAAGCCGCCGATGTTTTCGAGGAGGTTCTCTCGAAGGTCGGGTCGAAAGAGAAGGTGGTGTGATGCAAACGGACAAAGTGGATACGAAACGAGCCGTCGAAGAACTCAAGGAACTCGCCGAACTCACGGGCGGAAAGGACGACGGCGGTTCGCGCCGAGTCGCGTGGACGGACGAGTGGGTGAAGGCGAGGGAATGGCTCGAAGGCAAACTCTCCGAAATAGAAAACGTCGAGGTCGAGCGCGACGAGGCCGGGAATTTATGGGCGACGCTCCGGGGGGCGTCCGAGAAAGCGGTTCTGCTCGGAGGCCACATTGACTCCGTCCCGAGCGGGGGCTGGCTCGACGGCTGCCTGAATACCGTCGCCGCGATGGAAAGTTTGCGTGTCTTCGCCAAACATGACCTTCCCGTCACCGTCCGGCTCGTGGATTGGGCGGACGAGGAGGGGGCGAGGTTCGGGCGGAGCCTCCTCGGTTCTTCGGCGTGCGCGAACGCCCTCGACCCGGAGGAAGTGCGCGGACTCACGGACAAGGATGGAGTTTCGCTCCCGGACGCGCTCGCCGAACACGGCGTGGAACTCGACCGGATGAACGAGTCGCACAGGCGACTCGAAAACGCGGCGGCGTATCTCGAGCTTCACATCGAGCAAGGCCCGGTTCTCGAACGGATGAACCTCCCGCTCGGGGTCGTCCTCGGAACCTTCGGGGTCGAGCGGCACGTCGTGAAGTTCACCGGGCAGCACGCCCATTCCGGCTCCACGCCGATGGACGTGAGGCGCGATGCGTTCATCGCGGCGGCCCGCTCCGCCGCCGCGTTCCGGGACGACGCGGCGGCCCGCGACGACGTTCGGGCGACGACGGGTTTCGTGAATGTGAGTCCGGCCATCGTCACGGCTTTCAATGGGGTGTGCGAGATGTCCCTCGATCAGCGCGCACTCGACGCGGATGTTCTCGCGGACATGCTTCGGGCGGCGAAGGAGAATGGCGACGAGTGCGCGGAGGAAGAGGATGTCGCCGTCGAGTGGGAGAAGGTGTGGGAGATCGAGCCACGACCATTCGACGAAAAGCTCATCGAACTCGCCGAGGAGGCGATCACCGAAGTCGCCGGAACATCGCACCGCCTCCCGAGCGGCCCACTCCACGACGCGGCGGAGATGGCTCCGCTCATGCCGACGGTGATGCTCTTCGTGAAAAGCCTCCGCGGACTCAGTCACACGAAGGAGGAAGACACGCCGGAGGAGGACATCGAGATGAGCGTGGAGGCGCTTCACAGGCTGGCGGAGAAGGCGGTGGGGTGGGTGGGGAAGAAAGTTTAGCGAGGAGGTTCCGCGATGGCGGGTCGGTTTGTGGTCGAGGCGGGCGAGGGCGAGGTGATTTTGTCGGGTGGCTTCGGGGTCGTGGGGAAGGTGTCGGGGGAGGAGACGGGCGGTTCGTATGCGGTGGTCGAGCATCCGATGGAGCCGGGGGCTTTGGCGGCTCCGCCGCACACGCACGAGGATGTGGATGAGGTTTCGTTCGTGGTCGAGGGCGAGATCGGGGTTTGGATGGACGGCGAGGAGTTCCGGGCCGGGGCCGGTTCGTACATTCTCAAGCCGCGAGGCGTCCCACATACTTTCTGGAACGCGGGGGCGGAGAGGGCGCGGGTCGTGGAGATCATCTCCCCGGCGGGCTTCGAGAAATATTTCGATGAACTCGCCGGAATCCTCGCCTCGACGCCGTCCGGTGAGCCGCCGGGCTTCGGGAAGATATCAGAGACCGCCGGGCGGTTCGGCATGACCTTCCACATGGAAAAGATGGCGGAGATCATGGAGAAGCACGGCGTGGAGTTGCGATGAGCGGACGAACCTCGAAGGGAGACAACGATGGAGCGTGACGAGTTTCGAGACCTCGCGGTGAACGACACGGCGGAGCTTAGCCGGATCAAAGCCGAGGTGAGCGCGTCGTCTCTTTATAACAACGACCTCGCCCCGACCGGGCCGGAGGAGCGGACGTGGACGACTTATAATTTGATCGCTTTGTGGGTTGGGATCTCCATCGTGATCACGACGTATACGCTCGCCTCCGGCCTCATCGCCGCCGGGATGACGTGGTGGCAAGGTCTTTTGACCGTCTCGCTCGGGAACGTGATCGTGCTCGTTCCGCTTCTTTTGAACGCGCACGCCGGGACGAAGTATGGGGTTCCGTTTCCGGTTTTCGTGCGTTCTTCGTTCGGGGTGCGAGGGGCGAACTTCGCGGCGATGGCGAGGGCGCTCGTGGCGTGCGGATGGTTCGGGATTCAAACCTGGATCGGGGGCCTCGCACTCGACGCGCTCCTCACGGCGGTGTGGGCGGGATGGGCGAATATCGCCGGACATGCCTTCATAACCTTCTTCATTTTCTGGGCGATACAACTCGCGATCATCCTTCGCGGCATCGAGGGCGTGAAAATATTCGAGTCCTTCGCCGCGCCGCTCCTCATTGTCGGGGGCGCGGCTCTCCTCGTGTGGGGGTTCGTGGCGGGCGGAGGAATCGGGAACGTGTTCTCGCAGTCGTCCGCGCTTCAGGAAGGGAGCGCGCCGTTTTGGGTTCTCTTCTGGCCGGGACTCGCCGCGAACGTGGGATACTGGGTGACGCTCTCTTTGAACATCCCGGATTTCACGCGGTATGCGAAGAGCCAAAGATCGCAGATAATCGGGCAGTCCATCGGGCTTCCGCTCACGATGACCGCTTTCAGCTTTGTCGGGATCGCGGTCACGGCGGCGACGGTCGTGGTGTACGGCGAGGCGATTTGGAACCCGGTCGAGCTTATAACGATGGTCGCCTCCGACCTCCCCATCGTCCTCATCATTGCGATGATCGTCATCGTCATCGCCCAGATTTCGACGAACATGGCCGCGAATGTCGTCTCGCCGTCGAACGATTTCTCGAACCTCGCCCCGAAGTTCATTTCGTTCCGGATGGGGGGCATGATCACGGCCCTCATCGGGATCTTCTCTTTCCCGTGGGTGCTTTTCAATAATGTCGGGGCGTATATTTTCACGTGGCTCGTCGGATACGGGAGCCTCCTCGGGGCGATCGCGGCGGTCATGATCGTGGATTACTGGATCATCCGAAAGCGAACCCTCGACCTCACGGAGCTTTATAAAATGGACGGGGAATATTCGTATTCGAAGGGATGGAACGTGAAGGCTCTCGTCGCGGTGTTCGTCGGTGTGGTTCCGGTTTTGCCGGGATTTTTCAAGGCGGCGACGACACCGGGATTCGCGGGGGTTTTCGTGGAGCCGACGTTCATCGAGAGCCTCTATAATTACGGCCT
>JACDAJ010000042.1 GCA_013695475.1 Rubrobacter sp. | reverse complement strand
ACCTTCCCCGACGACTGGAATTTCTCGGGATCCGTCGGTGCTCAATACAAGCAAATCGGAAACGCCGTCCCGGTGAACCTCGGCTACCACATAGGAAAGGCCGCCATAGCCATGCTCGAAGGCAACGGCTCCGAAACTGAATTCGAGGCTGCCCCCGTTGAAAACGAAACGCCGCAAAACCCATTGTTCGTTTTTTAGCGTACTCGTCTCCAATGGGCGAAACCCCTCGCCTCTATAATTCTTTCGATGAGCAATTCGTCCCCACCCGGCCAAAAATCCTCCACGCTTTCGGTGTGGGCATGGGTCATCTACGATTTCTCGAACACCATCTTCGCCGTCAGCATTTTGACCGTGTATTTCCCGCTCTGGATCTCCGAGCAAATCTCCGGCTCCGGCGCCTGGCTCGTGAACTCCGCCTCCGCCTTCGCCGCCCTCCTCGTCCTCCTCACCGCCCCCGCCCTCGGCTCCATCGCGGATTTTAGGCAACGAAGAATTCCGTACCTCATCTTCTTCACACTCGTCTCCGTCGTCCTCACCGCCGCCCTCGGAATCTCCGGCGGAGTCGTCATCGGAGTCGCGCTTTTCATCGCCGCCGATCTCGCATACCAGTCCGCGCTCGTTTTTTACAACGCCCTTCTTCCGGCGGTCGCCCGAGGCCGCGGAGCCGGAAAAGTGAGTGGATACGGAACCGCCGTCGGATACTTCGGTTCGATCTTCGCCCTCCTCACCCTCGGAGTCGTCATCGCGCAATCCGACGCCATCCGGGATTTCCTCGGCTTCCTCGGAGCGTGGATGCTTCCGGGCGAAGCCACACAAAACGCTTTCATACCGACCGCCGTTTTGTATCTCGTATTCAGCCTTCCGGCGTTCTTCCTCGTCCCCGACCCGAAGCTCCGCGAGCCTCGCCCCGTCTCCATAATCTCCGCGTACCGGGGCGTTATTTCGACCGTGAGAAACATCCGGGGATACGCCGGGATGGGGACGTTCATGATCGCCACCCTCCTTTATACCGACGCCGCGAACACCGCCGTCACGAACACCGCCCTCTATGCCAACGAAGTCTTCGGCATGGCAGGCTCCGAAGTCACGACATTGATTCTTTTCTCGACTATTTTCGCCATCGTCGGCTCCTTCGCTTTCGGCTTCGCCACCGACCGATTCGGCCCGAAAAGGACGCTCATGACGGTTCTATTTTTATGGCTCGTGGCGATCCTCGCGACCACCTTCGCACTCGGGCCGTGGATGCTTTATCTCGTCGGCCCCATCGTCGGTGTCGCACTCGGCGCGACATGGACCGTCAGCCGACCCATGCTCATCGCCCTCTCGCCGCCGGAGAAATTGGGCGAGTTCTTCGGAATATTCACGTTCGCCGGGAAGGTCTCGGCGGTGATCGGACCGGCGATCACAGCGGCCATTTTGCTTTCGCTCGGCGACCTCGGCACGCTCGCGTACCGGATCGCCATCGGAAACCTCGCCGTACTCATGATCTTCGCCATCTTCTTCATGTCCCGAGTTCCCGACGTGAGGCCCGACCCGGAAACCGAAGCGGCTGCGGATGACATAATGGCGGGAGGCGAAGGCGACACGAGGAAGGACGAAGAGTGAGCGAAACCGCGCACAAACCCCGCATTCACCGAACCTCCGAGTCGAAGCCGATGAAGAAAAGACAACCTCCCCGCGAAAAGTGGCCGACGCCCTCTCACGGCGGATTTCGGAGGTGTCGAGCCGGGCTTTCGGAGGCCGGGTTTCGGGTTTCAGGTTTCAAGAAATGCGGGCGCGGTGGTTCCCCCACGCCCGCGAGGCTCGGTCGCCGCGCTCCGGACGAAACTTCGCCGACGAAGCGGGGCGGCTTTCACGAAACCCGCCGTTGTCAGGCAGGATGCTCGCAGAAAAGCTCTTTCCGCCCCGAGCCGCCAAAGCCGCGACAAAGGCGGCGGCGAAGTTTCGATGAAAAGGCCGGGGTTCGGAGGCGGCCACTATGAAAACCGCGCTCACCGGAAGAATCGTCACGGACTACGAAGTGTGGGACGAGGGAACCCTTCTCCTCGAAGACGGCGCCATCCTCGATGTCGCGCGCGATGATTCGCTCGCCGCCCACGCCGATGAAGTTCACGAACATCCCGACTCGCTAATTTGCCCCGGCTTCATTGACATTCAAATAAACGGCGCGTTCGGAGTGGACGCCGCGACGATGCCGGAGAGGCTTTCCGAGCTTTCCGGGAGGCTTCTTTCGACCGGGACGACGGCGTATCTTCCGACCGTGATCACCGCCCCCGAGAAACTTTATGATCGAACCCTCCCGCGCCTCGCCGCCGAGATGAATTCTCCGCACCCCGGAGCCACGCCACTCGGCGTCCATCTCGAAGGCCCGTTCATAAACGTGGGCAAAAAGGGCGCGCATCCGGTGTCGAACATCGCCTCGCCGGACGCGGCGTACCTCGAACGCCTCACGGATCTCGCCCCGGTCCGGATGCTCACGCTCGCGCCGGAGATCGAAGGCGCGGACACCCTCATGGAACTCGCGAAGAACCGGGGCGTCGTCGTCTCGGCGGGACATTCCGACGCGGCGTTCGAGGTCGCCTATGGCGCGCTCGACCATTCGGTGGCGGGCGTGACTCACCTTTTCAACGCGATGAGTCCGCTCCACCACCGCGACCCCGGCCTTCCCGGAGCGGCGTTCGCGCATCCGAGGGCGGTGTGCGGACTCATCGCCGACGGCCTCCACGTCCACCCGGAGATGGCCGCCCTCGCCTTCCGGATGCTCGGCCCCGACCGAATCTCCCTCGTCACCGACGCCATCGCCGCCGCCGGGATGGGCGACGGCGAATATTCCCTCGCCACCCGGAATGTGTACGTCGAGGACGGCGTCCCGAGGCTCGGGAGCGGAGCCATCGCCGGGAGCGTCCTCTCGATGAACGAAGCTCTCCGAAACATCCTCGCCTTCACCGGATGCACCATAGCCGAAGCCGTCCGAATGGCCTCATCCACCCCGGCGAGGCTCGTTGGCGAAGGACGGAGGAAAGGCCGCCTCGTCCCCGGACACGACGCCGACATCACCGTCCTCGCCCCGGACTTCTCCGTCGAAGCCGTGTGGCTCGGCGGGAAGAAAGCGTATTCGAACGAAAGAAATGAAAGGACGACGAGGTGAAAAGAACGTCGGCATCGTATCCGGGATATCGGGCATCCCGCCCCCGGAGGAAAGCCCCCTCCCCCGAACGAAACTCGGAGGCTCTCACGGAAAGAAAGGACGGCGTGATCAAAAGAGCGTCGGCATCGTGTCCGGGGTCGCGGGCATCCCGTCCGCGAGAACGTGGCTCCTCATGCGGGTGGGACGTCCCGGAGGAGAGCCTCCTCCTCCGAACGCGACTCGGCGATACTCACGGGAAGGAAGGTGCGACGTAATGAAAAGATCGTTCGGGAGCCTCGAAGTCGAGATAGTCCGGGGAGACATCGCCTCGCAGCCCGACATGGACACCGTCGTGAACGCCGCGAACGCCGAACTCATGCCGGGGGGCGGAGTCGCCGGAGCCATCCACCGCGCCGCCGGCCCCGGACTCGCCGAAGAATGCCGCCCGCTCGCCCCGATCTCCCCCGGAGAAGCCGTCATCACCGGGGCGCACGGACTCCCGAACGAGCATGTCATCCACGTTCTCGGGCCGGTATATGGGCGGGACGAGCCGTCGGGGGAACTCCTCGCGGATTGTTATAAAAACGCGATCCGGCTCGCCGACGAGAATGGCCTCTCCTCCGTCGCTTTTCCGGCCATTTCCACGGGAGCCTTCGGGTATCCGGGCGAGGAGGCCGCCGGGGTGGCGATGAAGGCCGTAACGGGGGAGGCGGCGGGCGTGTCTAATTTGAGGAAGGTTCGGTTTGTGTTGTTCTCGGATCGGGAACGGGAGGTTCACGAAGAGGCTTTGTCGGGGGTTCGGTAGTCGCTTCGCTCCGGTTATTGATTTGCGGTTGTTGGTTATTGGCAAATACAACAACCAATAACGGCGGCGAAGCCGCCCGGCTTAAATTCTCGAAACGGGGCAAAACTATAATATCCATAATGCGGCGTGTATAGTGGTTCGAGGTTGGGAGCGAAGGTTGGCGCGATCCGTCGTCGGACGCGCTGGGGAGGCGATTGATGGAGGATAAACACCCTTCGGAGGCAAATGGTTTCGGGGCCGATGAAGAATTGGCCGCCATACTCATGCGCCATGCCTCGGACATCGTGACGATCATCGGCGCGGACGGTGAGGTTCGCTACGAAAGCCCTTCGACCGCGAGGATCCTCGGTTTCGAGGCCGGGGATCTCGTCGGGAGGAGCGTCCTCGACCGCCTCCATCCCGACGATGTGGAGGAGGGTCTCGAAGCCCTCGGGGAGGTCGTCTCCGAGCCGGGCGTGAGCGCGCCGCTCGAGTTCCGGTGGCTCCACAAGGACGGCTCGTGGCGTTGGCTCGAGTCGGTCGGAAACAACCTCCTCGACGACCCGGAGGTGCGCGGCATCATCTCCATATCCCGCGACGTCACCGCCCGCAAAGAAGCCGAGGCGAAGCTCCGCGACGCCGAGGAAAGATACCGTACCCTCGTCGAGCAGATCCCCGCCGTCACATACATCGTCGTCTTCGACGAGGGCGGGGGACACTCCGTCGAATACGTCAGCCCGCAGGTCGAGGCCATCCTCGGGAACACCCCCGAGAGCTTCCTCGGGGATCCCGGCCTCGCCCCCGTCCACCCCGATGACCGCGAGAAGGTCGCCGAGGCGTATCGGATCCACCGCGAAAATGGAAGCCCGCTCGACGAGGAATACCGCATCGTCTCGAAGGGCGGCGGGGCGAAATGGGTTCGGAACGAGGCCGTGATGCTCCGCTCGGAGTCGCGGGGGGTGTGGTTTTCGCACGGCGTTTTCTACGACATCACGAAAAGGAAGGCCGCCGAGGGTGAGATCGAAAAGACCCGCGAGGAATACCGGATGCTCGTCGAGGAGGTTCCGGGCGTCACATACGTCGCGGATATAGCCACGGGCGAGGCCGTGTACATGAGTCCCCAGATCGAGGACATGCTCGGCCTCCCGAGGGACATCCACGAAAAAGACCCTCTTTTCTGGCGCAAAAGAGTCCACCCCGACGACCTCGAACGGGTGGTCTCCGCCGGGGCGCTCGCCGAGGAGGACGGGGCTTTCAGCGTCGAGTACCGAATGCGCGCCTCCGACGGACGCATAGTTTGGGTGCGCGACGAGGGGCGCGTCGTCCGCGACGAGGACGGAGCCTCGCTTCTTTGGCGTGGCGTCGTGCTTGACATCACGCGCCAAAAGGAGGCCGAGGCGAGGCTCCACGAGAGTGAGATCCGGTTCCGGAGCGCGTTCGAGAACGCTTCGGCGGGGGTTTCCATCAACGGCCTCGACCGGAGGTATTTGAGCGTGAACCCGGCGTTTTGCCGAATGCTCGGGTACACCGGGGAAGAACTCACATCCCTCGCCGCGCCGGACATCACACACCCCGACGACCTCGCCACGGGATGCGAGAGAACCCGGCAAATGCTCTCGGGCGAGGTCGAATCCGTGAACGTCGAAAAACGGTATATGAGGAAGGACGGGAGCATCGTGTGGGCGATCTCCGACGTCTCGCTCGTGCGCGGCTCCGATGGGGAGCCGAGCCACTTCGTCACCCACGTTCAAGATATAACGCGGCGCAAGGAGGCCGAGAGGCTCCTCGCCGAGAGCGAGGAGAAATACCGGACCGTCGTCGAGGCTTCGAGCGAGGTGATCTTCCAGACCGACGCCGCCGGACGCTTCTCTTTCCTCAATCCGGCGTGGGAGCGGGTCATGGGCTTCGCCGTCGAGGAGACCCTCGGAAAGACCTTCGACGAGTTCATCGTGGAGAGCGGCTTCGTATGCACCGGGGAGAGTGGCGCCCCGCTCACCGACTTCGCCGAGGTGGGCGAGGGATACGAAGTCGCGCTTCGGACGAAAGGCGGCGAGCATCGGGTTTTCGAGGCGAAGTTCAAAGTGGATGTGGACGGGGAGGGCGGGCATGCGGGGTCGTCGGGGGTTCTCCACGACATCACCGATCGGAAGATGCTCGAGGAGAGACTCGAATATCAGGCTCTCCACGACCCGCTCACGGACCTCCCGAACCGCCGCCTCTTTATGGATCGCCTCGGCAAAGCTCTCGCGGGGCGCGGCGAAGGCCCGGTCGCCGTCCTCTTCCTCGACCTCGACGAGTTCAAATCCGTGAACGACTGCTTCGGACACGAGGCGGGGGACGCGCTCCTCGCGGAGGTCGCGAGGCGCCTCGAAGGCTCGCTCCGCCCGGAGGACACAGTCGCCCGGCTCGGCGGCGAGGAGTTCGTGGTTTTGCTGGAGAATGTCGGGAGGGAAGGGGCGGCTCGCATAGCGGAGAGGATATCCGGCGGCATGAGGCCGCCGTTCGAGATCGGGGGCGAGGCTCCGGCGGAGATCACCGCGAGCATCGGCGCCTCCCTCGGAAAGCCCGGCGAAGCGAAGCCGGACATCCTCCTCCGCGAAGCCGACGCCGCGATGTACGAAGCGAAGCGAAAGAGCCGCGACCGCTTCGAGTTCTTCGAGGACATGAGGTCGCTCCGCGACTGATAAAATCACCGCATGACCGATACATCGAAGCACCCCGACAAAGTAGAGAAAACCGACGACGAATGGTGGGCGAGTCTGACCCCCGAGCAATACCGCGTCGCCCGGAAGAAGGGAACCGAACGCGCCTTCTCCGGCCAGCATTGGAACACGAAGGATGCCGGAACTTATAATTGCATTTGCTGCGGAACCCCGCTCTTCTCCTCCGAGACGAAGTACGACTCCGGGACCGGATGGCCGAGTTTCTGGGAGCCGATGATTGAGGAGAACGTCGCATACGAATCGGATCGAACCCTCTTCATGCGCCGGACGGAGGTTCTTTGCGCCGCGTGCGACGCGCATCTCGGACACGTCTTCGACGACGGCCCCGCCCCGACCGGAAAACGTTATTGCCTCAACTCCGCCTCCCTCGACTTCGAGCCGAAGTAAAGCGGTTCGACGAAGGAGAACCGCGCTCCGCTCCGCGCTTGTCAGCTTGTCGGCAAAAACAAAAAGCTGAGACGCTGAAAAGCTGACTGGCTGAGAGGCGCGGCTCGCCGGAGTCGAACCGCTGTATAATTGCCCGATGCGGAGAATATGGCTAGTTTCCCGCCGGACGGCGCGGGGTCTTTTGGGAGTGGGCGACTGGGTTTACCTCTTCGCCCTCCTCGCTCCGCTGTTTTTGTATACGACCGCTTTCCGGGTGGCGGGCATCCTCGTCAAGGATGGGGAGGCGGGGCTCCTCCGGGTTTTCGGGCTTCTCAACTCGGATCTCATGTTCGCGCTCGGGTATGCGGTTTTCTGGGTCGGGGTTTTCGCGGTGTTCCGGAGTGGCGTTCTCCGCGTCGCCTCGGCCGCGCTCCTCCATGCGACGGCGGTGCTCATCGCCGTCGTCTCGACCGTCGCGTACGGGTACCTCGAAACCACCGGAACCACCCTCGACTATTCCGTCGTCTCGTATTATCTCGCCACCCCCGGAGAGGCGACCGGGGCGGTGTCGAGCGAGGGTTCGCCCGTCGTGTGGATGCTCCTCGCCGGAGCGGTCCTCTATGCGCTCCTCGGCCCGCCGCTTTTGTCTTTCCTCCTTTCGAGGAGGAGGCGGAGCGAAGCTTCGGAAGTGGGGATGGAGGCCGGAGAATCCCCCGCGCTCGCGGACGCCCCTTCCGCCGGGATGACGCGGCGGCGATTCATTGCGGCCGGGGCCGGGGCCGGGGCTGGATTCCTCCTCTTCCGGGAGTCGCTGTTTCCGCCGTCGGCGGCGGGGCGAGGGAGGGTCGTGTCGCGCTCCCCGGTGTCCAATTTGGTCGCCACGAGGATCGAAGAAGGGCAAATGGAGGAGGCCGCGAGGCGGGTGTCGGGGGCCGCCGACCTCTCGCGGATCGAGTTCGTCGCCACGCCCCGCACCCGAAAGCGCCACATCGCCCTCATCCACCTCGAATCCACGCGCGCGCGCTCGACGACCCCTTATAACCGCGACCTCGGGACGATGCCGTTTTTGAACGAACTCTCGAAAAACAGCCTTATTCTGGAGCGCGCGTACACGACGACGCCGCATACGTCCAAAGCCGTGACGTCGCTCAACTCGGGGCTTTATCCGCACCCGGACACGGACATAATCGAGTCGAGGCCGGGTGGTATCCCGGCGCGTTCATTGCCGGAACTCCTCGGGGATCACGGATATAAAAGCGCGTGGTTCCAGTCGGCGACGGAGATTTTCGAGGATCGTCGCGTCCACGTCGCGAACTTCGGCTACGATCACTTCGCGGCCTTCGAGCAAATGGACACGCGAGGCTTCCAAATGTCGAACTACCTCGGCTACGAGGACGATGTCATGCTCCCTCCGAGCCGGAAGTGGCTCGCCGAAAACGCCGCCGACTCCCCGACGTTCGTGATGTACCTCGGGGTGACACCGCACCACGAATACCGTCCCATAGACCGGTACGGGACGAAGAAATTCGCCCGCGGCGCGGAGAACGTTATGTTCGACCGGTATCTCAACAATATTTACTATGACGATTTCTGGACGAGGAACATCATCGAGCAATACAAGGAGCTCGGGATTTACGAGGACACCATCTTCATAATTTACGGCGACCACGGCGAGGCTTTCGGGGAGCATGGCGTGACGGGCCACGACGGAGTTCCCTATGAAGAAGGGCTTCGCATACCGCTCATCGTCCATGATCCACAAAACTTCGACGGCGGGGGAATCGTCAAAGAGCCGATCCAATTAACCGACCTCCCGCCGACCATCGCCGACATGCTCGGCTTCGAGGTCGAGGGTGGGGAGTATCCGGGGGCTTCTTTCGTGGGGGGCTTGCCCGAAGACCGCGTCCTCCGGTTTTCGTGCCGCCCGGATCTCGTGAGCATGGCCCGCATCGAAGGTTTCGAGAAGTACATTTACCATTTCGGAAAACAGCCGGACGAGTTTTACGACCTCCGCCGCGACCCGACCGAGCAAAGAAACCTCGCCGGGGGGGAGGGAAGCAAAAAGCTCTCACGCCTCCGCGAGGATCTCCTCGAATGGCACGCGAAAAGCGCGGCCGCGTACGGCGAGGCGAACGGCGCGGAGAAGGCGGTCTGAGAGCGGCTCGCCTTGCGGCCGCGCTTTTCAGCTTGCCGCCCGCTTCGCTCGCCAGAATTTCAGCGAGGACAAAAAAGCCGGGAGAGGCTGAAATGCGCGAGTGAAGCCGAGATGCGGAGGCTCGATCTTCCGCGTCTCGCTGCGACTGTGGAACTCGCGAGGTGGATCCACGCCTCCATCGAAGCCCCGCTCGAGATGGTGTTTCCCGAAGCCCGGAGGCTCGATGCGAACCCGCCGTGAGCGAGAACCGCGGCCTCGAAAGTGTTTCTTCTTTCAAACCCGCGGCGGAGAAAAGCTATGCTCCCCGGTAAAGAACCCGTCAGGAAGGAAAGAGCTTGGCGACGCGCGAGATTCAGCCGGAACGCATACAACGACTCAACGACAATGAAGTTCGCGGCGGCGAACATGTCCTTTACTGGATGCAATCCTCCGTCCGCGCCGAACATAACCACGCCCTCGAATACGCCGTCCAAAAAGCGAACGAACTCGGGCAACGCCTCCTCGTCGTCTTCGGCCTCACCGACGACTATCCCGAGGCGAACCTCCGCCACTATTCGTTCATGCTCGAAGGACTCGCGGACGTGGAAAACGTCCTAAAAAAGCGGGACATAAAGATGGTCGTCCGTCGCGGTTCCCCCGACAATGTCGCCATCGAAGCCGCGAGGGATGCCTCGCTCGTCGTCACCGACCGGGGATATTTGCGCCATCAAAAAGAGTGGCGCGAGAACGTCGCGAAAAACGCGGAATGCCCCGTTTTCCAAATCGAGTCGGATGTCGTCGTTCCCGTCGAGCTTGCCTCGGACAAGAAAGAGTACGCCGCCCGGACGCTCCGTCCGAGGATACGAAAGCACCTCGAAGACTTCCTCGTCGAACTCGAACCGACGGAGGTCGAGAAGAGTTCCATGAGCATGTTCGCCGACGGCCTCGACCTCTCGGACATCGGGAAGGTTCTCGACGACACGGATCTCGACCGGAGCGTCGGCTCGCTCTCGCGCCTTTACAAAGGCGGGACTTCGGAGGCGAAGAAAGTCCTCTCGCAGTTTCTGAAAAACAGGTTCGCCTCGTACACGGAAAACCGGAATCAGCCACAGACCGACGACGTGTCTCACATGAGCAAATATTTGCATTTCGGCCACGTTTCGCCGATATACATCGCCCTCGAAATACAAAAGTCCGGCGCGTCGGAGGAAAACATTGATTCGTATCTCGAAGAGCTCATCGTGCGTCGCGAGCTTCCGATGAACTTCGTCCACTATGAGCCGGACTATGACAAATTCTCGTGTTTGCCGGATTGGGCGGGGAAGACTTTGAAAGATCACAAATACGACGCCCGCGAACACGTGTATACGACGAAGCAGCTCGAGGCCGCCGGGACGCACGACGAATATTGGAACGCGGCCATGAAGGAGATGATCCACACCGGGTACATGCACAACTACATGCGAATGTATTGGGGGAAGAAGATCCTCGAATGGTCGAACACCCCGGAGCATGCCTTCCGAACCACGCTCTATTTAAACAACAAATACTTTCTCGACGGGAGGGATGCGAACTCGTACGCGAACGTCGCGTGGGTGTTCGGGATGCACGACCAGGGTTGGAAAGAACGGGCGGTCTTCGGCAAAGTCCGATATATGGCGGCGAGTGGTTTGGAAAGGAAAGCGAAGCCCAAAAAATATGTCGAGAAGGTGAAGGGGAGGATCGAAGAATCTGGTTGAGGCGCCGCTGGTTCGGTCAGTCGGGGATGCGGTTTCGCGTCGCCCCTGGTTCGTGGTTCCAATCGAAGAGGTGTTTCCGGCGCATCTCGCGGAAGTTCATGACTTCAAGACGGACTCCGTCCGGGTCTTCGAAGAAGGTCGCGTAATAGTCCGGCGCGTACTCGGGGTAGTGGCGCGGCTCCGTTGTTTCTATGCCGACCGCTCGAAGCTCCGAGGCGGCTCGATCCACGGCCTCCTCGTCGCTCACGCGGAAGCAGAGATGATGGAGTCCCGGCGCGTATGGATCATGGGCCGCATCGCTTCTGGCGGGACGGAGCGAATAGCCGAACTGCCGCTTGTAGTAATGGATGTGCGGGTCGCCTCCCATGGAACCCCCGCTCTTCCTGAACCCGAGTACCTTCATGAGGCGATCGTAGAATTCCTCCGAACGCGCGAGGTCTTCGACGGTGATGAAAATGTGATCCAGACCCGCTACCTCAACGCTCACGGCCTTCCTTTCCTCAGCCTGTCAAGCAGGACGCGCATCGGCGAAGCCCTCGGCGGCTTCGAGCGTCATACGCAGATACGCCGCCGCCTGTTCGCGGCTGACGGTCGGGAAATCGTCGAGGGAATGTCCGGCTCCGAGGTAATCCACGAGCGTCCGAGCCGGGACTCGGGTTCCGGCGAAGACAAGCGCGCCGCTCATTACTTCGGAATTTCGGGTTACGATGTTTTCTCTCCCTCGTCCCATAACAGCCCCTTTGCTTCACGCTCTATTGGCGGCGGGGCGCCGTGAATCCCAAAACAGGCATGCGACCCGATTCGCGTCCTTTGTCAGTTCGTGGCGGAGACGCTCTGGTTTATGGACGACGAGTTCGAGGACGACGAGTTCGATGACTGATTTTGCACGGACGAACTCGACGAGGATTGCGAGGACGAAGATACGGAGTTCGACGACGAGGTCGAGGACCCCGACTCCGACGAGGTCGAGGCGATGACGTTCCCGTTCCGGTACACGAGTTCGATCCTCGCGTCCTCGGCGTTCGTTTCGCGGACGACTCGGCTGTCTCCCGCGATGAGGACGACACGGAGGAGGCCGGAACCTTGTTTTCCGATCTCACACGCCAGCCCGCCCTCGGCGAGGTCATAATCGAGGCGCGCGGGAACTTCGCCTTCGAGCGTCGTCGGCTCCCCGCCAACCACGCAGTCTCCGGAGAAAGCCGTTCCCGCATCCCCCGCGAGACGAAGCTCCGCCACACCATCCGAGTCGCCATCGGCGGCACCGCCCGAGCCGCCTTCGCTCGATGCGCTCGACTCCGCGCCGCCGTTTCCGACGCCGGATTCCGCGACCACATCCCCGGCCCGTGCGACCGCTCCGCCCGCGCCCGTCGTGACTTCGGCGTCGCCCGCCCGGACGACCACCGAGCCGCCCCCCGTCGCAACCTCGGCGCCTCCGGCCTCCGAGGTGGTGTCGGCGGGTTCTCCGTCGGACTCGTTCGCGACGGAGTTTTCCGCTCTTTCGTCCGCCTGGGCCATCGTCGGCTCGCTGTTCGCCGTCGTTCGTTCGGTTTGTTCGTTGTCGTCTTGTATTTGGGAGACGCCTCCTCCGAGGGCGGCGCATCCGGAGAAGAGGAGGATCGCCGCCGAGAGCGCGAGCGCGGGGAGGAGGCCCGCGCTTAGCTTTGTCCGACCGTGGAGAAAAGTTCGCATTCGCATGGATCCATCCTTTCGGATAGAGATCATTGACACTATTTATACGATTACGAGGCGACGCGGTCAACGTTTCATGCGGAGCCGGGTTGATCTAAGCGATGCTCCTTCGCAGTTCCCCGGCAAATACGTCCCTCCGAAGGACATCCGAAAGCCAGACGAAAAGCATCCGAAGGGCACCCTCCCGAGTGGTATGAAATCCGGGTGAGGAATTCGCATCCTCGATCGTGCGCGTGTCGGGGAGGACGAGCATCGCCTCCGAAGTGAGCGACGGAATCATTCATCCGGCCTCCGCATGAAAACGATTCGCGCGGACGCGCCACGCCGCCGGGAGGCTCGACCGAGCGTGTCGCGGAGAAAATGCGGGGTCGCCCGAACTCGGTTCATGCGGGCGGCGGGGTTCGTTTCCGTCGCCACTTTTCCCGGCCTTCGCGGTACAAATCCCCGCCGCGGAGGTCGTTCACGACGACGACGGGGAAATCCTCGACGACGAGACGGCGTACCGCCTCCGAGCCGAGGTCTTCGTACGCGACGACTTCGGCCTCCTTCACCCGGTCGGCGAGAAGCGCCGCCGTGCCTTCGACGGCCCCGAAATATACGCATCCATGTTCGTGCATCGAGTCGCGCACCGCCTCCGAGCGGACGCCTTTTCCGACCATCCCCCGAAGGCCGCGCTCGATGAGGAGCGGCGAATACGAGTCCATCCGGGAGGAAGTCGTCGGTCCGGCGGGGCCGAGCGCGTGGCCGGGGCGGGCGGGAGCCGGGCCGGTGAAATACACGATTTGCCCCGAGGGATCGAATGGAAGCGGCGAGCCGTCCTCGATGGCTTCGGCAATCCGCTTATGTGCCGCGTCGCGGGCTGTGAAAAGGACGCCGGAAATAAGCACGACATCGCCCGTTTTCAAAGGCTCGACATCCTCGAAGGAGAGCGGGGTTTCGAGGCGGATGGGTTCACTCATACGAACTCCGGACGGAAAGGCCGGGAGTCGGGAGGTCGCGGCGCTCCGCTCGCTTCGGGAGTCGGGGTGTACCCGACCGACTCCCCCGCGGCGTTCCCGATTTCCCGCTCGATGGATTCTCGACCATTCGCCCGCAGATTTCGATGGCGCGGGGTTCGCCCCCCCGCCTTTCCACCCGATGGACTCGAATGGGCGACAATGTCGGGACACGGTTTCGCCATCGTGCATTTCCCGACTCCCGACCCCCCGGAGCGGAGCGAACGCATCACAGCGAAGCCTTCGCGGTTCGGTGCGAGTGGCAATCCAAATTCACGGCGACGGGAAAGGCGGCGATGTGGGTGGCGAAACTTTCGATGTGGACGGCGAGCGCGGTCTCGGTGCCGCCATATCCGGCGGGGCCGATGCCCGTCGCGTTTATCTCGTCGAGGATTTCTCGTTCGAGCTTCGCCACCTCCGGGTCGAGGTTCGGCTCGCCGGATGGCCGCGTCAACGCCTTCTTCGCCATCATCGCCGCCTTCTCGAACGGCCCGCCCATCCCCACGCCGACGGTAACGGGCGGACTCGCGTTCGGCCCGGCCTTTTCGATGGTCTCGACGATGAACTCCTTCATCCCTTCGACTCCTTCGGCGGGGGTGAGCATTTTCAGCGCGCTCATGTTGTCGCACCCCGCGCCTTTCACGAGCATCGTAAGCTCGAACGTGTCGCCCGGCACGGGTTCGTAATAAATAATGGCCGGGGTATTGTCGCCGGTGTTCGTCCGGTCTATCGGACTCCGCACGATGGACTTTCGGAGATACCCTTCTTCGTAGCCGCGCCGGACTCCCTCGTTTATGGCCTCGCCGAGTTCGCCGTCCGGGATCTTCACTTCGCTCCCAATTTCGACGAAGAAGACGGCATATCCGGTGTCTTGGCAAAAAGCGATGCACCTTTCGCGGGCGACGTCGGCGTTTTCGAGGAGGCGTTCGAGGACTTCGCGCCCAAGTGGGGACTCCTCTTTTTCGAGGGCGCGGCGCATGGCGGCGAGGTGGCTTTCGGGGAGGTTCGTGTTCGCTTCGATGCACAGGTTTCGGATGGTTTCGATGATCTGTTTTTTCGGGATCTCCTTCAAAATTATGGTCTCCTCCCGGATCTCGGACTCACGCGATTGTAATGCCCGGAGCTGGAGTTTGCCGCGATGGTCATAGGCTGAGACTATTACGGGATCACAGTCTGCATATTCATCCGGTTCGGACGCGAAGTTAATATTCGTCCACACCGGGTTTTGCGGGAAGGAGAGCGATGACGAATTACGGCTTCATCATAGACAACCGGAAGTGCATCGGCTGCCACGCCTGCACGGTCGCATGCAAAGCCGAGCATGAGGTTCCCGTCGGAGTGAACCGGACGTGGGTGAAGTACATCGAGAAGGGCGAGTTCCCCGATACGCAGCGAGCCTTCCACGTCATGCGATGCAATCACTGCGAGGACGCGCCGTGCGTCGAGGCGTGTCCGGTGACGGCGTTGTATTTCCGCGATGACGGCATCGTGGATTTCAACTGCATGCATTGCTGGCACAACGCGGTATACGTCGAGAAGGCGAAGCCGGACGACGAATACGGCGATGTATACGTGGACATGGAAAAGAGCCGCGCCGTGTATAAAAAGTGGCTCTCCACGGCCCACCCCGGCCTGATGCCCGATGGCCTCCGTCGCCCCGAGGTGTTCGACCGCCCGTACCGCCCGGATCGGGAGTCGTTCTTCGTGAAGGAATAGTGTTTGTCGCTTCGCTCCGGTTATTGGTTTGTGGTTATTGGTTGGTGGTGAAAACCAGCGACCGGGAGCGAGCGATGGAAACGTTGCGGAGGGTGTGGCGCTCCGGGGAAAGGTGGCGCGCCGAGTCCGGTTGTCATGCGGAAGCCGGGCGGATGTTTCGTGGTTCGGGAATCGGGTTCCGGGTCACTGCGAAATCCATGCCGGAACGTCTCCCGACGGAAGCACGCATCTCCGCGATGGGAGGCGACCCGCCGAGCCGTCTCTGTGGCGGGGTTCGGTTCTCGGGAAACGATGAGCCTTCGTCCGGACTCGGCGTCACCGTTCTCTTTCGAAGGCTCCTTTGTAAATCGCCATACCGGCGAGCATCGCGGCCATGAATACGAACACCGACGGGATGCCACTCGCGAGGGCGGCGACCGCCGGGCCGGGGCAGAATCCCGAGATTCCCCATCCGATTCCGAAGATAGCCGCGCCCCCGAGGAGCCGTCCATCCACGGCGGTTTTCTTCGGGAGGTCGAAGGTGTCGTCGAGGACGGGGTTTGGGCGGGACAAAATCCAGCGGAAGGCGGGGATGCTCACGAGGAGCGCGCCTACCATGACGAAGGCGAGGGTGGGATCCCAATCCCCCGCGAAGTCGAGGAAGCCGATGACTTTGGCCGGATTCATCATGCCCGAAATGGCGAGTCCGATGCCAAAGACCGCACCCGACAAAAGCGCGACGAATACCCTCATCGCCCGCCTCCATCCGTAAAAAAGTTCCGGTGGCTCGTCCCCCGGCGGAGCGTCGCCGCGACGGCGAGCGATGCCGAATCCGGATGATCGCTTCCGCATACCTCCGGCGTCGAGAACCGGGGGAAAGCCGCGAACCGGGAAAATACGCCCCGCGCTTCGCTGCACGCGGCTGGCGCAAAAAAAGTCTTCTCGCCACCCGACCCTCGGAAAGCGGAACTCGGGCGGCAGATTCGATGTGAAACGACCCGGTGGGAGGCGATTCGGCGGATCGTTTGGTGGTCGGCCGTGTTTCGCGTCATTCCGAACCTCCTCTCAAACCACGTGTCGGATTATGAACACGGTTGCGATCGCGACCCCGAAGAAGATCGCCATCGCGGTGATGGATCTCTTCGACATTCGCCCGATGCCGCAAACGCCGTGGCCGCTCGTGCATCCCGAACCGAGCCTCGTCCCGAACCCGACGAGAAGCCCCGCGACGACGAGCGCGGGCATCGAAGCCTCGATCCCCACGGGAACCCCTCCCATCGCGAGCGCGTACCCGGAAGCCCCGAGCAAAAGCCCGATGACGAAAGCCGTCCGCCATCCGAAAAGCCCCCGCACCCTCGACACGAGCATCCCACCGACGATGCCGCTTATCCCGGCGATCCTCCCGTTCAAAAACAAAAGCATCGCCGCCGCGACTCCGATGAGCATCCCCCCGAAAAGCCCGCTGAACGGCGTGAAATCCTCCAAAATCGCCTCCTTTATTCGGCGTGGTTTTTGAATGCGCCGCATGTTCATTATCCGGTTTCGCCCGTACCGAAGACCTCCGGTGAGCCGTCTCGTTCCGGAGCCGGTCGAGATTCCCGGCTTTCCCTCGATTCATGCCGCATTCTCATCACCGCTTTCGCCACTCATGAAAAGCTGAAAAGCGGAGCGCGGGTGCGGCTCGCCGAAAGCGGAACGCCTCATATGGAGTTCGGGTGAATGGTTTTGTCTCTCGTTCCGGGGGGGCGATATCCGTACTCCCCGACCCCCGAAGCGAGCGACTCCCGACCTCCCGCACGGACAAAGATGCGAAGTCATTATCCGGATTCCGTATCAAACCATGTTCGCTTTGAGGGATTCGGCGAGCTGGCACACGTCGCTCAGCTTTTTCGGGTTTTCGAGATCCATGTATTCGACGAACTCGTCCTCGGAGGCGAAGCGCATCTTCGGGTTGTTTTTCTTTTCGTCGCCGAGTGTGGAGTGCGTGCGGCCTTTGTAATCGTGGCCGGGCCACACTTCGAGGTCGTCGGGCATGGTTCCGAACACGCATCCGAGCGTGAAATATTGCTGTGTGGCATTCCCGTTCAAAAGGTCGGTGCGTCCGCACGAGCCGATGATGAGAGCGTCGGCGGTGAGTATTTTTCCCGGCAATACGACCGCGACGAGGTCTTTGGCGTGTCCCGGCGCGTATCGGAATTTTATTTCCAGACTCCCGAGACGGAGGCGATCCCCGTCCACAACTTTTATGTCCACGATGCTCGCGGGAGCCTTCTCGTGCATGACGACCTTCGCGCACGTTTTCAGTTTGAGATCCCGCGCCGCCGAGATGTGGTCGGCGTGGGTGTGGGTGTCTATGATGTATTTCGGACGGAGGTTCCGGCGGAAAACCTCGTCCATCATCGCCTCGGCCATCTCCTCCTCCGGGTCTATGATCGCCGCGAACCGAGTCTCCGCGTCCGCGACGAGATACCCGAGGCACCCCCGCTCCACCCGGAACTGCTCGAAGATGTATCCTCCGGGGGTTTCCGTCGAAACAATTCTTTCTTCGGTGTCGGTCATTTTTCTCTCCCTTGCCGTCGGCGGCGGAAATGAATGCCACTCGACTCACATTATATTCGAGCCGAAGCTCCGGAGGATTTTGCGCCCGGCGTTATACTGGAAAAGATGTGACGACCTTCGAGAAAATCATCCCGGCCCTCGGATGGCTCCGGACATACAAACGGGGCGACCTTCGCGGCGACATCATATCCGCGCTCATCATCACCGCTCTCCTCGTCCCGCAAGGAATGGCGTACGCGCTCCTCGCGGGGCTTCCGGCCCGATACGGACTTTATGCCTCGACGGTTCCGGCCATCGTGTACGCGCTGTTCGGGACGTCGCGGCACATGCCCGTCGGGCCGCCCGCGCTCATGGCTCTCCTCACTTTCACTTCGGTGTCCGCGCTCGCCGAGCCGGGGACGGAGGAGTATATTTCGCTCGCGCTCCTCCTCGCGCTCATGGTCGGGATTTTGCAGCTTGGCATCGGGCTTCTTCGGATGGGGTTCATAACGAACTTCATCTCGCATCCGGTTCTTTCGGGTTTCATATTCGCTTCGGCCATCGTGATCATCCTCAGCCAAGTCGGGAATTTGCTCGGGATTTCTCTCCCCGCCGGAGGCCATTCGACGATAAACACGGCGGTCGGAATCTGGCGCGGCATCGGGGAGACGAATCCCGCCACGCTCGCGCTCGGACTCGGGAGCATCGCGGCGATGGTGGTTCTCGGGCGGGTATTTCCGCGGGTTCCCGGCCCGCTCGCCGTGGTCGCGGCGAGCGCGCTCGTCGTGTATATTTTCGGCCTCGACGAGGTTGGCGTGGCCGTCGTGGGCGAGGTTCCACAGGGGCTTCCGGGGTTCACGGTTCCCGCCCTCGACCTCGAAGTCGCAAGCTCTCTCATCACCTCGGCCATCGTCGTCGCCTTCGTCGGGTTCGTGGAGTCCATCTCCGTCGCCAAAGCGATCGCGGCGAAGGAGAAATACAAAATAGACTCGAGTCAGGAACTCAAAGCGCTCGGCCTCGCCAACGCCTCCGCCGCGTTCTTCTCCGGGTTTCCGGTGGCGGGTTCGTTCTCGCGGACGGCGGTTCAATACGAGTCCGGCGGGCGGACGCAACTCGCCTCCATCTTCACCGCGCTTCTCATCCTCGCCACGCTTCTTTTTCTGACGCCGCTCTTTTATTACCTTCCGAACGCCTCGCTCGCGGCGGTCATCATCGTGGTCGTCCTCAAGCTCATTGACGTGAGGGAGGTTCGGAGGGCTTTTCGCATCCGGCACGCCGACGGATACACGCTCCTTCTCACGTTCGTTCTCACGCTCGCCCTAGGGGTGGAGGAGGGGATACTCATCGGGGCGGGGTTCTCGCTCCTTGTCTTCCTCCGGCGGACGGCGTATCCGCACATCGCCGAGCTTGGGTATGTCGAGGGGAAGGACGCTTTCCTCGGACTCGAAAGTTATCCGGGGGGGAAGACGCACCCCGAGGCGCTCATAGTGCGCGTGGACGCGAGATTGTATTTCGCCAATTCGCCGTTCCTCGAAGAATGGCTCATAAAAGAGGTCGCCGACAGGCCGGACATAAAGTGGATCTTCATAGACTGCCGGGGCGTGAACGGCATTGACGTGACCGCCATCGAAGGTCTCGAAGACCTCATGTCGAGTTATCGGGAGCGGGGCATCGAGATGGTTTTCACGCACATGAAGCTCCCGGTGCGCGAGCGTCTCGAAAGGGCGGGATGGGACGAGAAATTCAAGGACACCGCCGGACACGACTATCACTATCAGACGACGAGGGAGGCGCTTTGTTCGGTCGGTCTCATGAGAAGCCGGAGGGAGCGGGCGGCGGAGAAAAGCCTGTGGCAGACCCCCGCCCCGCATCAGGGGAAGTGATAAGGAAGTGATGCGGAGAGCGAAATCCGGGCGAATACGGATTCCGGGGGTTCGGCGGTCAGATCGCGGGCTTTTTGCGCCAAAGCTGGAGTTGGTCGAGATAGTCGAGGTGGCTTTCCATCGCCTTCCCCGCCTCGTCCGGGTCGCCGTTGGCGATGCCACGCGCGAGGTCTATGTGCTGGCGAACCGCCGCGCTTCCCTGCTCGGGGGTGACGTTTAGAAAGAGGGCTTGCCGGATGACGCTGTGGAGCGCGAAGGCGAGCGAGGCGAGTACCCGGTTTCCGGAAGCCTCGGCTATTTTCGTGTGGAATCGCGAGTCGAGGCTCGCCATCTCGTCCGGGTCTTCGAGAGCGGCCTTTTTTTGACGCTCGATGATGTCTCGCAACGCCTCGACGTCATCATCGTTTCTCATGCGGGCGGCTTCGCGGGCGGACGGGACTTCGAGGAGGCGCCGGACGTGGTTTATCTCCTCGAAGTTTATGGTTCCGAACTTTAGCGTGTCGTCTATGGAGCGCCCGAGCGAGAGTCCGAGGGATTCGTGATCCACGACCCGAACGAAACTCCCCCCCGAAGCTCCGGGAACTTTGGAGATCAAACCATCCGAAGCGAGCGCGCCCAAAGCCTCCCGAATCGTCGTCCGACTCACCCCGAAACTCTCCGCCAACTCCATCTCGGTCGGAAGGCGGTCGCCGCTCGAAAATGTCCCCGAAAGGATCGCCTCCCGAAGCTGAACCTCCACCTGCTCCCTCGCCCGTCGCACCGGGGCCGGCCTGAAAGACATCACATCCCTCCGAAACCATTCGATCCCATCATCTGTCCGACATAATACATTACCCACATCTCTCACGAAACAAAGTAATGGAAAACACCGCAGAATCCCCGCTTTACAAAGGACATCCGGAGAATGAAGGGCTTTCGAGGAACGAGGGTTTCCGTGTTTTTGTTTGAAAATCAATTGTTCAAATGTCATACTGAAAACGGACAAAGGGAAATTCCGGTCTTTCGGAGAGAGTTTGGCGCGAGGAGTTTCGTGCGTGTTTCGGGGCTGGGAGAGACTATGGGGAAGGAGAAGGGGATGTGGAAACTTCGTAGGAAACTTGCGTTGTCGCCTTTGATCTTGGCGGCGTTCTTTTTGGCCGCGTGCGGAGGTGGCTCCGGCGGCGGGGGCGAGGGTGGCTCCGGAGACGGCGGTGAGGTCGTGAACATCGGATATAGCGGGCCGCTCAGCGGCGGTGCTTCCTTGTATGGGGAGAACGTTTTGGAGGGCATCCAGATGGCGGTCGCCGATCTCAACGAGGAGGGTGTCGAGATAGACGGGCAGCCCGTGACGTTCGAGATCTCCTCCCTCGACGACCGGTATTTGCCGAACGAGGCGGCGACGAACGCGCAGCGTCTCGTCCAGCAAGAAGACGCGGCGGTCGTGTTCATACCGCATTCCGGGGGAATCTTCGCGGCGCAAAGCATAAACGCCGACCGGAACGAGTTTCTGCTCGGGGCGTATAGTTCCGACCCCGCGATACTCGAGCAAGAAAACCCGCTCACCATGATGATCCCACCCCGCTTCGACAACTATATGGAGCCGTTCGTCGGAACCACGATGGACGAGTTCGGCGACAGCCTCGGCCTCATCCCGACCGAGAGCGAATACGGTCAGGAATGGACCGACCAGGTTACGGAAGAGTGGGAAAATCAGGGCGGCGAAGTCCTCTCGAACAACGGCGTTGACTACGCGACGACGACGGACTACGCCGGACCGGTCACGCAAGCCCTCTCCGAAGATCCGGACGTTCTCTTCGTCGGCGGGCCTTCGCAGCCGACGGCGCTCGTGATCGAGGAGGCTCGGGGCCAGGGTTTCGAGGGCGGCTTCATCGTCATGGATCAGGCGAAGGTCGAGGAGATGGAGGAGTTCACCTCCGAGGAGAACATAAACGGCTCCGTCGGAGTCATGCCCCTCATCGAAAGCACGGAGGCGGGAACGGAAGACTTCGTCGCCCGCTATGAGGAGGAAATCTCCGAGGATCGGATCCCAGTTTCGGAGGTCGGATACAACTATCAGGCGATGCACGTCGTGGCGAAGGCGATGGAGCTTGCCGACTCGACCGACGATCCGCAGGCGATACGCGAGAACATCGAACCCGCCATCGCCGAGGTCGAGGATGAATACAAAGTCATAAACTTCCCCGACGGCTTCACCGAGGAGGGACACCTCGCAGGCCCCGTCGTCGCCACGTTCGTCGAGGACGGCGAATACACCGAACTCGAAGTCCCGCAGGAACAGTAAAAAAGGGAGCGACGTCCGCCGGGGGTTCGCTCCCGGCGGCGTTTTTCGGGGAGGAACCGGGTGGAACTTTTTCTTCAGCAACTCATAAATGGCATCGCCCTCGGGAGCGTGTACAGCCTCGCCGCCCTCGGACTCACCCTCGTGTTCGGGGTGCTTCGGATACCGAACCTCGCGCACGGGGCTTTGTATATGATCGGCGCATACGTCACGTATTTCGCACTCACATCGTACGGGATACCGTACATCGTGGCGATCGGGATATCGGCGGCGGTTCTCGCGCTCATCGGCGTCATCGTCGAGCGGCTCGTGTTCCATCCTTTGCGGAATGCGCCGCACACGCACCATCTCATCGCCGCGGTCGGGGTGCTTTTCTTCCTCCAGTCGGGGGCGCAGGTTTTGTGGGGGTCGGAGTTCCGCGAGATGCCGAGTCCGTTCACGGGGGTCATAAACATCTTCGGGCTGAACATCGGGCAGCAAAGGCTCGTCGTCATCTTCGCCTCCATCCTCGTCATGGCCGCTTTGTATTGGTTTTTGAAGAAGACGGTTCCGGGGCAAACCATCGAGGCCATCGAACAAGACCGGACGGGAGCGTCGCTCGTCGGCATTGACGCGAACCGGGTCTCGATGATGACGTTCGCCATCTCGGCGGCGCTTGCGGCGGTCGCGGCCTCGCTCGTCGCCCCGATAAACCTCGTCTTCCCGACTATGGGCGAGGCTTTGAATTTGAAGGTGTTCGCGATCATCATCCTCGGGGGACTCGGGAGCATTCCCGGCGCCATCGTCGGCGGGTTCGCGCTCGCGCTCGCGGAGGTGTTTTCGAGCACGTACGTCTCGAACGCTTTCAGCGAGGCGATCGGGTTCCTCTTCCTCCTCGTCGTGCTCGCCGTGAGGCCGACCGGACTCTTCTCGAAGGGGGCGTGAATATGGACGCGCTCGGAAGGCATTGGAAGAAGATCGCCCTCGCGGTCATATTCGTGATCTCGCTCTTCGTTCCGTTTTTCGTGCAAAACAACTATTTTCTCGGGGTCATCATACTCGGGTACATATGGGCGATCGCGACGTATGGGCTGAATATCCTCCTCGGATACACCGGGCAACTTTCGCTCGGACACGCCGGATTCTTCGGCATCGGAGCGTACACCGTCGGCGTTTTGACCGTCGGATACGAGTTCCCTTTTTGGCCGTCGCTTCTTATCGCAGTCATCGCGTCGAGCGTACTCGGGTTCCTCATCGGGATCTTCGCTTTGCGAACGAGGAACGAGTATTTCGCCATTTTCACGCTCGGTGTGGGGTTCGTCATATACCTCGTCATCGAGCGGTGGGAGGGACTCACGGGGGGTGCGCTCGGCCTCATCGGGGTTCCATATCCGGAGGGGATCGGCCCGATCCAATTCGACGGCCCCGGCTCCCTTTATTATCTCATTCTCGGCTTCCTCATCCTCACGATATACATCGCGTGGAGCATCGCGAACTCGCTCGTCGGTCGGAGCTTCATGGCGATCCGGAACAGCGAGGAGCTTGCGGCGGCGACGGGGATAAACGTCGGGCGGGCGAAGCAGCTCGCGTTCGCCATTTCGACGGGCGTCGCGGGTCTCGCGGGGGGGCTTTATGCGACGTACATCGGCTTCCTCGGGCCGGCCATCGTCAATGTGCCGACGACGTTCGAGATCCTTTTGTATCTCCTCGTCGGGGGGATGGGTTCTCTCTCCGGGCCGCTCGTCGGAGCGTTCCTCGTCACGACGCTTTTCCAATTTCTCCAGCAATTCGAGGCGTACCGGCTCGTCATCCTCGGCCCCCTCGTCGTCATAATCATCATCTTCTTCCCGAAAGGACTCGCGGGACTTTGGCACGCGGCGGAAACCCGGATAAGGAAACGCATGAACAAAAACCCCGCGCCCGACGAAAGCTCGGAATCCGCGAAAGAGGAGGCGCGATAAATGCTTCTCACCACGAAAAACCTCGGCATCACATTCGGCGGACTCAAAGCCGTCAACGAAGTGGACTTCGAGGTCGAGCGCGGAACCGTCGCCGCCATCATCGGCCCGAACGGAGCCGGGAAAAGCACCTTCTTCAATCTGATAAGCGGCTTCCACAAACCGACGACGGGAACCGTCACGCTCGACGGCGAGGATCTCACGAACCTCCCGGCGCATAAAACGGTGCGGAGCGGGATGGCGAGGACTTTCCAGACCACGAACCTCTTTATGGAGGACACCGTCCTCGACAACCTCATCGTCGGCCATCGGGTTCGGACGAAATCGAATATCTTCGATGCCATCCTCCGCACCCCCCGGCTTCGGCGCGAGGAGAAGGAGAGCCGCGAGCGGGCGATGGAGTCCCTCGCTTTCGCGGGGGTGGATCGGCTCGCCGAGCGGACGGTCGGGAGCATTTCGCAGGAGGCTCAAAAACGGGTGTCTATCGCGCTCGCGCTCGCCACCGAGCCGAAGATTCTCCTCCTCGACGAACCCGCCGCCGGGGTGAACAACGAGGAGACGGAGGGGCTTGCGACGCTCATTCGAAAGCTCGTCGAGCATGAATATACCGTGTGCCTCGTCGAGCATAAAATGAGCATGGTCATGGGGCTGGCGGACAAAATCATGGTGCTTCATCACGGGGAGAAGATCGCCGAGGGCGAGCCGAAGGAGGTTGCGTCGAACGAGGCGGTCATCGAGGCGTATCTCGGGGCGGAGGAGGAAGACGATGCTTGAGGTGAGGGATCTCAGCGTGAGGTTCGGGGAGTTCGTCGCGCTCCGCGATGTGGGCCTCACGGTCGAGGAGGGGGAGATCGTCGTCGTCCTCGGGGCGAACGGGGCGGGGAAAAGCACATTGTTCCGGACCATAAACGGGCTTATAAAGCCCGCTTCCGGCGAGATAGATTTTTACGGCGAGAAGATCGGCGGCCGTCCGGCGAACGCCGTCGTGAAGGCCGGAGTCGCACAGAGCGCGGAGGGACGGCATCTTTTCCCGGAGCTTTCGGTGCTCAAAAATCTCACGCTCGGGGCGTATCTGCGGAGGCGGGATCGGGCGGGGATAAAGAAGTCGCTCGAAGAGGCGTATGAGCTTTTCCCAATCCTCCATGAAAAGCGGAACGACCCGGCGGGTTCGTTGAGTGGCGGTCAGCAGCAAATGGTCGCGGTCGGCCGGGCGCTCATGGCGAAGCCGAAGCTCCTTATTTTGGACGAGCCGTCCCTCGGACTCGCGCCATTGGTTTCGCGGCAGGTTCTCGATGCGGTGGTGGAGATAAACAAGACGGGGATCATGGTTCTCCTCGCCGAGCAAAACGCGAAGGCCGCGCTCAAAATAGCCCACCGCGGATATGTCATCGAGAACGGCGAGGTCATCCTCCGGGGAACGAAAGAAGAACTCATGGGCAACGACGACGTCCGGCGGGCGTACATGGGCGCGTGATCCGGAATGCCGGGAATCGGAAAGTCGCATCGCTCCGCTCGCTTCGGGAGTCGGGAAAGGTGGATGCGATTCCCCGAGGATGAATCGGGCGGGTTCCGTATGAGCCGCTTCGATCCGTCATAATTGGGTGTTGAGTCAAACTTCGAGGAGAGAGAATATGACCGAACCGAGCATAGAAAACATAAAAAAGATACTCGTCGTCGGGGCGGGGGCGATGGGGTCGCAGATCGGGATGGTGTGCGCGATATCGGGATACGAAGTCGCCGTCCAAGATATTGACTCGTCCATGCTCGACAAAGCGAAAAAGGAACTCGAAAGTCGCATGTCCCGAAACGTCGAGAAAGAACGAATGACCGAAAAGGAAGTGGGCGAAGCCTTCGGTCGTATGACCTTCACCGAAGACCTCGAAAGTGCGGCGTCGAACGCCGATTTCGTCATCGAAGCCGCCATCGAAAAGCTCGATGTGAAGCGAGAACTCTTCGCGAGGCTCGACGAGGCCGCGCCGGAGCACGCGATACTCGCGACGAACTCTTCGACCATCGTGGGGAGCCGCGTCGCCGACGCCACGAACCGACCCGACAAAGTTTGCAACATGCACTTTTTCAATCCGGCCTTGATCATGAAGTGCGTTGAAATCGTGCGGGGGCCGGAGACTTCGGACGCGACCGTCGAGACGGCTTTGGAACTCACGAAGCGCATCGGGAAAGCTCCCGCGCTTCTTGAAAAAGAAATATCCGGCTTTGTGGCGAACCGGATACTCCATGCTCTCCGCGACGAGGCGATCGATCTTTACGAAGGCGGGTACGCTTCGTTCGAGGACATTGACACGGCTTGCAAAACCGCGCTCGGGCATCCGATGGGGCCGTTCGAGCTTATGGATCTCACCGGGATAGACATAAGTTATTACGTGCGCCAAGCCCGCTATGAAGAAACCGGGAACGAAGCCGACAAACCCCGGAAGAGCATTGTCGAAAAATTCGAGCGCGGCGAACTCGGTCGGAAGACGGGGAAGGGGTGGTATGAGTATGACGAAAAGGGGCGGAGGGTCGAGAGGGCGGAGAAATAGAGGAAAGGTGGGGAGCCGCCTCACGATATAATCCGACCCGAGAGCGTTTCGAGGAGGCGAGTATGGAGAAGACCGGAAACTTTACCGTGGCGTTCAGGCAGATCGAGGACGGCTGGTGGTTCGCTCGCTGCCTGGAGGTTCCCGAAGCCATCACGCAGGGCGAAACCCTCGACGAAGCCCGCGAAAACATAAAGGACGCGATTCAGCTAATTCTCGAAGACCGCCGAGCCGACACCGAGATGGAACTCGAAGGCGAGGAGGGAGTCCTCCGCGAGCGCATTGCCCTGTGAAGCGCCAAGCCTTGCTCCGGCATCTTCGGCGGCATGGCTGCGAACTGAAGCGCGAGGGGAGTCGGCACTCGATCTGGTGGAACCCCTCGACGGGGGCAAGGTCTCCCATACCCCGCCACAACGAAATCAAAGACACCACCGCCCGAGAGATATGCGTCCAAATCGGCGTTCCTCCACCCTGAGAATGTCGAGGCCGGATCACCGCGCCAAACCGAAAACCCGCCCCATCTCCTCCTCCGAAAGCTCGAAATCCGAAACGTCGAAGTTTCCGCGAAGCCTCTCTTCGCTCGACGCTTTCGGTATCGCGGCGACGTTGCTTTGCTGAACGAGCCAACGCAAAGTTATTTGAACGGGCGACTTTCCATATTTCTCCCCGATCTCCGCGAGCGTCGAATCGTTGGCGACGCGGCCTTTGGCTATCGGGCTGTACGCGGTGAGGAGATAGTCCATCTTTTCCGCCTGTTCGAGAAGCTCGCTTTGATCGTCATACGGACTGTACGGAACTTGATTCGCAAATATCTCCGCATGCCCCATCGCCTCCTCGACGAGCGAAGCCGAGAAATTGCTCACCCCGATGTGCTTTATCTTCCCCGCTTCTTCGAGTTCCCTCATCGCCCCGAAGGTTTCGCCGAGCGGGACGGAGCCGGGCCAATGAACCATGAAAAGGTCGAGATATTCCACCCCGAGCTTCCGCAAACTCTCGTCGGCGACGCGAAGGACGTCTTTGCGCGAAAGATGGTTCGACCATACTTTCGTGGCGAGGAAGATGTCCTCGCGCTCGACGCCGGACTTTTTCATCCCTTCGCCGACTTCTTTCTCGTTGCCGTACATTTCCGCCGTGTCTATGTGACGGTATCCGACTGAGAGGGCGTTCTCGACGATGCGGGCGCATTCCTTGCCGGAGAGCCGCCACGTTCCGAGGCCGAGGGACGGGATGTTCTCGCCCTTTATGGTTTGGCTTTCCATTGAAATTCCTCCTTTTTCGGTATATCGGTATATTCATGTGGAACCGACGGTGATTTTAAGCCACCATATGGGATTCGAGTCGGAGAACGAAAGGATGTGCGGAGTGGGTTTATTCGAGCCGGAGTGGATGCGGAGCTTCCCCGGGAGGCGCGATGCTTGAAAAAGTCCTCGTCGCGAACCGGGGCGAAATTGCCATCCGAGCCTTCCGGGCCGCACACGAACTCGGCATAAAAACCGTCGCCGTATACACCCCCGACGACCGAGGCTCCATGCACCGCCAGAAAGCCGACGAAGCATACGAAATCGGCGAGCCGGGACATCCCGTCCGAGCGTACCTCGATATCGAAACTTTGGTGGAAACCGCGAAACGTGTCGGGTGCGACGCGATTTATCCGGGATACGGTTTTTTGTCGGAAAGCCCGGCGTTCGCGAAAGCATGCGCCGACGCGGGCATAGTTTTCGTCGGCCCGCCCTCCGATGTCCTCTCCCTGACGGGCGACAAAACGCGCGCACGCCGCGCCGCCGAGGAGGCCGGAGTCCCCGTCCTCGCCGCCTCCGACGCCGTGAAAAGCGGCGACGAAGCCCTCGCCGCCGCCGAGGGGATCGGGTACCCGGTCTTCGTGAAGGCCGCGTCGGGGGGCGGGGGCCGGGGCATGCGCCGCGTCGAGAGATCTTCCGACCTCGCCGAGGCCGTCGAAACCGCGACCCGCGAGGCGGAGGCGGCTTTCGGCGACCCGACCGTTTTCCTTGAACAGGCGGTCATGCGTCCGAGGCACATCGAGGTTCAAATTCTCGGGGACGCCGAAGGGAACGTCGTCCATCTTTATGAGCGGGATTGCTCGGTGCAAAGGCGGCACCAGAAAGTCGTGGAGATCGCACCCGCCCCGAACCTCGAACCGACGCTCCGGGCGAAACTTTGCCAAGACGCCGTCCGGTTCGCGAACGAGGTCGGATACAAAAACGCCGGAACCGTCGAGTTCCTCGTCGGGGAGGACGGTTCGCACGTCTTCATCGAGATGAATCCGCGGATTCAGGTCGAGCATACCGTCACGGAGGAGACGACGGACATCGACCTCGTCCACGCTCAGCTTCGCATCGCGGGCGGCGAGACGCTCGACGACCTCGAGCTTTCACAGGAAAACATCCGCCAACGCGGCTTCGCGCTTCAATGCCGCGTGACGACCGAAGATCCCGCGCAAGGTTTCCGCCCGGATACGGGACGCATCACGGCATACCGCTCGCCGGGCGGAGCGGGCATCCGGCTCGATGGCGGGAACACGTATGCGGGGGCGGAAATATCCCCGTACTTCGATTCGCTCCTCGTGAAGATGACCGCCCACGGACACGACCTTCCGGCAGCGGCGAGGCGGGCGAGGCGCGCCCTCGCGGAGTTCCGGATACGCGGCCTCGCCACGAACGTCGCGTTCATGCGGGCCGTCCTCTCCGATGAGGACTTCCTCGCCGGACGAGTGAACACATCGTTCATTGACGAGCGCCCCGACCTCACCTCCGTTTCGACCGGAAAGGATCGGGCGAGCCGCCTCCTCGCGCTCCTCTCCGACGTGACGGTGAACCATGCCCACGGTGAACAACCCCCCGCCCCCGACCCGCGCACTAAACTTCCGCCGCTTTCCGAAGAAGAGCCGCCATCGGGTTCCAAACAACGCCTCGACGAACTCGGGCCGGAGGCTTTCGCGAAAGAGCTTCGGGAGACGAAAATCCTCCGCGTCACGGACACGACGATGCGCGACGCCCACCAATCTTTGTTCGCCACCCGGATGCGCTCCTTCGACATGCTCTCCGCCGCGCCGCATGTGGCGAGGGGTTTGCCGGAGCTTTTCTCGGCGGAGGTATGGGGCGGGGCGACCTTCGACGTCGCGCTCCGCTTTCTCCACGAAGACCCGTGGTCGCGCCTCGAAAAACTGCGCGAGGCGCTTCCGAACGTGTGCCTTCAAATGCTCCTTCGGGGGCGGAACGCCGTCGGGTATACGGCGTATCCCGACGACATCGTGAGCGCGTTCGTCGAGGAGGCGAAGGAGACGGGCATAGACATCTTCCGCATCTTCGACGCGAACAACGACATCGAGCAAATGCGCCCCGCCATACGCGCCGCCGTCGAAGCCGGAGCCGTCGCCGAAGGCACCCTTTGCTATACCGCCGACCTCTCCGACCCGTCCGAAAAGCTATATACCCTCGACTATTATCTCCGGCTCGCCGAACAACTCGTGGAAGCCGGTTCGCATATTTTGTGCATAAAGGACATGGCCGGACTCGTCCGCGCTCCGGCGGCGAAGGAGCTTGTCTCCGCGCTTCGGGAAAGGTTCGAGCTTCCGGTTCATTTCCACACGCATGACACGGGGGGCGGGCAGCTTGCGAGCTATCTCGCGGCCATCGAGGCCGGGGTGGACGCGATAGACGGCGCGGCGGCTCCGTTGTCGGGGATGACGAGCCAGCCGAGTTTGGCGGCCATCGTCGCGGCCACGGACCGGACGGAGAGGGAGACCGGGATCTCGCTCGACGCGCTCGGGGATCTCGAACCATATTGGGAGGCGGTTCGGACATTGTATGCGCCGTTCGAGGCGGGGCTTCGGTCGCCGACGGGGACGGTTTACCGGCATGAGATACCGGGCGGGCAATTATCGAATCTCCGCACGCAAGCCATTTCGATGGGGCTTGCCGAGAGGTTCGAGGAGATCGAGCATTTGTATGCCCGGTGCGACAAAATCCTCGGGAGGATCGTCAAAGTCACGCCGACGAGCAAAGTCGTCGGGGACCTCGCGCTTTATCTCCTCTCGGCGGGCATCGAGGCGGACGAGTTCGAGGAAGACCCGGCGAAATACGACCTCCCGGACAGCGTCATCGGCTTTCTCCGGGGCGAACTCGGGGAGCCGCCCGGAAAGTGGCCGGAGCCGTTCCGCTCGAAAGC
>JACDAJ010000033.1 GCA_013695475.1 Rubrobacter sp. | reverse complement strand
CGTGTCATCCTCGACGACGGGCGCGAAGTCCTCTCGGAGAACGTGATATGGACCGCCGGGACCCGCGCCTCCGAGAAGCTCGCCGACCTCGCCTTCGCCCACGACGAGCGGAAGGGCCTCGACGTGGACGAGTTCATGCGCGTGAAAGGCTTCGAGGACGTATGGGGCATAGGCGACTGCGCCGCGAACGTGGACGCGAAGGGGGAGGCGATCCCCCCGAACGCGCAAGCCGCCGTTCAGGAAGGGAAGGCCGTCGCGAGGAGCATCCTCGCCGCGATGGAAGGGAAGGAGCCGGAGCCGTTCGAGTACCGGCCCGTCGGGCAGCTCGTGGAGATCGGGGGCGAGTTCGCCGTCAACGAGGTGATGGGGGTCAAATTCAGCGGCTTCGTCGCCGCGCTCGTGTGGCGGGCGACGTATCTCTATAAACTGGAAAGTCCGCAAAGCAAAGTCCGGGTCGCGCTCGACTGGCTACTCGGCCTCTTCCTCGACCCGAACGTGACCCAAATTCGGAGGTGATGGGTCGCTCCGCGCCCCCCCACCTTGCCGACGCGCCCCCGATTATGGACAATGGCCTTTTGCCCCGGAGAGAATATGGAGTGCGACAGTCCGTGAGCCACAATCTGCGTTTGCTTATTTCCTGCCCGGACAAGAAGGGGCTCATCGCGGCCCTTTCCTCGTTCATCTCGCTCCATGACGGGAACATCCTCGCCGCCGACCAGTATGTGAGTCCGAGCGGGTATTTCTTCATGCGGATCGAGATCGAAGGCGAAAGCGAAGGCGAAAGCGAAGGCGAAGGCTTCGGCCTCTCCCCACACGAATTCGCCGGAGCCTTCTCACCCATCGCCCGTCGCCACGCGATGGACTGGCGACTCTCCGAGGTCGGGACGCCGAAGCGGATGGCCGTCCTCGTCTCGCGCCACGACCATTGCCTCATAGACCTCCTCTGGCGATGGGACGCCGGGGAACTTGCCGCCGACATCCCGCTCATAGTCTCGAACCACCCCGACCTTGCCTCCCGCGCCGAAACATACGGCATCCCCTTCCACCACATCCCCGTCACGCCGGAGACGAAAAAAGAAGCCGAGGCGAAGATGATGGGGCTTTTGGCGGAGAACGGCGTGGATCTCGTGGTTCTCGCCCGGTACATGCAAATCATCTCGCCGGATTTCGTCGCGGCGTATCCGGACCGCATAATAAACATCCACCATTCCTTCCTCCCGGCCTTCGTCGGGGCCGACCCGTACCGCCGGGCGCACGAACGGGGCGTGAAGACCATCGGGGCGACGGCCCACTATGTGACGGAAGAACTCGACGCGGGGCCGATCATCCACCAGGATGTCGCCCACGTTACCCACCGCGACACCGTGGACGACCTCGTCCGCCTCGGGCGCGAAGTCGAGCGCCGCGTCCTCGCCCGCGCAGTCCGCTGGCACCTCGAAGACCGCGTCCTCGCGGACGGGACGCGCACCGTGGTTTTCGAGTGAGCGAGTGCGAGCATGTCCACGATGCGTCATTGTTCCATCGGTTAAGATAGTCCCCCGATATGAGGAGACGAGAGACGACGAGACGGTTCGCCACGACGCCCGGAACGAGGGACATGCTCCCCCCCGAGGCGATGCGCCTCAACGACGCGCAGTCGAAGGTCATATCGCGCTTCCGGGCGCACGGTTTCCGGGAGGTCATAACCCCCGCCCTCGAATACGCCGAGGTCATTGACGAGCCACGCCTCCGCGACGCCTCCTTCAAACTCTTCGACCCGGACAACCAGATGCTCCTCCTCCGGCCGGAGATGACGACCCCCATCGCCCGCCTCGTCGCGCAACGACTCACCGGACTCCCGACCCCGCACAAGCTCTCGTACTGTTTGCCTGTGTATCGGCGTTCGAGCGTCGGACGCGGGCAGAGCGCGGAGTTCCACCAGGCCGGGGTCGAGGTCGTCGGCTCCGCGAGTCCGGGGGAGGACGCCGGGGCGATCTCACTTCTAATTGACACCCTCGAAACGCTCGGCCTCCGGGCCGGGGAGGATTTCCGCATCGTCCTCGGACAAGCCGCTTTTTACCGGGGATACATCGAGGAGAACGCCCCGGATGCCGCCACCGAGCTTCTCGCCGCCCTCGCCGGGAAAGACCTCGTCCGGGTCGAAGAGATTTCGAGAGAACTGCCGGAGGAAGTCGCCGCCGGAGTCCGGGCCATCCCGCGCATCGTCGGCCCGGCGGACGACGGCGAGGTTCTCGAAACGGCCGAAAAGTACGCGGTCGGGGAGGCGAAAGTCGCGTTCGAGAACCTTCGGGGGATCCTCGGTCACATCGAGGCGTCGGGGAGGCTCGGCGCGGTGATGCTCGACTTCGGCCTCATCGGGCGCCACGGATACTATACGGGCGCGGTCTACGAGGCATACGCCGCCGGACTCGGATTCACCATCGCCAACGGCGGACGATACGACACCCTCCTCGAAGACTTCGGAGAGTCGCTCCCTGCCACCGGATTCGCCATCTCCCTCGAACGCCTCGTCTCCATCCTCGCCCACGAGCCGGACGCCGCCGTCCTCGTCCTCGCCGGAAGCGGCGCCTCCGCCACGAAAACCGCGGACGACCTCCGCGCGGACGGCCTCTCCGTCCTCCACGTCGCCGAAGACATGCCGCCCGAAAGAGCCTTCGAATACGCGAACTCCATCGGCGCAGGGTGGGTCGCATATCCGGCGGAGGGCGGCGTGAAAATGGCGAAGGCGGGGGATGGGCAGTTCGAGAACGTCTCGATGGACGAAGTCGGAAAGAAGCTCGGATGAGCTTTGTCCGGAGGCGCAAAACGACGCTCATGGGGGCGATGGGACTCGGGGCGGGGTGGATCCTCGCGAGCGTGATCCTCG
>JACDAJ010000289.1 GCA_013695475.1 Rubrobacter sp. | reverse complement strand
CTCCGTCGCCATAGACCACTTCGGCCTCCTCGGCGTGTCGGCGAGCGAAGTGACACCGCCCCGCATCCTCGGGCTTCTTCTCGTACTCTGTGGAGTGCTTCTCATACAAAGGTTTTGAGGGTCGCTTCGCTTGTCGCTCCCTTCGGTCGCTCCGGTTTTTGGTTATTGGTTATTGGCGAAAAACAAGAACCGGGGCGAGCGGCTGGAACGGGAACATGCCGGAGAGCCTCGGGGCATTCTTCCCGCCGAAAAGAACGGAGGATCGAGGGTGTCCGGGGAATGTGTTCGCGGAGATATCATCCCGGAGCGACGAGGAAACCCCGAAAGTGGGCAAACAGGCGCTCCGCATGTTCGTGGGAGGTTTTCATTCCGGCAACGGCGCACGTGTTCGGAAAGTTCGCCGTTCCCGCATCTCGACGAGAGAAAGATGTACGCTCTCGCAGCGTCCGAGACGTAAAAACAAACGAAGGAGAGATATGACCGGAGAAACAATGACTTCCGACACGCACCCCATCCGGGTGGATTTCATCCCGGACGAAGCACTCGTACTCCCCGGCAAACTCGGCATGACCTTCGCGCCCGGCATGAAGGACTTTCGCCCCGGCATCCGCTGGAAGCGCGACGTTTCCGAAGACCTCCGCCGCCTTGAAAAAGAATACGCCGCGGATATCCTCGTCTCGCTCATGGAGGATTTCGAGTACGGCGGCGAACGGTATGAAATGGGCGGCCTCGACGCTTTCCGGGAGGCGGTCGAAGAGGCGGGCATCGAGTTCCGGCATTTCCCGATCCTCGACGTGGATGTGCCGCGCCCCGAGCAAGACGAGGAATACGCCGCGTACATCGAAGGCATCATCGCCGACCTCGAAGCCGGGAAAACGGTCGTCGCGCATTGCCGGGGCGGCATTGGGCGCACCGGGACGGTCGCCGCCTCCGTCCTCGTCGGAGTCGGACACGAGCCGGACGGAGCCATCGCCATTGTCCGCGAGGCGCGAAGCCCGCGGATGCTCGAAGCCGAATGGCAGGAAGAATACGTCCGCGAGTTCGCAAAGGAGAACCGGGGGAAATGGAGCAAATAAAAAGATACCGGGGCGCGATGCTCGGACTCGCCGCCGGGGACGCGCTCGGAGCGTCCGTCGAATTCATGGAGCGGGGGACCTTCGATCCGGTCTCGGACATGGATCGGGGCACCGTCCACGGAAACCCGCCCGGCTCGTGGACGGACGACACCTCGATGGCGTTGTGCCTCGCCGAAAGCCTCATCGAAAAGAACGGCATGAACCTCACCGATCAACTCGAACGGTACGTCCGGTGGCAGCGCGACGGCCACATGAGCAGCGTCGGACATTGCTTCGACATCGGGAACGCCACGAGCGACGCTCTGTCGCACTTCGAGCGAACGGGCGATCCGCATTCCGGCTCGACCGACCCATACTCCACCGGAAACGGCTCGATAATGCGCCTCGCCCCCGTGCCATTGTTTTTCGCCTCCGCGAGCGCGGATGAAGCGGTGGAATATTCGGGCGAAAGCTCTCGAACCACGCACGGCTCACCGGAGGCGGTGGACGCATGCCGGTACTTCGGCTCGCTCATATGCGCCGCCGCGAACGGCATGGAAAAAGACGAACTCCTCTCCGAAACCTTCGCCCCATCGAATGTCGCCCCGAAGATCGCCGAAGTCGCACACGGCTCATTCAAACGGAAGGGCGAGTCCGAAATCCGAGGCTCCGGGTACGTGGTTCGCTCGCTGGAGGCCGCGTTGTGGGCTTTCCATAATTCCGAAACGTTCGAGGAGGGCGCGCTCTTCGCTGTCAACCTCGGAGACGACGCGGACACGACCGGAGCCGTATACGGCCAACTCGCCGGAGCGTTTTACGGAGAGGACGAAATTCCGGAAAGATGGCGCGACAAGCTTGCTTTCCGGGAGACCATCGAAAGCCTCGCCGACGAGCTTTTCCGTCTCTCTCGAAGCGCATAAACATACGGCGCGAGTCGAAGGCTTTTTCACTGCCCGGTATAATGTCTTCTCGTAAGCTGCGAGGAGAGGGCGCAATGAGACGTGTGATTTTTCTGGTCGTCGGAGCGGTCGCGCTCGTCCTCGCGGGTTTCGGCGCGGGGTGGTTTTTGTCTGCCCGCCAACCCGGCGAGGCTTCTTCGTCGGAGGTCGCCGCGCCTCCGGCGACCGTCTCCACGATGCTCCGCGAAGACGAACCCGGAGAGGACATTCCGGGGATGCCGCGCTATCCGGGCTCCATACGCGCCGAATACGAGCGGGAGCGCATAGAAGATTTCGTCGCGACAGATGTCGAGTACGTGACGACCGACGATCCCGCGACCGTGCAGGAATTTTATCGTGAGGTCTTTCGAGCCGAGGGATGGGTCGAAGCGGACATCGGAGTCGTGTTCGGAGAGGTTTTCTTCTTCGTGACGAAGGGCGAGCGCGAGGTCGTCGTGGAGATCGAGGAACGACCGGACTTTACCGAAATCGAGATCGAGGAGACGAAACCACTCGCCGACGAAGCCGTGGAAAGCTCGCCTCGATGAACCGAAAAAGCGGTCGACTCGAAAGCCGGCCGGCCGAAATGCCGATGTCCGCGAGGACGGCTTGAAACTCTTCCTCAAACCGTCAATTGATGACCTTCCCTCTCGTACCGCTCCGCCATCTCTTCGAGGGTTGCCGGCGTATAGTCTCCGGCGTGCCCGGCCTGCCCGAAGGACTCCATGCGCGAGCGGACGACCGCTTTCATCGCCTCGCGGGCGGGCTTGAGATAATAGCGCGGGTCGAATTCTCCGGGACCCTCGGCGAAGGCTTTCCGGATGGCTCCGGTCGAGGCGAGCCGGAGGTCGGTGTCCACGTTTATCTTTCGGACGCCGTGCTTCACGCCTTCTTGGATTTCACGCACCGGAACGCCCCACGTCGGCCTTATCTCTCCCCCATATTCGTTGATCGTGTCAACGAGCTCCTTCGGGACGCTCGACGAGCCGTGCATGACGAGATGGGTCGTCGGGAGCTTCCTGTTTATCTCCTCGATGATGCTCATCGCGAGGACTTCGCGGTCCGGCTCCTTCGTGAATTTGTACGCGCCGTGGCTCGTCCCGATGGCGACCGCGAGCGCGTCCACGCCCGTCCTCTCGACAAACTCGACGGCTTGATCCGGATCGGTCAAATTCACCTCTCCCGAACCATGACCGTCCTCGATTCCTCCGAGGGTTCCGAGTTCGCCCTCGACGGTCACGCCGCGCTCGTGGGCCATCTCGACGACTTCGCGGGTTACGCGGACATTGTATTCGAAGTCCGCCGGGGTCTTCCCGTCCTCTTCGAGGGAGCCGTCCATCATGACGGATGTGAAGCCGAGGTCAATGGCGCTTTTGCAGGTTTCGGGGCCGTTGCCGTGATCCTGATGGAGCGCGACCGGTATTTCCGGATACACCTCGGCGGCGGCGAGCATGAGGTGGTAAAGGAAGCGGTCGTTGGCGTATTTACGAGCGCCGCGGCTGGCCTGGATTATGACCGGGGAGTTCGTCTCGCTCGCGGCCTCCATGATGGCTTGAACCTGTTCGAGGTTGTTCACGTTGAACGCCCCGACACCGTATCCGCCCTTCGCGGCCTCGTCCAAAAGCTGCCGCATCGTTACGAGTGGCAAAATTTTCTCCTCTCTTTTCCGAGCTTACGAAACCGCCAGTATACGGAGACATCCCCGCCGCGACAAACGGACACAAACAAAGCGCCCCCCTCGGAAAAGGAGGCGCTTCGAGTGAATGGGAGTTTCCTTTTTTACGCCGGGGTGTTCACGTCAACGCGCTCGGCCTGAACGACCATACGTTCGCTCCAGCCCGGCCCGACGCAGGTTTGCAGCGATACCATGTCCTTGCCCGCCTCCGGTTCGGTGACCCAGACATCGGTCGGCATGACGGTCACGATGTTCGACACCTGATACGTATACTCGGTGCCGTTCGCGTCGGAGAGGATGACCTCGTCCCCATATGTTATGTTCGGGAGGGCGGCGAAATGCTGCCAGCTTCCAGTCCCCTCATAGCCGTAGACGTGCGACGCTATGTATGTGTTCGCGCTATCCTGCCACGGGAAGCCAGTCTCTGTGATCTTGCCCGCGCCGTTCATGAGCGTGCCTTCGTCCGAGGCGTTGGCGACGTAATCGTCAACAAGCCCCATCTTCGGCACGGTGAGATAGAGATCGGTGGTTCCGGGGTCCGGGATGTCCCCGTCATCACCGGAAGCCTCCCTCTCCTCCGGGCCGTCGCTGAGCGTGATGCCGACCTCGCTGCCTTCCTCGGCCTCTTCGTTGGGCAACGGATTTTGCAAGAATACGCCGCCCTCGTCATAGTCGTCGTTCGGCTCCCGCTCGACCGCGCCGAGCTCGAGACCCTCGCCCTCGAGCATCCGCCTCGCTTCCTCCTCAGTCGCGTTGTACGGGATGTCGGGAACCGGGATGGTGGAGGGTTCATTCGCTTCTTCTTCAGCCGCCTCCTCTTCCTCGGCTGCCGCGTCCTCCTCGGCTGCCGCGTCCTCGGCGACCGCCTCCGGAGCCTCCGCCACCGTCGGCGTCTCGGTGCGATCCACGACGAGCTCCTCGCCGCTCGTCCTCTGCTCAGCCGGGTTCACGCCGAAAAACAGCAGCCCCCCGAGTATGATCACAACCAGAGACACCGTGGCCGTGAAGCCCACCTGCTGACGCCTCTTCTTATACTTCGACCCGTTTGACCTTCTATATCTCCTTGTCATGTAAAGCAGTCTATCAGCCATAACCACGATCTTGCAGGATCATATACCGGAAAATCGAATATTTAAGAAAATCTTAAGTTTCGCGTAGCCAACCCGCGAGTACACTCGCAATGTGAAGGGAGGTGTCGAGATTCGAGAGGCTCTCCGAGAGGCCCACCGGGAGAATATCCGGTCATGCCGAAAGTGCTTCCCCGATGGCGGAAACGCCCCCGTCGCCGACGTTGTGAAACCGGATGCGCGGGCCATGCTCGTCGGCCAAGCGCCGGGCGTCCGCGAGGTGGATACGCGCATGCCCTTCACCGGTCCGGCGGGAAAGAGGCTCGATATGTGGCTCGAAAAAGCCGGGGTGTCGAGGGAAGAGGTTCATTTCGCCGCCATCGCCCGGTGCTTTCCAGGGAAGGCGAAGGGAGGCGGCGACAAAGTTCCCTCGCGGCGAATGATCGAAAACTGCCGCCCGCACCTCGACCGCGACTTCGAACTCGTCGGGCCGGATGTCGTCGTCCTCGTCGGCGGACTTGCGATAAAGGAGGTTCTCGGGGTCGGAAAATTGTCCGAGACGGTCGGTACGATCCATCGTCGCGATGGGATAGTATATGTGCCGCTGCCCCATCCCTCCGGGGCTTCGACCTGGCTGAACTCGCCGGACAACAAAGCGCGGCTGGAAGAGTCGCTCGCGATGCTCGGGGAGATCATGTCCGGCGCGAGGGGAAATCCGGGAGAGCCGCAAAAAGCAAAAGAGGCGCGTAATTGGACGGTGGAATGAAAAACGGGAGAGCGGGCGCGGACTCCACGCTCGTCGCGAGGAAACTCCGAAAAAACTACGGTGATTTCGAGGCCGTGAAGGGTGTGGATTTCGAGGTTCGCCGTGGGGAGTGCTTCGGGTTCCTCGGGCCGAACGGAGCGGGGAAATCCACGACGATGAAGATGATATACGGCGTCGCCATCCCGAGCGGGGGCGAACTTTCGGTCGTCGGCCTCGACGTGACGAAGGACATCCGGGGCGTGAAACGGCGCATCGGGGTCGTCCCGCAGGAAAACAATTTGGATGAGGAGCTCATGGTCCGCCAAAACCTCCTCGTGTACGGGCGGTACTTCGACCTCTCGAAGAAGAGCATCACGCAAAGAGCCGACTCGCTTCTCGATTTCGTACAGCTTTCCGAGCGTGCCGAGGCGAAAGTCGGCGAGCTTTCCGGCGGGATGAAACGCCGGCTCCTCATCGCCCGCGCCCTCATAAACGACCCCGAACTCGTCGTCCTCGACGAGCCGACAACCGGCCTCGACCCGCAAGCACGCCACCTTGTGTGGGAGAAACTCCGCCAGCTAAAAAACGAGGGAACCACGCTCATCCTCACGACGCACTATATGGACGAGGCCGCGCAGCTATGCGACCGGCTCGTGATCATGGACGGCGGAAGAATAATCACCGAAGGAAAACCGAGGGATCTCGTCAAAGAAAACACGAGCCCCGAAGTCCTCGAATTCCGCCCGCGCCCGGATAGTTTGGAGGCTCTTCGGGAGCTCCTCGCCGGGGAGGCCGAGCACGTCGAGAGGAGTGCCGATCTCCTTCTCGCGTACACCCATGATTCGGACGAACTCATGCGGACGGTCCGGAGATCCGAGATACCGCTCGAAAACACTTTGTATCGTCCGGCGGGTCTCGAGGATGTGTTCCTCCGGCTCACGGGAAGGAGTTTGATCGAGTAATGCACATCCCCTCCCCGCGCGGCGCGTTCCGGGTCTGGCAGCGGGATCTCACCATCTTCCGCAAATTCTGGAAGCCCGCGCTCTTCCCCAACTTCATCGAGCCGTTCTTTTATCTCGCCGCCCTCGGACTCGGACTCGGGGCGTTCATCGGAGACATAAACGGGCAAGATTACATCCTTTTCATCGCCCCCGGCCTTCTCGCGTCGAACGCCATGTTCGCCGCCTCTTTCGAGGCGACATTCAATACGTTCGTGAAGCTCAAAATAGACCGCGTGTACGACGCCATCGTCTCGACCCCGGTGAACGCCGAGGACATCGTGGCGGGCGAGTATTTATGGGCGGGGACGCGGTCGGTTTTGTATGGGACGTCGTTCCTCATCGTCCTCACCGCGCTCGGCCTCATAAGCTCATGGTGGGCATTATTGCTTCCGCCGTTCATCTTCCTCATGGGACTTATGTTCAGCGTGATGGGGATGCTCTTCACGAGCCTGATTCAAAGCATAGATTTCTATGCGTACTATTTCACGCTCATCGTCACCCCTATGTTCCTCTTCTCCGGCATCTTCTTCCCCATCGAGGACTTTCCGGCTCCGGTTCCGCAACTCGCATGGTTCACGCCCTTGTATCACGCGGTCAATGTTTGCCGCGAACTCGCGACCGGGCCGAGTCCGGCGGTTTTGATAGACGTTTTGTGGGTCGTCATGTTCACGTTCGGGCTGGCTCTTGTTCCGGTTCAGATCATGCGAAAACGCCTCATAAGCTAAGCTGGTACGATTTCAGGCACCATGCAGTCCGAGCGATTCACTATTCGAATGGCCGAGCCGGAGGACGACCCGGCGATAGCCGCGCTCGTCATCGAGGGCTTCATTGACAAATTCCGCCCGGTCTTCGGGAAGAGGATGGACCAGTCCATACGGATCATGGAGAAGTGGATCTCACTCGAACACTCCTCCGGCGGCGTCGAATCCTTCGTCATCGAAGGCTGCGAGGCGGGCGAGGTCGCCGCGAGCGTCGGCGTTCGGACGAAACCCTCGAACGACGACATAATGGCCCGCGGACTGTGGCGAACCCTCACCCAGAACCTCGGCACGATGCGGGCTTTGTGGGCGACGACGCTCCTCTCGTATCCTCGATACTCCGCGAAGTCGTCCGAAGCGTACATCGAACGCCTCGTCGTCTCGCCCGGTTTCCGGCGGCAGGGAATGGCGAAGGGACTCCTCGAAGCCGCCGAGGGACTCGCCGACGAAACCGACAAAAAAACACTCGGCCTCCACGTCTCGGGAAACAATTTGCCCGCGATGCGACTTTACGAAGACGAAGGTTTCGGCGAGGCATCCCGGCAAAGATCGCTCCTCACCGGGCATTTCCTCGGCATCAAAGACTGGATATACCTCCGAAGAAATTTGTAGCCGGAACTCAAAACCTCCCGCAAAGCGGAACCCGTTCGCCCCCACCCAAAGCTGAAATGCCAACCGCGAAGCGCGCTAAAAACGCGGCGGCTCTTCGGAGGAGCCATTCGAGTCATCCTCGCCGTCCGGGCCGCGTTCCGGCTCTCCCGGCCCCCCCAAACCTTCCGACTCTTCGGGGCGGCTTCGGCGGGGCGGGCGTTCGCGGGGGCGTTTTATGTCCTCGTCCCACGTCGAACCCCAGTCGAAAAGGTCGCTCGGCATCTCGGGTATCACGTCGTCGTCGGACGATGATTCCCGGCGCGGACGCCTCCGCCTCGGGCGCGGCGCGGCGGGCGGCGACTCGTCCGAGGCGGGCGGCTCGGCCATCGGCCCGGCGGCTGTCTCGTCGTCGGTCGGCTCGTCGAACGCTCCGCCTCGCGGAGAGTCGAGTTCGGACGTCTCGTCTTCGAGAGGGTCGAGAGCGTCTTCCCTTTTGTCTGGCTCCTCTTCTTCGGAACGGCGGCGGCCCGACCTTCCCGATAGCCTGTCGCCGAGCCGCCTCACAACCGGGGGCGGCGCGTCGTCGCCGTCGTCCGGGGAGCTTTCTTCCGGAGGGCCGATATCCGCTGGCTCGTCCGTCGGCGCGGCGCGGAAGTCATCGCCGCGAGCCTCTCTCTCCCGGCGCCGGATCTCGTTTTCGCGGATTTTCTTTTCGCGGGGATCTTCGCCTCGAATTGGTTCGCTCCGAGCTTCTTCATCCGATTCTTCCTCGAACATCGAGGATTCCCGCTCCCTTTCGAGCCGCCTCGGGAAAGCCTCCCGCCTCTCTCCGGGCGGCGGCCCGAAGGCCGGAGCTTCGTCTTCTCCCTCGGCTTCGCCGCCGAAGTGGTCGGAGGAGCCGGAGGGTTTCTCGCGTCGGATGTCCGGGGCTTCCGAGGCTTCATCGCCCGAGGTGTCCGGGGCGTCGTCCGTCGGGACTTCCCTCGTGTCGAAGTTCGCGGTGTCGTCTCCCACATCCTCGGCTATGTGTTCTCCGTCCTCCGTGTCGTCTTCTTCTTCCTCGGAATAGCGTTCGACGTATTCGAGGTATCGGGCGTCTCCGGTGAGGAAGGCGAGGATTTGGGCGTTGAATTCCCCGGTGCGTTCGATCATGGGCATGTGGCCGCACTCGTCCATGAGGCACACGTCGGCGTTGTCGAAGCTCCTCGCCCACACTCCGGCGGACTGGGGATCCACGATTTGATCCTCCTCCCCGGCGATTATGAGGACGGGGACTTTGATGATCCTCGCCTGACGGGCGAGCCTCCCGCCGCCGATTTCACGCTTCGAGACCGACAACGTCTGGCTCATCGCCGCGGGCGTGGAACTCGCCGCGTCCTCGATGGCGCCCTCGGTGAGATCCTCCGGCTCGGAGACGAAGGGCTTCATCCACATCGCCCGCACAGGCCGCACAGCCCGCCCGAGCATATAGAAAATCGGGCCGATGACCGGGAGCGTCGCCGCCCACAAAGGCGTCGGCAAATCTATTTGCTCCTCGTTCGCGGGGGTCGCCACGAGCACGATGCGGCCGACGACATCCGGGTGGTCGGCGGCGAGTTTGACCGCCATGTTCCCGCCGAGGTCGTGGCCGATTATGTTCACCCTCGCGAGTCCGAAGTGGGCGCAGAATGCGTATAAAATTCGGCTCCCGTACCGCACTCCGTACCCCGAGAGCGGTTTGTCGGACTCGCCGAACCCGGCGAGGTCGAGGGTGTACACGGTAAAACGCTGCGCGAGGCGCCCGGCGAGGTTCTCCCACACCATCGAGGAGGAGAGCCATCCGTGGAGGAGGACGACGGGCGGGCCGCCGCCGATGACGTTGTATCGGACCCACGTCCCTTCGAGTTCGAGGTATTCGGTGTCGCGGGCGCTTTCGACCTCGTGGGTGGTTCGCCCGAGCGCGAGGGAGGCCCCCACGACGACGAGGGCAACGACGAGCAAAATGATCAAAACCTCAGTCATGGGCGCAATGATAACGCAAGCCGCTCGCCCGGACATGGAGAGTCGGGCGGGCGGCTTGTCGTCCTATTTCTCAGCCGCGGCGGCCGAGGATCTGGCGTATGACTATCGAGGCGATGATCGTCGAGGCGAGCGAGAAACTCGCTTTGAGCATGGCCTCCTTCACGTCGTCCTTCACGCCGCGCTCCTCGGGGACTTTGATGAGCTTGTCCGCGAGCTTGCTCGACAAAAGCCCCGCGAGAGCCGTCGAGGTCATCATGATGATCCGCTTTTGAGTCTCTTCGTTCACAGCCGCCTCCTTTTTATTTCGCGCCAGCCGTAACTTTATACCCGGCTCCGGGCGTGGCAATCTGGCTGTATATCCACCCGATCTGGGTGATGAGGGCTTCCCTCTCCTCGGGTTCGGCGTGGCAGTCAATGCAAAATACGATGTCTTCCAGCCGACTCGGGTGGAGGTCGTGATCCATCATGAAATCGAGGATCTCCTTGTATCCGTCCCCGATCTGGTCAATGAACTCGGAGAAGGAAATGCTCCCCGAAACAAGCCTCTCGCAAGCCTCGGAGTCGTCGAGATTCCCGATCCGCCGACTCGTGTGACGCACGATCAAACCCGGGACGATATCCTCCGTCCCAGCAACCTCATTCGCCAAAACATCCCCTTTCCAGGCCCGTTAAAAACGAACCGCCGTGAGGTCTCTCGACCCACCTTTTCCCGCAACCCCTGAAACTTCGCCGATCCCGCTGCCGAATCGGCCATTCTCCAAAAACTAACCATTAGAGTCTACGTAAACAAGCATATTTTGTAAAGAGCAACCCAAAGCCCGAAACGCCGGAAACGTATACTTCGTTTTACTGTCATACATCCGGGAGGCCGACGAAGTGGCGGAAAACAATCTCCGAAAAGCTCGCATCGCCGTCGTCGGAGCGGGTTTCGCCGGAGCGTCGGCGATCCGCGCCCTCCCCCCCGCCCTCCGCCGCGAGACCCTCCTCATAGACCGAAACCCGACCTTCGATTTCGCCCCCCTCATCCACGAGGTCGCCGCCGGACGGCTCCACCCTGACAGCGTGGGATCCCACATCCCCCCGCCCCACACTCGCGAGTGCGAGTTCCTCCAAACCAACATCACCGCCCTCGACCTCGAACGAAAAACCCTCCACACGACCCCCGGCTCCGACGTCGAATACGAATACCTCGTCCTCGCCACGGGAAGCTCCGCCTCGCCGCCGCCGGAGAATTTGTCTCCGCACTTCCGATCATTTTGGTCGCTCGCCGACGCCGTCTCACTCCGCGACACAATCGCGAAAGTATGGCGGGAGAAAAACGGCGCGACCATCGCGATCGCGGGCGGAGGCACGACCGGGGTGGAACTCGCCGCCGAGATGGCGCATCTCCTCAAATATTTGAAAAGAAGGACGTCCCGTCCGGCGGAGGCGAAAGTCGTGCTTCTCGAAGCGGGCGACCGGCTCATGGGCTGGCTCGAGCCGCACTTCCACCGGACCGCGACGTCCGCCCTCGAACGCCTCGGGGTCGAAATTCGCCTCGATTCCCCGGTCGAGGAAGCGTCGGAGGACGGGGTGAAATCCGGCGCCGAGTGGGTTCCGGCGAATATCCGGGTGTGGACGGCGGGCCACGAAATCTCCGGCCCGGCGGCGGAGATTCCCGGCGGGCGCGACGCGGCGGGGAGGCTCCGCGTGGACGAGCGGCTCACGGTTCCCGGCCATCCCGAAGCGTACCTCCTCGGGGATGCGGGGGTTTACGAAGACCCGCGCCATGGCCCGCTCCCCCCGACCGCCTCCGTCGCCGTCCAGCAAGGGCCATACGCCGCGAGGGACATCGCCCGGAGGATACGGAACCCAAAAACCAAACGCCCGAAGTTCGACTTCTTCGACCGGGGGTACATCGTCAGCCTCGGCCCGGACAACGCCGCCGCCGAAACCCTCGGGACGAAATTCACCGGACGCGCCGCCCACGCGCTTTACCGGAGCGTGCTTCTTTATTATTTGAAGGATCGGGGAGG
>JACDAJ010000287.1 GCA_013695475.1 Rubrobacter sp. | reverse complement strand
CTAAAGGATCTCCTCGTGGCATCCTGTGAGGGACGAGGAGTCGGCGAAGGAGTTTCGAGATGACGTTGATATACGCGGCGGGGCCACAGGCTTTTGCGAGGATCGAGGACGGCGGGATGTCCGTCTCCCTCGAAAACACGGGAGCGCGGGCCATCTCGACCGACCCGAGCGATCCGGACATCGTATATGTCGGGACGGACGATGACGGCGTTTTCAAAAGTTCGGACGGCGGCTCGAATTTCGACCGCCTCTCCGGCTCTTTCCATCCCCGCATCACATCCCTCGCTGTTTCCCCGGTGGATGGGGCGGTTTATGCCGGGACGGAGCCTTCGAGCCTGTTCGCGAGCCGGGACGGCGGAGATTCGTGGCGCGAACTCGAAGGGCTGAAAAACCTCCCGTCGGCCCCGACGTGGAGTTTCCCCCCGAGGCCGTGGACATCGCACGTGCGGGCGATCGCGCTTTCGCACACCGACCCGAGCCTCATCGTCGCGGGCATCGAACTCGGGGGCATCGTCCGAAGTGCCGACAGCGGCGAGACGTGGCAAGACCAAAGACCGGGAGCCGTCGCCGATTGCCACTCCCTCGCGACACACCCAGAGGCATCGAACACGGTATTCGAGGCGGGCGGCACGGGCTTCGCCGAGAGCGGGGATTTCGGGGAAAGCTGGCGGCAATCCACGGACGGCCTCGAAATGAGATACGCATGGGGACTCGCCGTCTCCCCCGAAGACCCGGAGAGAATATACATCTCGGCGGCCTCCGGCCCGATGCGGGCGCACGGCGAAGGCTTCACCGACGCGGCGATTTACGAGAGGCGTTCGGGCGCATGGACTCCCATCCTCGAACATCTCCGGGAATTCCCGTATGCCCTCGCCACTGACTCGTCCGGCTCTTTGTACGCCGGGTTCGGCGATGGCGGAATACACGTCAAAGAGAACGGTTCGTGGAGGGAGGTCGCGCGCATACCCGGCGGCCTCGACGCGATGGTTGTGACGTAAAGGGGGTGGGAGGCGCTCGCTTCGCTCGTTTCGGAGTCGGAAGCCGGGGTATCCTCGACACCCTCTTCCCCGCTTTTCGTGCGGGCGGTTCGCCTCGCCGACATTCCGGTTTCTCACCGATCCTTCCCCCGGAAGCGGACTTCATTGACGAGAAAGACGCTCGCGAGGATGATCGCGAGTCCGGCGAGCGTTCCGCCGCCGATTTGCTCCCCGAGAACGAGCGCCCCGAGAAACACCCCGAATACCGGGACGAGAAACGTCACGGTGAGCGTCTTCGTCGGGCCGACGCTCGTTATAAGGCGGAAGTATATGAGGTACGCGACCGCCGTCGAAAGGAGCGCGAGAGCGAGCACGGAGAAGGCGACGGGCGCGGATGGAGCCTCTCGCGGCGCGGTCGCCGCGGCGGCGGGAAGCACGACGAGGGCGGCTCCCGATAATTGCCCGATGGCGAGCCCGAGCGGGGGTATTCCGGCGAAGTTCCGTTTCGCGTACACGCTTCCGATGCCGTAGAAAAGCGCGGCGGTGAGAGAAGCGAGTACGGCGAGGACGAGCGCGAGGGTAATGGGCATCGGACTCCATCCCACGAGGACGGCGACCCCGACGACGCCCATTGCGAGGCCGATGGTTTTCCTCGCGGTGAACGGATCCCCGATCCATACGGCGGCGACCATCGCCCCGAAGAGCGGTGTCGTGGAATTCAATATGGCTCCGAAAGAAGCGGTGAGTTCGAGTTGCGCGACCGCGATGAGGCTGAAAGGTATCGCCGCATTCACCCCGCCGAGGAGTATGAAGCCCTTCCATCTTTCTCGTATCCCGAGTGCTTTCCCGAGGAATATCGCGTACACCGCGAGCGCGGCAGCCGCCAAAAACACCCGGAACTCGACGAGCGCGAACGGCCCGAGAACCGGGGAGGCGACCCGGATGAAAATAAAAGAGGCTCCCCACAACGCGCCGAGCGCGGTGAGAAGCCCGAGGTCGCGAAGGCTCACGAAGCCTCGATCCGCCCACCGAGGCGAACATCCGGCGTGATCCGGAACCCGGATGACAGCCTCCGCACACGTCGTCCGGCGGCGAAAATCGAGCGAAAGCCGCGAACCGCAAACCGCGAACAACGAGCCATATTCACCCGATTCGCGGCGGTCGAGGCTCCTCGCCGCCCGCCTCTCGAATTAATTGCGCGACTCGCGCTTTTCTCGATTTGAGATCGGCGACCTCGGGACTCTTCCGCTGAATTCGACGCCGTATCTTTCCCCATCACATTCAATCCGGGCGGATGACTCCATCGGGGTCGGGAGTCGGGGGGCGCGAGTGGGATTTCTTCGCGCGCTTCGCCGAACGGGTTCCCCGTCACGCCGCCGCCACCGGACGGCAAACTTTGCATGGGCGGAATCCCGCGTCCACGGCGGCGGGCATGCTCCGGAACGTCCGGCGGTTTTCGGGCTTTATGCGACGGGCGTTATGGCACGTCGCGTGGCACACGATGCCGGTCGTCGGCGTGGCGACGTATGGCGCGCGGGCGATTTCCGCCACCGGGACACCTTCACGTTCGAGGAGGCGCACTTTCCTCTCGGGGTCGAAGCCGTAGTTTCCGGTCGTTCCGTCGTTCCGGATGACGCGGTGGCACGGCACGATGAGCGGCACCGGATTCTTCGCCATAACGCTCCCGACGGCGCGGGAGGCGCGGGGCGCGCCCGCTTCCTCGGCGACCCATGAGTATGGACGCACCTCGCCTCGGGGTATCTTCGAGACGACTTCCATGACCCGTCTTTGGAAGGGGGTTTTGCCGGAAAAGTCAACGGCGACCTCGACCTTCTCCCCGGCGAGCGCGGCGGATATTTTCTCCGACATCCCACCCGTTTCCTCCGCCGGAACCACGAGCCGCCCGAACGTCTCTCCGTAATGGCGGACGAATTCCTCCTCCGAGGCGGGGAGCGGTGTCGCGTACCTCACTCCCCGCTCCCCGACGACGACGTACATCGTCCCGAGCGGCGAGTCGGCGGCGAAGAAGGAGTCGGCTCCGTCGGCGAGGCTCCGCTCGATGAGCGGCACGAAGTCCTTCCCGGCGACGATGCCCTCTCCCGCTTCGCGGAGCATGGCGGCGATCCTTTCGTCCGAGATCTCGTTCATCCTTTTTCCTCCTCGATGTCCATGAAGGTTCTCATATTTCCCAGTCCTCGTCGGACGAGCGTTTTGACCGTATTTTCATTCCACCCCGTCGCCTCGGATATTTCGGCATAAGGGAGATCGAGGACATACCGGAGAGCGACCGCCGCCCTTTGCCTCTCCGGCAACCTCCCGAGCGCGTCGAGCGCGTCCATGAATCCCTCGCGGCCCCCGCTCCCCTCGACCACGACCGGAACTTCCTCGACCGCGACCTCGCGGTTCTTCTTCACCCGGTTCCGAACGACATTCAAAGTAATGCGATACAGCCACGCCCGGAGCGACATCCCCCGCACCCGCTCCGCCGAATACCTCCCGAGCGCTTCGAGGGCGTTCACGAAAGCGTCATGGACCGCGTCCTCGGAAGAATGGACGTCGCGGAGCATCGCGAAAGCATACCGGTAAAGCTCCGCGTAATGTCGCTCGACGAGGTCGCGGGGCGCGAGCGGGTCTCCGTCGGCGAGGCGTTCGGCGATGGGGTCGGTTTTCGGCATCGTTTCCATATTCTCTATAACAAACGGGCGGGCGGGAAAGTTTCATCGCTTCGTTTTGGTTTTTGGTTTTTGGTTATTGGTTATTGGCAAAAACCACGAACGGCGCGTGGAGCGAGCCTTCCCTCAAAATATCCCGAGCGACCGGAGGGCGAGGATGCATGCGACGCCGACGACCATCGCTCCGAGGAGGCTCCCCGTCCTCCATGCGACGAGGGCGGCCGCGGCCGCGGCCGCCCATGCCGCCGGGCCGCCCGTTATGACGACGGGGGCGACGAGCGAGATGAGGATGGCTCCGGGGATTTGGTCGAGGAAAATCTCCGCCCTTTCCGAAAGATCGAGTCGGCTCGCGAGCCATAGTCCGCCCGCCCGCGTCGCGTATGTGACGAGCGCCATGAGGACGATGGCGAGGAGTGTGGTCGAGTCAACGTCCACGGAGCATCACCCCCGCGAGGCTCCCCGCGAGTCCGCCGAGGAGTATGTACCAATGACCGGGAAGGAACTCGTGTCCGAGAACCGCGACGACCGCCGCCACGCCCCACGGCAAAAGGCTCGGCTTCCCGCGCCACATCCCGACGAGGAGCGCGATGAACACGGCGGTGAAGGCGAAGTCGAGGCCCCATTTCGCCGGGTCTTCGATGAAGCTCCCCGCCGCGCTCCCGACGAAGGTGAACGTGCTCCACGAGACGAACATCACAATTCCGCCGCCGAGAAGGAAAGCGGCGTCCCTCTTTCCTTTCTGGAACTCCCCCATCGTCATCGCCCAGTTTTCATCGGCCATGAAGAACACGCTTCCGAATGCTTTTCTTTTCGGCAGTTTCGAGAACCACGGACTCAAAGCCGCGCCCATGAGGAGGTGCCGGAGTCCGACGACGAGGGTGGCGAGGACGACGCCCGCGAGCGGGACGGGACTCGCCCATATCCCGATGACGACGAACTGCGCCGCCCCGGAGAAAACGAGGATGCTCATGAGCCACGCCTCGACCGGACTGAGCCCCGCCTGCCGCGCCAAAACCCCGAAAACAAGCCCGATGGCGACACCGCTCACGGCGATGGGGAGGCACCGCTTCGCCCCCGCCACGGCCCCGGCGAAGGTGAAATGGACGACGCTTTCCTCCCCGGCCTTCTTTTTCTCGATGGTCTTCGGCATCCCGGTTTAGATTCCGAGCCTTCCAAAGAGCGAGGCCGGGGGCGCCGGCTCCGCGTCGTGGCGCCAACCCCCGATCCTCCGCCGATACCCGGCTTCGAGGAGGCTTTCACGGTGCCGGTCGTCGTCCGCCCATACTTCGGGGACGCCGAGCTCGCGGGCAAGCTCCCACGCTCCCCGATACATTTCCGCGGCGATTTCGTCGCCCCTCACGCGAGGGTCGGAGACGAAGCCCCACAAGTCCATCCTCCCCGGAGCCGCCCAAACCCTCGCGGCGGCGAGGATTCTTCCTTCCTCCTCCGCCACTATGAAGCGATCCCCGAAAGCTCCGTCCCTCGAAGAACCATCGAACTCGAGGAGGTTCCCGACAGCCTCCACGTCATCCACCTCGCTCCACCGAACCTCGATCCCTCTCTCGACCACCGACATCACACGCCTCCTTCCGGCAAACTCGCGGCTGCGTTATAATTGCCACATACGGCTAGGACAATTGTAAATGAAGGATTGTCATAGAACAATGGGATAATTAATGGATTTGAAGATAAACCAGAAGAGCCACGTGCCGGTGCATGTTCAGTTGCGCGAGCAGATAAAGCATCTCATTTTGACGGGGAACTTCGAGGTGGGGAGCCGATTGCCGAGCATTCGGGCGTTGGCGGGGTTTTTGCGGGTGAACCGGAACACGGTGGCTCGGGTCGTCACGGATCTCGAGCATGAGGGGTATGTCGAGAGTCGGAGGGGGAGCGGGGTTTATGTGATCGAGCCTCCGGTGAGCGTCGAGGATCGGAGGCGGCAGGAGGTTCTCGAAAGGGTACTCGACCTCGCGTCGGCGCAGAATGTGTCGGTCGAGGATCTCGCGCATGAGCTTCTTGCGAGGGCGGGGGCGAAACCGCGGGAGAAAGCGAGCATACTCTTCGTCGAATGCACGCGAAACGAGATGGATCAATTCTCCGACGAACTCGAGTCGCAACTCCCCGTCGAGGTCGAAAGGGTGCTTCTCGAAGACCTCGAAGCGAGGCTTTCGGACGGCGGGGAGCTTCCGTGGAGGCTCGCGGTGACGACCTTTTTCCACATCCACGAAGTCGAGGATATGATGGAGCCGTTCGGGGTGGAGACCGTGGCGCTGCTCGCGGAGGCGAACATCGAGAGTTTGCAAAAGCTAATGGAGCTTTCCGAGGGGACGGTCGTCGGCATCGTCGGCTCGTCGCGGACGTGCATGGACAATCTTTCGCGCTCGCTCGAAGGGGCGGGGCTCGACCACCTCGATCTCCGCGAGGTGTATCTCGATCAAGAAAGCGAGATGCGGAGCCTCTTCGGGGAAGAGAACGCGAAGGCCATACTTTGCTCGACGTTCACGAAAGAGCGGCTCGAAGAGATGGGCGCGCCCGAGAGCTTCGACATCATTGACGAGAACCGCACGCTCGACAAAGGCGGCGTCGAGATGCTCGGGCAAATGATCCGGCAGCTTCCGAGGGGATAGATTTACCGGGAGAGAGGCTTCCGCTTTCTCACCGCGTACTCCAGAAATTGCGAGTTCGGGAGGAGGTGGACTTCGTCGTCGGTGGCGCGGATGGTCGTCATCGCGTGTCCGATGCGCTCGACGGTGCCGGAGACGCCGTTGACGGAGATTTCATCGCCCTCCTCGATGCCTTCGGCGAGGTACCTTCCGGCGGCGACGTTTTGGGAAAGCTGGCGGAGTCCGAGACCGAGGGCGAGGGCCGCCGTCAAAACCACACCGCCGAGGACGATGACGGTGATGGAGATCAAAATAGTCGCCTGTATTCCGAGGACGTTGGCGGCGAGGATGGCGGACACGAAGACGACCCCGGCCCGGACGAGGGTGGCGAAAGGCCCGGTGCGCGTAACGCCGAGTTCCACGAGGCCGCGGCGGGCGAGTTCGGCGACGACGCCGGCGGCGGCGGTTCCGAGGAGGATTATGAGGACGGCGACGAGGAGGCGCGGAGCATAGAGGATGACTTGATTGAACGTGTCCGCCAGCGATTCGAGGCCGAGCGGGCCGAGGGCGGCGAGGCCGGCGAATAATATGATCGCCCAGAAAACGACCGTTCCGGCGAAGCGCGACGGGCTGTCGCCGACCCCGCTCTCGCGCATGAGGGTCGAGACGCCGACCCGGTCGGACGCGCTGTCGAAGCGGAGGCGGCGAAGCACGAAGCCCACGACCGGGCGGACGAGGAACGCGAGCACGACCCCGGCCCCCAGAATCGCCAAAGCGCCCAAAGCCCTCGGCAGATAGGCGGCGAAATCGGATAAAAGTTGTTCCACGGGTCCCCTTTTTCAGCGGTTCGCTCGTCAGCGCGCTTCGCTTGTCAGCTTTTTATGCCAGCCTCAAATAATAGATCAAAGCTCGTACGTAAGCTCCGAGGAGTCCCCCGGCGAGCTCCGCCGCGGAGTTGAGGTACGCGGTGACGGCGACGCGCCAGACTATGCGGGCGCGGAGGTCGCGCGGGACTTTCACCTCCTCCTCGGCGGCGGCCACGAGGAGGACGAAGAGACGCTCGTAGCGGGCGAGTTCTTCGCGTAGGCGCGGGGAGTCGTCGAGGGCGGCCTCGACCCGCTCGGCCTCGACCTCGGAGACGTCGCCGACGGCGTACGCCTGCAAAAGCTCTTCTATGGCTTCGTTTTCCATGAACCTTTCTTTTTACTCATGTCATGAGATCCTTCAACCGCTGGCGGCCCCGGTACGCCCAGCTTTTCGCTGTCTGCTCGGCGACGTCGACCGCCTCCCCGACCTCCCGGAAATTCAGCCCTTCGAGGTCGTGGAGGACGACGGCGGCCCGGTGGTTCGGCTGGAGGGCCTGCAAAGCCTTGTGGAGCCTCGCTAGTGCCTCCGCCTTCATCGCCGCCTCCTCGGGGCCGTCGCCGGAGAAATCGGGCGGCGCCCAGTCTTCGAGGGGGAGGTTCTCCTTGCGGCGCGTCCTTTCGTTGAGGCTCACGTTCACCGTCAGGCGGAGGAGCCACGTTTTGAAAGAGCTCCGCCCCTCGAAGCCGTCGAGCTTTTTGAACGCCCTTATGAACGACTCCTGAGCCGCGTCTTTGGCGTCCTCTCTGTTCCCGAGAACCCGGTAGCAAATCCGGAAAACCGGCGCCTGGTGCCTCCACACAAGCTCGGAGAAGGCTCGCCGATTCCCGGCGCACACCCTCGCCACGAGTGCCTCGTCGGTCGGTTTTACTACTTTAGACAGCTTTCTCCCCGGTTCCGTTGCTGCCGATTTTCATGCGGGCAGTATATAGACCTCTCATCGCCATAGTTTTCGGCCCGGTATCGGCGCGGGTTCGCCCGCTCAGAGAATTCGGTGCAACCCCCCGGGCTCCGGCATGTCAAATACAAACAAAAGGAAGCGAAAGGAATGGGACGTGGGAAGAATCCTCAGAAAACTGCTCATAGCCGCCGCGCCGTTCGTCTGGCGCAAATACCGCGACCGGAGCAAACGCAAAAAAGACGGCGCGCCCCGGGACGGAAGCCGAAGCGGGAACCAAAGCTGAAGCCGGGCGGGGAGGAGAACCGGGATGTCCGAGAAAGAAGCGAACCGTGAAAGCGCCGACGGCGGCAGGCTCGACAGGCTCGAGCGGGATCGGGAGAGGGCGAGGCAAAACCAAGCCGCCGCCGAGAGGAGCCGACGCGAAGAGGCCGAGCTCGGCACGAGTTGGACCGGCGTCGTCCTCGGCCTTCTCACCGCGCTCGGAGCCGCTTTGATCTTGAGCGGAATAATCGGCGGCGTGGTCGCCGCGCTCCTCGGCGGCGGAGGCTCTTCGGCCACCGAGGGCGGAGTGGCGGGCGTCGTCGGGCTGCTCGCCACCCTCTTCCTCGCGTACATCGTCGGTGGGTATGCGGCGGGCCGGATCTCGAGTCGCTCCGGACTCAAACACGGCCTCCTCGTGCCGCTCGCGGGCCTCGCGCTCATAGCCATGCTTGCCGCCATAGGCGCGGTCGCGGGCGCGGGCCTCCTCGACAATCTCGGCGGGGTCGCGCTCCCCGCCGTCCCGGACGGCGCACCGCAAAACCTCAGCGCTATACTCTCCGTCTCCGGCGTCCTCGCGCTCCTCGTCCCCTTCCTCGGAGGAGCCGTCGGCGGCGCGTGGGGAGCCAGAACCGGACGCCGCCGGGGCTTCGAGAGGAGGTGAGACCCGGCCAAACACCGACGAAGCATCCGGCAAAGCAACGACCCGAAAGGAAACCGCATGGCGAACGACGACTCGAAGAAGCGCGAGGGAAAGAAGGGTCAAAACAAGGGCGACCTCAAGGACACGAAGGGCGACGTCAAAGACCGCCTCAAATAGACAGCGAACTGTCGCCGGGGGCGATTCTCCGCACTCGGTTCCTCATATGAAAGGAAGCGCTTTACATGGACATAATCCGGCTCATTTTCTCGATACTCATACCGCCGCTCGGGGTTTTTCTCCAGGTTGGGATCGGGTTCCATTTTTGGCTGAATATATTGCTGACGATACTCGGGTATTTCCCCGGCTTGATCCACGCGGTGTACATCATCTTCACGAGGGATTAGAGAATGGTTTTGGACGAGGCGAACCGAACCGCCAACCACGAGTCGCTCGCATGGCTCGACTACGCGCTCCGGTGGTCGAAGTCGGGCAATAAAACGAAGCTCGCCGGACTCCTCGAAAGCGTCCGCTCGGAGGTCGTCTTCGAGATGGAGCTCGCCGCCGCGGCCGGAAGCTCCGAGCGTCGGCAAACAGGGTAAGCTACCCGGAAGACTGAAGAGCGAGGCGACCCGGAAAAGCAGCGGGGGAGCGACGCTCCCCACCGTGCCGCCCGAAGAGAAAGGCGTGGAAACATGACCATCGAGGAAGCCAAGCTGAAGGCGCGCGTCATTTGCAACCCCGCATCGGGCGGAGGCGGATACGATCCCGAGGAGATCCGGGCCGAACTCGAAGACTTCGAGGTCGAGTGGATCGAGACGGAGGATTCCGGCGACGCGAGTGAAGCCGCGAAAGAATGGACTGACGGCCTCCTCATAGTCGCGGGCGGGGACGGCACGATAAACGAGGTCATAAACGGACTCGGCCAAGCCGGCTTCCCCGAGAACGTAACCCTCGGCCTCCTCCCCGCCGGAACCGGAAATGACCTCGCGGCGACCCTCGCCATCCCCGAAGACCCGGACGAGGCCGAGAAAGTCCTCCGCGAGAACCGCGTCCGCCATCTCGACGCGGCGAGGGTCGTTTCGACGGGCGTCGGCGAGAGGTTCTTCATCAACGTGGCGACTGGCGACCTCGGGGCGGAGATATCCGAGTCCGCCAACCCGGAGACGAAGAAGAAGTGGGGGAAGCTCGCGTATCTCATATCCTCGCTCGAGGCGGCCCGCGACTACGAGCCGCCGGAGGCCCATCTCTTTCTCGACGGCGAGGAGAAGGTGGTTCGGGCTTTCAACCTCGCCGTCGGAAACTGCCGGTACGCCGGAGGGGGCTGGCTCGCCTCGCCCCGCGCCAACCCCGAGGATGGACTCCTCGACCTCGTCGTCATCGAGGACGTCGGCCTCGTGGACGCGCTCGGCATCGCCCCGACCGCCCTCGGCGACTCGGACTATCTCGACAAGGAGGGCGTATTCTTCGCCCGGGCGAAGGAGATCCGGGTCGTGTCGGAGCCTGGCACCATCGAGTTCACGGTGGACGGCGAGGTCATCGGCGATGAACCCGCCGAATTCACCGTTCTTCCGAGGGCGATAAAAGTCATCGTCGGCCCCGACTACACCCCGGAGCCGTAAGCTGCGGTTGAGAATCCATTCCGGAAATGTCGTGAGTCCGGCAGACGAGTTCCGCGCAAGCGTCGCGGTCGTTCATGGGGACGCGTCATGATCGAGTGGCGACTTTCGCGGCGAGGGAAGCAGTCGAGCATACTCGCCATTGGCAAGGAGCTTTCCCCCCGTGGCGGGTGATCTCCTCGCCGAATTCGCCGACGCGGCGACCGACTTCATAGAGAGAAACGGGCTGAGAAGCGCGTGCGCGGGTTGCGCTCAGCGCTTGTGCAATCCGCTGTGAGGTCGTGAAATCGGGAGATCGCTCCGCTTCGTGATGTCGGGAAATGCGACCCGCGATCTCAT
>JACDAJ010000292.1 GCA_013695475.1 Rubrobacter sp. | reverse complement strand
TGGGCGCGGTCGCAAGGCATCATCGAGGTCGAGAAAGAGTAGCCTGACTTCACCCCCCCGTTAATCAAATCTTTCTGTCGGAGAAGATGTCCTCCATCGCCTCTGCCGCCTTCTTCTGCATGTTGGGCAGAACGTGGGAATAAGTGTCCAGCGTGATCCCGATGTCGAGTAGCCCAAAAAATCACGGGATAACTCGATAATGACTTATCTTTAGAAGAGAAATTTGACGACTACGCTGACGACTACCGGGATCGTTTAGACGTGATATAACCCACTTTGAAGTAAAACTGGTTTGGCGTGGAAAGAAGAGGATTCCCCTTAGATAAGAGGAATCCAGTGAGTGACCCTACCGGGATTCGAACCCGGGTTTTCGCCGTGAGAGGGCGATGTCCTTGGCCCCTAGACGATAGGGCCGTCCAATAAGGCGGGGGAGAGTTTAGACGATGAAGCGCCTTTCGTCAAAAGGGGATCCCGACTATGCGCCCATCTTTCCGACGGTATCCTCCATCCGCGAAATGCTCCGCTCCCTTCCGAGCAATTCGAGCGTCTCGAAGAGGCCCGCGCTCACCGTCCGTCCGGTGGCGGCGAACCGAACGGGGTGTATGAGATGCCGCGCACCTTTCTCCTTTTCCGCGGCGAGGCCGCGGATGCACTCCTCGGTCGTCGTCTCGTTCCACTCGGAGAGGTTTTCGAGCCGCTCGACGAGTTCGGGAAAGTTCTCTTTCACGAAGTCTTTTCCGAATTGCTTCTCGAATTCCTCCGGGTCGTATTCGAGGGTGTCGCCGTAGAAATATGCGGCCGCCTCGGGGATGTCGGTGGTTCTTTGGAGGCGCTCTCGGAGGAGGGCCATTATTTTCGTGAGGCGGGGCATGTCGCGCTCGAGTTCGTCGGCGGATGCGACTCCCGACTCGGCGAGCATCGGGGCGGCGAGCATGGCGAGTTCCTCGGGGCTTTGCTTCCGCATATAAAGGGCGTTTATGGAGAGGAGTTTCGTCTCGTCGAAGACCGCCGGGTTACCGCTGACTTTCTCGATGCGGAAGCGTTCGGCGAGTTCGCCGGGGGAGAATATCTCCTCGTCGGCGGCGTATCCCGCTCCGAGGAGGGCGAGATAATTGAAGAGAGCCTCCGGCAAAATCCCCTGTTCGGCGAAGTCTTCGACGCTCGCGGCTCCGTGGCGTTTCGAGAGCTTCTTCTTGTCGGGCCCGAGAACTTGCGGGACGTGGGCGAAAGCCGGGAGGTCGTATCCGAGGGCTTTGTATATGAGGATTTGCCTCGGCGTGTTCGATATGTGGTCGTCGCCCCGGATGACGTGGGAAATCTTCATCTGCGCGTCGTCCACGGCGGCGGCGAAATTGTATGTCGGGGTGTTCGTGGATTTCATGAGGACGAAGTCCTCGATGTTCTCGTTCTCGAACGATATGTCGCCCCGGATCATGTCCCCGAAGACGGTGCTTCCCTCCCGAGGCGTCCTGAAACGGACGGTGTGCGACTCTCCGGTTTGGACCCGCCGGAGCGCCTCGTCGGCATCCATGTCGCGGTACTCGCCCCCGGTGTATATGGGGGTGCGGCCTTCGCGGCGGGCGGTTTCGCGGAGTTCCGTCAGTTCTTCGGCGGTGGCGAAATCGTAGTATGCCGCGCCGGACTCGACGAGTTTTTGGGCGGCTTCGCGGTAAAGGGGCATTCTTTCGGTCTGTTTGTAAGGTTCGTGGGGGCCGTTGGTTTCGGGGCCTTCGTCCCAGTCGAGGTGGATCCAGCGCATCGAGCTTTTCAGTTGCTCGGTGGATTCCTCCGTCGAGCGCTCGAGATCCGTATCCTCGATCCGAAGCACGAAAACCCCGTCGTTTTTCCTAGCGAACAGCCAATTGAAAAGAGCGGTCCGCACCCCCCCGACATGAAGCGTCCCCGTCGGAGAAGGCGCGTACCTCACGCGAATTCCATTATCTTCCATAAGCCGAAAGTTAGCATAAAAAGCGGGTCGGTTCGCTCCGGTTATTGGTTGTTGGTTATTGGTTTTTAGTTTTTGCCAACAACCAACAACCGGAAGCGAAGCGACCTCACGCCACGGCGCGTTCGAGGGCTTCGAGGTCTTTTATGTATATGCGCCTTTGGCGGAGGTTGACGGCCCCGGATTTTTGCAGTCCGGTCAATGCCCTCGTGACGGCGACGCGCTTCGCGCCGATCATGGCCCCGAGCTGCTCGTGGGTGTACCGGGTCGGTATTTTCCGGCCTTCGAGGGTCGGGACTCCTTCGGCGTGCGAGAGGTCGAGGATGAGGCCCGCGAGGCGCGAGGGGACTTTCTTGAGGCTGATGGAGACCATCCGCTCCTCGCGCGCAGACAGCCGCTCGCTGAGAAGCTCCACGGCTTTCATCCCCACGCGCGGGCAATCGCGGATGATTTGCGCGAGGGTCTCGCGGTTCATCAACCCGACCCGCGAGGTTTCCATCACCTCCGCGTAAGATCCTTTTCGATGCCGCTCGGTGAACGCCGCCTCCCCGAAGAATTCCCCGCCCCGGATCACTGACAGCGTGACCTCGCTCTCCTTCTCCAGCCGATACACGCGAACCCGCCCGTCGAGGAGAAAGAAGAAAACTCCGTCCCGATAAGCCGGGGTATATACGTTGCGGCCCCGCTCGAAAAGCTGAACCGGAATGCCCCCCGAAATGCGATCCACCTCCCCAGCTGAGAGAGGCTCGAAGATGTCCATCGAATGGAGGGATTCCATGTCGCCGCTGTTCATAAATGAACTCCATGCCGCGAATGTGTAGTTTCATTAAGTTTTCCGGGAAGGCCGTTTTAACGCGGCCTTCGTATCGAAGTATACAAAAGCCTCGCGGCCCATGCACTATCGTGGGCGATGTGGGAAAGGGAAAGGAGTGAGAGATGCGGGCGTTGCTTTATTGCGGGTGCCACCTCGAAGCCGAAGGTGAAGAGGAGTTGGTTCGGGAAGTTCTCGACCACTTGCGGCGGGAGCATTCCGCCGGGAGCCTCGGCGAGGCGGAGGCGAGGGAGTTCGTCGCGACGCGATCCTATCGTTTCGAGCGCGTCCGCGTCTACTCGGACGGCGTGGGGCCGGATGAGGAGTTCGGCCCCGAGCCGTATTAATCCGACGGGGAGGCGCGATGGAATCACAGGATGCCCGGCCTGGCACGAGGGTCAAAGTCAGTCGGGATCACCGGAAGCCCGAGCTTCGGGGGATGGTCGGCATGATCCTCCAAAGCTACGGAGACCCCGGCCACGCCGCCCTCGACGTCCGGCTCGAAGACGGGAGGATGGAGCTTTTCTGGCACTATCAGCTCGAAAAGGCCGAGAGGATATGCTTCGGTTCCCGGCCCCGCCACGTCTTCGACCGCGAAGGATGAACGAAGCCCCCCTCCGAACCTTTCGGTTCGCGCGATACATGTAAAAGTTTCCTCGTCGAATCGCCGGGACGGCGGTATTTATAGTCCATGGATACCGTTCGTCCCGGAGGTGTGAGATGAGGAGTTTGCCCGGCTCTCTCGACGCGGTGGATTCGAGGATCACAAACTGGATGGCCCGCCACGGAGGCGTCCTTTTGCGCGTCGCCCTCGGCCTCGTATTCATATGGTTCGGCTTCATAAAGTTCTTCCCCGGACTCAGCCCCGCGCAGACGCTGGCTTTGGATACGATGAACGTCCTCACGTTCGGCCTCGTTCCGGCGGGCGCGGCCATAATTTTGCTCGCCTCGCTCGAGTGCCTCATCGGAGTCGGCCTCGTGAGCGGGAAGCTCATGCGCCTCACGCTTTTTCTTCTCGCCTTTCAAATGCTCGGGGCGGCCTCCCCGCTCGTCATTTTCCCCGGCGAGGCGTTCGTCGCGTTCCCGTACGCCCCGACCCTCGAAGGGCAATACATCATAAAGAACCTCGTCCTCGTTTCGGCGGGGATCGTCATCGGCGCGACCGTGAGGGGCGGGCGTCTCAGCGCGGATGCCGACGAAGAGGATTCGCCCTCCGAGAGCCGACACGGAAACGAAGAAGTAACCGAATAAAGCATGAAAAAGCGGCGGAGCGCACAAACACTCCGCCGCGAAGGACTTTCGCTTTTTACGAACCCGTCTCCGAGGATTCCGGAGTTTGGCTGCGCGGGGTCGCCCGTTTTATGACCACTCCGATGGCGATGAGGGCGGCGACTATGAGGATCAACGCGATGGTTCCCAGGTTGAAGCCGATCCCGTTTGTCCATATGAAGGCGATGGCGCCCGCGAGGAGGCAATAATAAATCGTCGGGATGATCGTCTTCCGGAGGATCGCCCCTTCTTTTCCGAGGAGGCCGACGGTGGCGGAGGCCGCGACGACGTTGTGGACTGTGATCATGTTCCCCGCCGCCCCTCCGACGGCCTGTGCGGCGACGACAACGGCCGGAACCGCCCCGATATTTTGCGCGGTGGCAAACTGGAAAAGCGAGAACGTCAAATTACTCACCGTATTGCTCCCGGCGATGAACGCCCCCAAAGCCCCGATCCACGGCGCGAAGAACGGCCATGTCCCTCCCGCGAGCGCGGCCGCCCCCTCGGCGAGCGCGATCGGCATGCTCTCAAGGCCGGAGTTGTTGTAGTCCGCCCCCGAGTTGATGAACACTCGAACGAGGGGAAGGGCAAAAAGAAGCGCGACGCCCGCGCCGACGAGCTGGCTTCCGGCCACCCGCCACGACTCGGCGATCTGCGAGAAGCTCATCCGGTGGATGAAGTACGTGATGATGCACACGATGATGAACATGAAGCCCGGCAAATACAGCGGCGCGATGGAGCTGTCGGAGATCGCCGTCCCGAAGATGTTCTCCCACGTTACGGTGACCCCCGAGAGTATCGGCTGAAGCCCGAGGAACTCCAGCCGGGTGATGACGAGTATCGCCGCGACGAGAAGATACGGCGCCCACGCCCGAAGCACGCTCATGTTCGAGGTCGCTCCGACGGGCGCGGCCGCGTCCGGGTCCACATTCCCCATCCAGTCCGACTCCCACTCCGAACGAGGCGCGAATTGCCAGTTGTCGTTCGGAAGCAAAAAGCCGCGGCGGGCGGCGAACACGACGATCGCAAGCCCGATCAGCCCGCCGAGAAGCGCCGGGAACTCCGGCCCGAGAAGCACCGCGACCGCCACATACGGTATCGTCATCGAGAACGCCGCGAACAGCGCGAACTTCCACACCCCGAGTCCCTCCCCGAAGCTCCGGTTCCTTCCGAAGAAGCCAGTCAAAAGACAGACCATGAAGAGAGGAATCAAGGTTCCGCAGATCGCGTGGATGACCGCCACCCGAACCGCGATCCCCTCGACGTACTGCGAAAGCTCGAGACCCCGCTCCGCGAGCAAAGTGTCAACGCTCCCACTCCCGGTCAATCCCCCCGTCACCCCGACGAGCATCGGCGTGCCGACCGCCCCGAAACTCACGGGCGTACTTTGGATGATGAGGCCGCACATCACCGCCGCCATCGCCGGGAAGCCGAGCACGAGGAGCAAAGGCGCGGCGACCGCCGCCGGGGTGCCGAAGCCCGAGGCGCCCTCGATGAAGCTCCCGAAGAGCCACGCGATGATGATGACCTGTATGCGCCTGTCCGGGCTTATGTCGGTGAAGGTCGAGCGGATGGTCTGTATAGCCCCGCTCGCGGCCAAGGTCGCCAAAAGCAGCAACGCGCCGAAAATTATATAGAGCAACGTGCTTGCGATCATGAGTCCCTGCACGGTCG
>JACDAJ010000282.1 GCA_013695475.1 Rubrobacter sp. | reverse complement strand
CCTCCTCGACCGTCCGCAAAGCGGCGACGAGGTACGTCATAAACCGCGTCGGGTCATTGTCTCCCTCATCGAGCGATAGCCACGCGACGGGACGGTCCCCTTCGGCGGCCCACTCGCCGACGAGCGTCGTCTTCCCGTATCCGGCGGGGGCGCACACGAGCGTGAGTTTCCGGCCCTCGTTCATGCGCCGGGTGAGGCGCGGACGGAGGACGGCTTCGGCCCGGGGCGGTGGGGCGAAAAGTTTCGTGGCTAAAATCGTGGCGGGCATGGGGTGATTATAAATCCGGCCCGGCTTTCCCCGCCGCGAAGACAATGGAGCCGGATCTCCGGTCCCCGGCGGCTTTCCCCGCGAAACGACCTTGTTATAATGAACCTTCGTAAACGCTAGGGGTGCTTCGCAAAACGAGAAGCTGAGAGCATACCCTCAAAACCTGAACCGATTAGCATCGGCGTAGGGAAGCGTGGATACGGGCTTCGAAACTTACGCAGCCGCCGCGCCTCCGAAATACCGCGGCGGCTCTTTTCATGCCTCCGCGAACGAAGGAGGCTCCATATCCAAAACCACCACATACACCTCATAACCGACCGTAAACAAACGAAGGGCGACGAGTCCGCCGCGCTCCATGCCGCCCTCCGAGGCGGCGTGGACATCATTCAAATCCGCGAGAAATCCGCCGTCTCCGCCCTCGCCCTCTTCGAGACGGCGAACGAAATACTCCCCGTCGCCCATGAACACGGAGCCGCCGTCTCCATAAACGACCGCCTCGACGTCGCCCTCGCGACCGGTGCGGACGGAGTGCATCTCGCCGGGAAGAGTTTGCCGCCCGACGCCGCCCGAAAATTGTGGGGCGAGCTTCTCGGTGTCTCCATCCATTCGCTCGAAGAAGCGAAAAGCGCCGTCGAGTCGGGCGTGGACTATGTGACGTTCGGCCACGTTTATCCGACATCGTCGAAGCCGGGAATGGCGCCGAGGGGAGTACGCGAACTCGCGAGGATCGTGGACAACGTATCCATTCCCGTCGTCGCCATCGGGGGGATCGAAGCATCGAACGTGGATGAGGTTCTTTCCACCGGGGCGAGTGGGATCGCGGCCATATCCACCATCCTCACCGCCGAAGACCCAGAGCATGCCGCCCGAAAACTCCGCGAAGCCGTGGATGCATACGGGGCGCCGCCGAAAACGCCTTTTCCACGAAAGAGCGAAAAGAGCGTCCCATGAACCCGTGTCCGGCGTCGAGGAGAGGATGTCGGCGCATCACGGAGTATTTTCCGCACACGAAACCTTCACCGAAAACACCGTTTCCACAAACGAGCGAAAGGAGTATTTCATGAACGTCACCGTCAACCGAGAGCCGATGGAGGTCGAGGAGAAAGACCCGACTGTGAGATCCCTCCTCTCCGACAAAAATCTCCCGGACAAGTCCATCGTCGTCGCCATAAACGGCGAGGTCGTCCGGCGCGAGGCGTGGGACGACCACAAACTCCACGCCGACGACGAAATCGAAATAGTCCACGCCGTCGCCGGAGGAAGCGACGAACTCATCATCGCCGGAGAGGTTTTTTCTTCCCGCCTCTTTCTCGGAACCGGAAAGTACGATGATTCCGAGACGATGAACGATGCGCTCGAAGCGTCGGGGACGGAGATGGTCACCGTCGCCATCCGATACATGGATCTCGACGGCGGACGCTCCGTCCTCCACGAACTCGACCTCTCGAAATACCGCCTCCTCCCGAACACAGCCGGAGCATACACCGCCGAACGAGCCATCCGCATGGCGAACCTCGCCCGCGAGGCGACCGGAACGAACTGGCTGAAACTCGAAGTCATCGGCGACGAAAGCACCCTGTGGCCCGATACCGCCGCCACCATCGAAGCGACGAAGCGGCTCACCGACGATGGCTTCATCGTCCTCCCGTACACAAGCCCCGACCTCGTCGCCGCCCTCCGCCTCGAGGAAGCCGGGGCCGCCACGGTCATGCCGCTCGCCTCGCCCATCGGGAGCGGACAAGGAATGCCGGACTGGTCGGCGGTGCATCGCATCGCCGAGCGCATCTCGGTTCCGGTCGTAGTGGACGCGGGGATCGGGGTTCCTTCCGAAGCGTCGCTCTCAATGGAACTCGGAGCCGATGCCGTGCTTGTCAATACCGCCATAGCGAAGGCCGACGACCCGATCCGGATGTCGAGGGCGATGAAGCTCGGTGTCGAAGCCGGGCGACTCTCGCGCCTCGCCGGACGCATGCCCGTGAGCGCGGCGGCGATCCCATCGAGTCCGACGAAGGGCGTTCCGGCGTGATGATGCCGCTTCACTTCGGGGAGAAGGTCGCTTCGTTTCGTGAAGTCGGAAGCGAAGCGGCATGACGCCGGATCTTTTCGACATAGCGGTCGTCGGAGGCGGAGCCGTCGGATGCTCGGTCGCATATCACGCCGCCAAACGAGGCGCTTCGGTCGCGCTCTTCGAGGCGGATCGAATCGCCTCGGGGGCTTCGGGAGCCGCCGCCGGGATGCTCAACGCGCAAGCCGAGTCCCACTCCCCCGGCCCCATGCTCGACCTCATGCTCGAAAGCCGGAAAATGCACGAAACTTTCTCCGGCGAACTCCGCGAACATTCCGGCCTCGACCCGGAATACATCCGAGCCGGAACACTCCGAGTCGCCACCGACGAAGCCTTCGCCGGAAAGCTCGAAAGTACGTATGAGTGGCAGCGACGGGAAGGACTCTCCGCCGAATGGCTCGACGCGGACGATACGCGCGAACTCGGACCCGGCCTCTCGCCCGCCACCCTCGCCGGGCTGTATTTTCCCGAGGAGGGGCAAATAAACTCGCCCCGCCTCGTGAAGGCCCTCGCCCTCGCGGCGGCGAACATGGGAGCCGAAATCCTCGAATGCGCGTCTGTTTCGGAATTTCTCATGGACGGGGATCGCCTCGCCGGACTCCGCTCCGTCCTCGGGGATTTCCACGCCGGAGCCGTCGTTCTCGCGGGCGGGGCGGCGAGCGGGTCTCTCGCTTCGAAACTCGGCGTCGAAATCCCCGTGTTCCCGGTGAAGGGTGAAATCCTCTCGGTCGAGGCTCGTCATCCAACGCCGATCTCCGCCAATATATGGAGCGACGCTTGTTATCTCGTCCCAAAAAGGGACGGTCGCATCGTCATCGGGGCGACGGAGGAGACCGGAGTTTATGATCGCCGTCCGACACTCGGGGGAGTCGCGAGGCTTTCGGGGGCGGCGGCCCGGCTCGTCCCGGAAGTGTCCGGACTTCCTTTCAGTTCGGCGTGGGGCGGGCTTCGTCCCGGAACTCCGGACGGGATGCCGATCCTCGGCGCAGCCGACGAGTGGGGAAATCTGTTCATCGCCACCGGGCATTATCGGAACGGCGTGCTTCTCGCACCGATCACGGGCGAGATAATTTCCGCGCTCGCGCTCGGAGAGGAGCCGAAAATGGACGTTTCGCCGTTCTCGCCAGGAAGGTTGCGAGAGAAAGCGAAGCGGTGATCCGAGTCCCGGAAAACATGCTCGAAGAAATTTTCGCGCACGCGAACCGCGAATCCCCGAACGAAGCGTGCGGATGGCTCGCCGGGAGAAACGGAGCAATGGAGGAGTCGGAGGGCGCGCGTCTTCACGCGGCTCGCCGTGAAATCCTCGTCCAAAAAACATACCCGGTTCCGAACGCCTCGGAGCATCCGGGGACGCGCTTCGTGATGGAGCCGGAGTCGCAAATATCCGCCATGAGAGAGATACGAAACTCCGGCCTCGAAATCGTCGGGACGTATCATTCGCATCCGAAAAGTCCGGCGCATCCTTCGGAGAGCGACCTCGAACTCGCGCTTTATCCTGACATAGTCCATCTCATCGTCTCGCTCACGGACGGAGAGGCTCGGTGGTGGAGAATATCGAATTCCGGAATCGAGGAGGCATGATCCTCCGCGCCCCGTATACGAGCTTCGCTCGCCGCGACAGCCGGCCCCGCCACACGGAACCCTCCGTATCGTCACGGCTCCGCCCCGCGAGTGTTTCCCACTCGATGCTGGACATATGGAGCGAGAAACTATTCTCATGTAAACTGCGAAGCGAAACGGGGTGCTCCCGGCTAAAAAGGGGGCTGAGATAGCGATAGTTCCGAAGGATAGTTCCGAAGGGACGCCGCGCTGACCCGAAGACCTGATCCGGATAATGCCGGCGGAGGGACAGCTTGCGAAACAACGTCGAGAACACACACAGCGTTTCGGGAAATCCCCCCGGAACGCTTTTCGCGTCCTCCCCCGGCCTGACCGAAGGAGGAGCGAATGAAAACGAACGACCTCATCGAAGCCCACGACCCGCTGTGGAGGGACGCGACCGAACACCCGTTCCTCGAAGGAGCGCGTGAGGGAACCCTCCCGGACGGAGCCTTCGACGAATGGCTCGTCCAAGATTATCTCTTCGTCCTCTCCGGCCTCGTCTTCCAGTCGCGCCTCGTGCCTCGCTCTCCGAGGCGCGACCAAAGCCTCCTCATCGGCGGCCTCGCGGCCCTCGAAAACGAACTCGGATGGTTCGAGACGAAGGCGAAGGAACGGAACCTCCCCCTCGAAAACGCCGAAAGACACCCCACGAACCGGACGTATGGAAACCTTTTCGAAAACCTCGAAGAACGCTCGTACGCAGCGAACATAACCGCTTTGTGGGCCGTCGAGCAAGCGTACCTCGACGCATGGACGCACGCCTCCCCCGGAGCCGCCGAATACAAAGAATTCGTCGGCCATTGGACGACCCCCGAGTTCGCCGAGTACGTCGGAGCCTTGAAAAACGCCGCCGACGCCGCCCTCGAAGCGGCTTCGGAGGACGAAAAGAGAGAGGCCGAGGCTTCCTTCCTCGAAGTCGCCCGCCTCGAACGGGATTTCTGGGGCATCGCCGTTCCGGGAGGCGAACAATGAGCCTCTCGAAAACTCTGTGGAATGAGAACGAAGACCTCGCCCGAGCCGCCCTCGAAGGCTCTTTCGTGCGGGGCGTCGCGAACGGTGCGCTCCCCCGGCCCGCCTTCGAACATTACGTCGCCGAGGACGCTTTCTTCCTCGAAGCCTTCGCGAAAGCGTACGCGCTTTCGCTCGCTCACAGCCCGGACAAAGAGGGGCTTTCGAGCTTTTCGAGCCTCATATCCGGGGTGGTCGAGGAACTCGAACTCCACGCGGGATACGCGAAGAAATGGGGCGTGGATCTCGAACGAGTCGAGCCGGGCGAAGCCACCCTCGCATACACCGACTTCCTCCTCTCGACGGCCTCGCTCGAGTCGGTCGGCGATACGTGCGCCGCGATGACCCCGTGCATGCGCCTTTACGCATTCCTCGGAAAGAAGCTCGAAGAAAGGGGCGCGGCGAAAGACAATCCGTACAAAGAGTGGATCGAGGCGTACTCCGACCCCGGCTTCGAGGAGCTTGCCGCCACGCTCGAAACCCTCCTCGACCGATACGCCGAGGATTGTCTATCCGTGAGATCCGCATACCGGCGAGCGATGAAGCTCGAAGTCGCCTTCTTCGAGGCGGCGTACGGCAAAGGAGGAACCGAATGACGAGAAAAGGGAGACGGCTTTTCGGGGGCGATGGCATTGTCGGCTGGGAAGCCCGCGCCCCCAAGCACCGATCCACCGAGCCGGAGATCGATCACCACCCGCAGCGACGCGGCCTCCCGGCTCCCGAACCCACCGAGCGCCGCATCCCGCACAAGGAGTCTCCATGAGCGCGGCGGTGGTGGTCGGGGTTTTGCTTGCGGCGGCCGTAATCTTCGCGGTCGTCGGCGTCGCGTATTCGCGGCGTTCGGCGAGGAGCCTCGAAGACTATATAACGGCTCGCGGAAGCGCGGGCGGATGGGCGACGGCGGCGACGCTCGCAGCGTCGGGGATGGGTGCCTGGATCCTCTTCGGCCCCGTCGAAGCCGCCACGTGGGGCGGCCTCCCCGCCATCACCGGATACGCCCTCGGCTCCGCACTCCCGGCCATCGCGTTCATCATCCTCGGAAAACGCCTTCGCCGCCTCATGCCCGAAGGCCACACCCTCACGGAGTATGTGTTTCACAGATACGGAAGGCCGATGTATGCCCTCACCCTCGTCGTCATGATCTTTTATATGTTCATCTTCCTCGCGGCGGAGATAACGGGCATGGCCCTCATAGCGAGCCTCGTCGCCGGAGTCCCTTTGTGGACGACCGCCCTCGTCGTCCTCGCCGCCACCCTCGCATACACGACATACGGCGGCCTCCGCGCCTCCATCTTCACCGACAAAGTGCAAACCATCCTCATAGTCCCGCTCCTCGCCATCCTCCTCGCCGCCGGATACATCCTCCTCGGAGGGGCCGCGCCCACGATGAGCGGCCTCGCCGAGAACGCCCCCGAGCTTCTCGGCCTCGGATATTTGCCCGGCCTCGAAGGCGGGGCGACGTTCCTCATCGCGCTCGTCGCGGCGAACCTCTTCCATCAAGGATACTGGCAGCGCATATACGCCGCCCGCGACGAACGCGCCATAACAGGCGGCTTCCTCGCCTCCGCGATAGTCGTCATACCCGTCGTCTTCGCGATGGGACTCTTCGGCCTCGCCGCCGTGGGCCTCGGTCGCTCCGAAACACCGTCGGTCGCGCTCTTCTCCGTCCTCCTCGACGCGATGCCCCCGATTCTCGTCCTCGCCCTCGTCGTCCTCGGCTTTCTCCTCGTGATGAGCAGCGCGGACACCCTCATTAACGGCCTCGCGTCCATCGTCGCCGTGGACGCGAGGCGAGCGGCGCCGAGCGCGTCGGCTTCCACCCTCCTCCGCCTCTCAAGGTACTCGACGCTCCTCATGGCGATTCCGCTCCTCCTAATCGCCGCGCAAGGATATAGTGTTTTATACCTCTTCCTCGTCGCCGACCTCGTGTGCGCGGCGGCGGTCTTCCCGGTCTTCCTCGGACTCTTCAGCGAAAGATACTCGGGACTCGCGGCGACTGTCTCGACCCTCGCCGGGCTATTCGCCGGGTGGCTCATCTTCCCGAACCCGGCGATGACCGAGGGGAGCCTTTTCCTCTCGTTCGTCGCCGCCCTCGGGGTGTCGGTCGTGGTTTCATTCGCCTCGATGGCCGTGAGTTCGTCCCGCTTCGACATGAAATCCCTCGCGGGTTCGGTGCGGTACATTGAGGATTGAAAACACCGGGAGGTCGGGAAGAGAGGCGCGGCTCTCGAACCGACAATGATGGGAGCGATGATGGGAGACGCGATGGTGAAGAAGGTCGAGACGAGTCGGCTCGAGGTGGTTTATGAGGAGCGCGGAGATCCGGACTCCCCTCCCATCGTACTTGTCCACGGCTTCCCCGACGACGCGAAGACGTGGGATCGAGTCTCCGAACCCCTCGCCGAAGCCGGATACCGAACGATTTCACCTTATGTTCGGGGATATGGAGAGACGCGATTTCGCGATGGGAACGTCCCCCGGAGCGGGCAAATCGCCGCGCTCGGACGAGATCTCATCGAGTTCACCGACGCTCTCGACCTCGACCGTTTCGTTCTCGTCGGTCATGACTGGGGGGCGAGGGCGGCTTATATATTCGCTTCGCTCCATCCGGAGCGGGTGTCGTCGCTCGTCGCGCTCGCGGTCGGGTATGGGACGAATAGTCCGGATCAG
>JACDAJ010000277.1 GCA_013695475.1 Rubrobacter sp. | reverse complement strand
TCCCTCGTCAGCTCCCTGCAAATCCGACTCTCCAATGACCGGATATCCCAAGTTGCCAAGCCATTCGGAAAATCGGCTTCCGAGGCGGCGGTTGGCGACTATGGGGGCTTTGATCGCACCCTTCAATTGCGGCCACGATAGAGGCTTCACTTGCCGGGCGATGCGCTCGACGGTCTTCGGGTTGTCCCGGAGCGCGTTCGGCAATCTTCTCAAAAGCCGGACATAAGGATCGTCCACCGGGAACTTGTCGAGTTCCAGCATAGCTTCGACCAAAGCCACGGAGTCGGAGCGATCATGGGCTTCCTTTATGTTTTCGAGGAGGTTTTCCGAGACGGCTCGCTGTTCCGCGTCCTCGACCCGGTAAACGCCGCTCAGCCTGTCAAGGTATCCGGACCGACCGACAAGCTCGACACTCTTCGAAACCCATTCACTCGATGGGACGATATTTCAGTCGCCTTCTTCCATCACTTTTTCGTAGTCGGCGGCGGAGAGGAGGTCGCCGGAGTCGCCGGAGGTTTTGAGCTTGAGGATCCAGCCCTCGCCGTACGGGTCTTCGTTTATTTTCTCGGGGCTGTCTTCGAGCGCCGAATTGACTTCGACGACTTCGCCAGCTATGGGCGCGTATAAATCCGAGACGGCTTTGACGGATTCGACGGTTCCGAAGGTTTCGCCTTTGTCGAAGGTGTCTCCGACGGACGGGAGTTCGACGAAGACGACGTCGCCGAGTTCATCCTGCGCGTGGTCGGTGATGCCGATGGTGGCGGTGTCGCCGTTTTCGTCGGTGCGAACCCATTCGTGGGACTTCGTGTATTTGAGATCCTGCGGCAAGCTCATCTTTTTCTCCCTATTTCTCGCGCTTGTAAAACGGCAACTCGACGATTTTAGCCGGAATGGGATTGTCGCGTATTATGACCTCGAAGCGGTCGGGGGTCGTCGGCGCCACGAGCGCGAGTCCGATGGCCGCCCCGAGCGTCGGAGACATCGTCCCACTCGTGACCTCCCCGACGATCTCCGCCCCGTCCGTCACCGTGTGCCCGTGCCGCGCAATGCCCCTCCCCTCGACCTCGAAGGCGACGAGCTTCCGGTCGAGGCCGTCGGCGTCCTGCCGGAGGAGCGCGCCCTGCCCGATGAACTCCACATCCTTCGTGAGATGCACCGCGAACGAAATACCCGCTTCGAGCGGCGACGTGTCCGCGTCGAGCTCGTTCCCATAAAGGCACATCCCCGCTTCGAGCCGGAGCGTGTCCCTCGCCCCGAGTCCCGCCGGAGCCGCCCCCGCCTCGACGAGGGAACGCCATACCTCCGGCGCGTCGTCGTTGGCGAGATAAAGCTCGAAACCGTCCTCCCCGGTATACCCGGTGCGTGAAATTATCGCCCGCTTTCCAGCAATTTCGCCTTCGACGAAACGATAGTATTTCACGGATGCGAGGTCGGTTTCGGTGAAAGTTTCGAGCATTTCGACAGCTTCCGGGCCTTGTGCGGCAATGAGCGACCACTCGTCCGACTCGTCGGATATTTCGACATCGAGGCCGGGGACGTTCTCCCGGAAATGCTCGATGTCCTTCTCGCGGTTCGCCGCATTAACCACGATCATGTATTCCGCGCCGGGGCGTTTGTATACGAGTACGTCGTCCACCGTCCCGCCGCTCTCATAGCAAACGGCGGCGTATCCGGCTTGCCCCTCGGCGAGTCGGGAAACGTCGCGGGTGACGAGTCTTTGGACGGCGGCCTCGGCGTCGGGGCCGCGGAAGAAAACCTCGCCCATGTGCGAGACATCGAAGAGGCCCGCTCGATTTCTCACGGCTTCGTGCTCGGATTTTATTCCCGAATATTGGACGGGCATCTCGTATCCCGCGAAATCCACGAGCTTCGCCCCGAGGTTTTTATGCTCGTCGTAAAGCGGGGTTCGCCGGAGGTTCGCCATCCCTCACCACCTCGCTTTGAGTTGGCGGGCGGCGCGCGTCTCGTCGAGGCGGCGCGTCGGGGCGGTCGTCGGGGAGGCTTCGAGGTCTTCTTCGGACGTTTCGGCGAGCTCGAGCATCGCGCCGATGAAGTCATCCAAAGTCTCCTTCGACTCGGATTCGGTCGGCTCGATGAGCATGGCTTCTTTCACGACGAGCGGGAAGTATATGGTCGGCGGGTGGTATCCGTGGTCAATGAGTCCCTTCGCGATGTCGAGCGCGCGCTTCCCCTCGGGAGGCTGGATGACGACCTCGTGTTTGCAAAGCTCGTTGTACGGGACTCGGTACGTCCCCCCGAGCTTCGCCCGTACATAGTTCGCGTTGAGAACCGCCATGTCGGTGACATCCCGAAGTTCCGGGCCGTGCATCTTTATATAATTCCACGCGCGCAAAATCGGGCCGAAATTCCCATGGAAACCCGCGACGCGACCGATGCTTTTTTCGGGCCGGACGAAATGGAATTCGTCGCCGTGTTTCTCGACGGTGGGATCGGGTCGGAAGGGGGCGAGATTTTCCGTGCTTGCGATGGCTCCACATCCGGGGCCGCCGCCGCCGTGCGGGGTGGAGAAGGTTTTGTGGAGGTTGTAGTGCATGATGTCCACGCCCGCCTCGGCGGGGCGCATGCGGCCCATGTTCGCGTTCATGTTCGCGCCGTCCATGTACAAAAACGCCCCGGAACCGTGGAGAATCTCGGCGATCTCCGATATGTTCCGCTCGTATACGCCGCACGTGTTCGGGTTCGTGATCATGAGCGCGGCGGTCGTCCCATCCACCGCCTCGCGAAGCTCCTCGACATCCACGCCGCCATGCTCATCCACGCCGATTTCCTTCGATTTGAAACCCGCCATAGTCGCCGTCGCGGGATTCGTCCCATGCGCGGTGGATGGAACTATGACCGTCGTTCGCCCGGAATCGCCCGCGTCCTCGAAGAATTTCTTCACCATGAGGATGCTCGTGAGTTCCCCTTGCGCCCCCGCGAGCGGCTGAAGCGAAACGGCGGGAAGCCCGGAGACTTCGGCGAGGAAACCTTGAAGTTCGTGCATGACGCGAAGCGCGCCTTGTGATTGCTTTTCTGGCTGGAGGGGATGGAGGGAAGCGAAGCCGGGGTTCGCGGCGGCGGCTTCGTTCGCGCGCGGATTATGCTTCATGGTGCATGAGCCGAGCGGGTAAAAGTTCGTGTCTATGCCCCAGTTTTTGCGCGAGAGGTTCGTATAGTGGCGCACGACCGTCGGCTCGTCCACCTCCGCGAGACGCGGCTTCTCGTCCCGGAGGGCTTTCTTCGGGAGAACCTTTCCGAGATCCACGTTTTCCACGTCGTTTTTCGGGAGGGTGAAACCGCGTCGGCCTTCCCGTCCTTTGTCCCGGATCAAACTTCCGAGGGACTTTTCGCTAAGCATTCGCCACCACCTCCACAAAGGCGTCGAGTTCTTCTTTCGTCCGTTTCTCCGTCACCGCGATGAGCATCGCGCCATCCCCGAGGTCGTACCCGCCGATGATCCCGGCGTCGAGCAAAGCCTCGTTCGCCCGCTCGACATCCCCCATCTCCACAACGAACTCCCACAAAAACGGCGAGTCGGGATACCGGAGCCTCATCCCGGCGTCCGTCAATTTATCCGCCAAATAATGAGCCTTCGAGGCGGAGAGTTCGGCGACTTCGCGGAGTCCCTCCGGCCCCATGAGCGCGGTGTACACGGTCGCGGCGAGGGCGGTGAGAGCCTGGTTCGTGCATATGTTCGAGTTCGCCCGCGCCCGGCGTATATCCTGCTCGCGCCCCCGAAGGGTGAGCACATACGCGAGCTTCCCGTCCCTGTCCACGGTCTCGCCCGTGATGCGTCCGGGAAGCTGCCGCACGAACTCCTCCTTCGTCGCCATATACCCGGCATACGGGCCGCCGAAAGAAAGAGGCATCCCGAGTGGCTGCGCCTCCCCCACCGCGATGTCCGCCCCGAGATTCCCCGGAGCTTCGAGGACCGAGAGTGAGATCGGGTCGCAAACCGCCACGCAAAGTGCGTCCACATCGTGAGCCGCCTCCGACGCCGCCTCGATGTCCTCGACGATCCCGAAATAATTCGGGTTTTGCACGAATACGCCGGACACGTCGTCCGGCACTTCCGAGAAGTTCGTTGTTCCATTGTTATGCGACAAAGTTACGATTTCGGCACCGTATGTCTCGATGACTTCGCGGTACCTCGGGTTCAGTCCGGCGGATACGGCGACTTTCGGGTTTCTTTTTGTGAGTCTCGCGGTCATGAGGGCGGCTTCGACGACGGCGTTTGCACCGTCATAGACTGAAGCGTTCGAGATTTCGAGGGCGGTGAGTTCGGAGATCATGGATTGGAACTCGAAGATAACTTGGAGGCCGCCCTGGCTGACTTCCGGCTGGTACGGGGTATATGCGGTCAGGAATTCGCCACGGGAGAGCATCGCCCCGACGGATGAGGGAATAATTCTGTCATATGCCCCGGCTCCTAAAAACATCGGGAGTCCGGTGTCGTTCTCCCGGGCGGCTTCCTCGACGTCTCGGAGTGCTTCGTATTCGGAGAGGGTGGGCGGCAAATTCAGTTCGCTGTCGAGTTTCGGAGAGACATCGGCGAAGAGGTCTTCGATTGATTCGACTCCGATGGCTTCGAGCATTTCGCGGACATCGGCTTCGGTGTGCGGTGTGAATCTCGCCACGCGGTGATACCCCCTTGTCGGGTGGACGTTTTCTATGTCGTCCCTGTCCCGTGGGCCTGAGAGTATTACCCCATCGGCGCCGGACGGAGCCTTTCGACTCGCCGGACTCTCCAGGATGCCCTCCGGCTCGCGGTCCTTTTGCCTGAGAGATTCGATCCGCGCTTCGGGTATCCCCGTCCGGATCTTTCACCTTCGGCGGCCACCGACCCGTTTCCCTCGGCGACTCTCTCCCGCAGCCTTCATCGAGCGGGCAAAGATTATCACAAACCCCCCGCGACTTTGCCCCGAGCCTCGGAGCGACGCGATATTCGAAGCCCCCCGCCGACATCCCGGCTCTTTCCGACACCCGGCTTATGGCGACGTGATAGCCTTGTGTCGGGGAGGCATTTCCATGTTCATAGGACGACGGAGGGACGGAAGGTGCGAAAGAAGAAGATTCTTGCCGAGCGGTTCACGAACGAGTCCGCCTCGCCAAAACCACGCATGTCGGTATTTCAGCTTCTCGCCGGGCTTCGTCCGTCCGCTTTTTCGACGGAGCGATGCGCGGCGATCCTCGCGAAAACCGCCATAGTGGCGGCCGCTTTATTCATCCTCCTCGCCCCGATGAACATCGCCACCGACCAAGCCGAATCGCAGGAAACCACCGAGCAAACCGCCCCCGAAACCGAAGCACCCGAGGCCGACGTTCCCGATCTCCCCGACGTGGACGCCGAGGCGTGGGCCGTCGTGGACGAAGAAAGCGGATTATTTCTCGCCGGGGAGAACGCCGACGAGCGGCTCCCGATCGCGTCCATCACGAAGATCATGGTCGCCCTCGTCGCGCTCGAAAACGATGCGAACCTCGACGAGGAAGTCGTCGTCTCCGAGCAAGCCGAGCGATTCGTCGGCTTCACGTACTCGAACGTCGGACTGATTCAGGGCGAGAGCGTGAGCCGCCGCGACCTCCTCACCGCCTCCCTCGTTCCGTCCGGCACCGAGGCCGTATACGCCCTCGCCGAATCCCTCGGGGAAGGCGAGGGCGAAGCCGGGGTCGAGGATTTCGTCGGGCAAATGAACGAAAAAGCGGACGAGATGGGTCTCGAAAACACGAACTTCGCCGATCCGGCGGGACTCGACGACCCGGAGAATTATTCGAGCGCGCGGGATCTCGGGACAATCACCGCCGAAGCGATGGAGTACGAACCCTTCGTCGAGACCGTCGCCGAAACAGAAGCGACCATCTCCACGGACACCCGCGAAATAGACATCGTCACCACGAATCAAATCCTCACCGCATACTCCGAAGCGACGGGCGTGAAGACCGGAACATCGCCGGAAGCCGGCCCATCGCTCGTCGCCTCCGCCGACGGCGAGGGAAACGAATCGTATATCGCCGTCATCCTCGGCGCGGCGAGCGAGCAAAACCGCTTCACCGACGCCGAAGCCCTCCTCCGCGACGCCTTCGAGCGGTACGAGCGCTCGCAACTCATCCGAGAAGGCGAGCCATACGAAGAAAGAATGCTCCCATCCCGCCGCGACGAGTCGGTGGAACTCGCCGCCGCCGAGACCATAAGCGCCACGGTTTCCGACGCTTCGGAGGTCGAGCGGAGGGTGACGGCGGGCGAGCTTCCCGCGAGCGCCGGGGAGGGCGACGAACTCGGGGAGGTCGAACTCATCGTCGAGGGCGAGAGCGTCGGGACGAGTCCGCTCGTCGCGGGGAGCGGGTATGAGGAAGCGTCCATAATTGACCGGGCGTGGTTTTGGGTTTCGGGGTTTTTTCAGTAAACGAACCTGCTGCTAATTTAGCAATAATTAGCAGCAAATTAGCAGCAAGGTGCGAAGCACCAAAATCACGAGAAATTCTCCGCATCCACCCGCGCTTCGTCCGGCCTCGCGAAGTGATCCTGTATGTTTTCGACGAGGAGCAGATCAACTTCGAGACCAGAATACCGCTTGAGGCCATCAAGGCTATTCTGGAGATCCTCAACGAGCGAGGATAATTGATGAGGCCGCCGGAGTAGTTTCTGCAATTCGCTATACTGTGGCGAAAGAATGAGGGAAAGGCCAGTTGCGAAGATGAGTGTTAGCAAAATTGCATAAGCGAGAGTTTCCTCCTTTGTTGAACCGAGGTTTGCACTCTATGTCGCTTGATCAAATAAAGGATATTTGCGTCGCAAGCTTCCCGTTGTCAAGCACAAGAACGCCAATTATGATTGGCTTGGAGCAACTAGATAGATGCACGAGATAAATGGACACTCGCCATTCGACATCCCTGATAGCCTGGGGCAGATGAACGAGGGAGTGTTCAATCATCCTGTGCATCTATCTAGTGGGTCGTTTGTCACGAACACCGCCATTCCTCCATGACGCCCACCCGCCTCCGTACTGGCCTCCGCGTGCGGGCTCCGCTGCCTCCGAGGGCATGGCGGCGCCTGCGGGCGCGCGCCCGACGCT
>JACDAJ010000138.1 GCA_013695475.1 Rubrobacter sp. | reverse complement strand
CCTCGCGTCCGGATGTTCCTTTTGCCGTGAGCGGCGGAGCGATATCCGCCTCCGATAGTTTCTACGAAAGAGCGCGTCGCTCATACGGAATTCTTCATCCGGACTCGGTGTGGTGCCGGATCGAGGCGTGCTTTCCGGTTCTCCGGCGTTCGCGTTTAACTTCGATTTAGCGTGGAGTTTACAAAAGTGCAACTAAAGGTTGAGGCCATTGCCCTATCATCCGCCGTGGACGATGAATTGACGGATTGTGAACCTCGAAGAGAAGGAGTGTCGCTTGAGGAAGTTCGCGCGTTGGAAGATGTTGGGGGCGGGCCTGGCTTTGTCCGTGATGCTTGCCGGATGCACCCAGGCGGGCGAGAGCGAGCCGGGCGAGGGTGGCGGCGGGGAAGGAGAAGAGGCGAGCGGCGATGTGGAGATGGCGCAGTCCATAGACGGCGCGGGTGCCACGTTCCCGGCTCCACTCTACAACGAGATGTTCCAGACTCTCGCCGAAGACGATGGGATCCAGGTCAACTACCAGTCCGTTGGTTCCGGCTCGGGCATCGAGCAGTACATCTCCGGCACGGTGGACTTCGGGGCCTCCGACGCGCCGATGACCGAGGAGGAACTCGGACAGGTTGAAGAGGAGACTCTCCACGTCGCCACCGTCGGCGGTCCGGTCGTGCCTACGTACAACTTGCCGGGTGTGGACGAATTGAACCTCACGGGCGAGTTGCTGGGTGAGATCTTCCTCGGAAACGTCACCGAGTGGAACGATCCGGCGATAGCCGAACTCAATCCCGACGCCGATCTTCCCGAGGCCCAAATACAGGTCGTCCACCGCTCTGACGGCTCGGGGACGACGAGCATATGGACCGAGTATCTGGCCGTCGTCAGCGAGCAGTGGGCGAGCGATGTCGGGGCTGGCACGGACGTGGCGTGGCCGGTCGGCGCGGGCGGCGACGGCAACGAGGGGGTCGCGGCCCAGGTTCAGCAGACCGAGAACTCCATCGGATACAACGAGCTCGGCTACGCGACGGAGAACGACATCCCATACGCCAACGTCGGAGACACCCCGGAGGGGCCGTTCGTCGAGGCGACCGAGGAGACGGCTGGCGCAGCGATCGCGGGCGCCGACGTGCCGGACGACCTCCGGATCTCCATCTCGGCCGAGAATATAACCGAGGGGCCGGACGGCGAGGAAGCCTTCCCGATCACGGGCCTCACGTGGCTCCTCATCCGCCAGGAGCAGGACGACCTCGCGGTTTGCAAGGCGGTCGCCGAGGCGGCGTGGTTCGCGACCCACGAGGGGCAGGAATTCGCCCCGCCGAACTACGTACCCATCGGCGGCGGAACCCTCGAGACGAGCGAGGAGTTCATCCAAAGCATGGAGGCGCAGGGACAGCCGTGCTACGAAGGCGGCGGTGAAGGTTAAGAAGGTTAATCGAGAATTAATGGAGAGGGGCTTTTCCGGCCCCTCTCCGTGCCTTATGATTACGCCTGTTTTGCGCGAGTGCCTTATTCGGGAGATGAGCGGTTTGGAGACAACCTTATGCTGAGCGCCCTTGCGAGCCGACTCAATTTGCTCAAGCAGCTTCGGCAGGGTAATTTCGGGGACGCGGTTTTTAAGATACTGGCCTATTTCTTCGGCCTTTTCCTTCTTTTCATTACGCTTTTCATTATGTATCAGCTTTTGTTCCAGGGGGTTCCCGCGATTCGGGAGTTCGGGATCGGCTTTCTGTGGAGCACGGAATTCGATCCGGTCCAGCAACAGTTCGGGGCTTTGCAGTTCATACAAGGGACGCTCGTCACGGCCTTCATCTCCATGCTCCTCGCCGCGCCTATCGGGATCGGGATAGCCGCCTTCCTCGTCGAGATCGCCCCCGAGCGCGTGAACCGCATCGTCGGGTTTTTGGTGGAGATGCTTGCGGCGATTCCTTCCGTCGTGTACGGGTTGTGGGGTATTTTCGTGCTCGCGCCTTTCCTTCGGACTTATGTGGAGCCGTGGCTGATCCCGGTCGTTGGATGGATACCGGGCTTCGAGGGGCCGTTCCGGGGATACAGCGTCTTCACCGCGAGTTTGGTTTTGACCATCATGATCCTCCCGACCGTCGCGGCGATTTCACGCAATGTTTTGCAGGCCGTCCCGAGGGATCAGCGCGAGGCGATGCTCGCCCTCGGCTCGACGCGCTGGGAGATGTTCAGCAAAGCCGTGATGCCGTACGCCAAAGGCGGTGTCATCGGGGCGTTGGCGTTGGCGTTGGGTCGCGCGGCGGGTGAGACGATGGCGGTCACGATCATCATCGGGAACGCGAGGCGCGTGTTTACGAGCGTCTTCGATCAGGGGGCGACGATAGCGAGCGTCATCGCGGGCAACTTCACCGACGCGAGCGGCGGAGTTTATATCTCCTCGCTGTTTTTGCTCGGGTTCGTCCTCTTCATACTCACGCTCTCGATCAACGTGGTGGCGAGGCTCCTCATAAGGGCGACCTCCACAGGCCCGACCAATCCGACGGGAGGTTTTTAGGCTATGGCGGCGGGGCAATTGGAAAGCGGCGCGACCGCCAGCGACAGGCGGCGGAAGCTGATGGACAAGTTCATGACCGGGGTCGCCTATTTCTTCACGTTCATCGCGATTGCGGTTTTGGTATGGGTCATCGCCTACGTCATCATCCGGGGCATAAGCGTGTGGAGCCCGGCCTTCTTCACCGAGAATACCGCGCTCTTCGGGGATGGGGGCGGCATTTACAACGCGATGTACGGGACGTTCGTGATCGTGCTTATGGCGATAGCCATCGGGGTTCCGATGGGCATTATGGCCGGGATATACCTCGCGGAGTTCGGCGACAACCGCCTCGGCGACTTCGTGCGCTTCATCGCCGACACGATGGCCGGGATACCCTCGATCGCTGTCGGCCTCTTCATGTACGGACTCCTTATCCTCATCATGGGCTGGAACGCCTTCGCCGGAGCATGCGCCCTCGCCATACTCATGCTCCCCGTCGTGGCGAGGACGACCGAGGGCATCATCCGGCTCGTGCCGGGTGAGATCCGGGAGGCTTCGCTCGCCCTCGGCCTTCCGCAGTGGAAGACGATGCTCCGCGTCGTGCTTCCGACGGCGGCCGCGGGCATTATTACGGGGGCTTTCCTTGCCGTGGCTCGGGCGGCGGGCGAGACGGCGCCGCTCATCTTCACGATACTCGGCAGCAACTTCTTCAACTCGAATCCGATGGAGGGGGCGATGGCGGCGGTGTCGCTTTACGTCTACCAGGCTTCGTCGAGTCCTTATCAGGCGGTTCAGGAAGCCGGGTGGGGCGCGGCTTTGGTGCTCCTCCTCTTCGTTCTCGGCTTGAACTTCATAGCCCGCGCCATAGCCTTTACCCAGAAGCAAAACTAGCGGCCCCCGCACTAGGAGGACTGAGAAAGTATCATGGAGCGCAACAAGACAAAAGAGCAGACGAGTAAGGAGAAGGCCACGCCAAAGAAACAGGAGAGCCAAACCGGGCAAAGGCAAGCCGAGGCGCCGATGGAGCACACGGCCCAGTCAATGGAGGTGAACGGCCTCAACGCCTATTACGGTGGCTTCAAGGCCATAACCGACATCGGCATGAAGATCGCGCCGAACAAGGTCACGGCGCTTATCGGGCCGTCGGGCTGCGGGAAGAGCACCTTCATCCGCACCTTGAACCGGATGCATGAGGTCGCCCGAGGGGGCCGCGTCGAGGGCGAGGTGCTTCTCGACGGGGAGGACATTTACGGGAAGAACGTGGACCCCGTGCAGGTTCGGCGCAAGATCGGGATGGTCTTCCAGAAGCCAAACCCGTTCCCGACGATGACGATATACGATAACGTCGTCGCGGGACTCAAACTCCAGAAACGCCACAAGAAGGGCGAACTCGACGACATCGTCGAGGGATCGCTCCGCCAGTCCGCGCTGTGGGACGAGGTGAAGAACAAGCTCAACGACAGCGGCATGTCCCTCTCCGGCGGCCAGCAGCAAAGGCTGTGCATCGCCCGAACCCTCGCCGTCGAGCCGGAGGTCATACTCCTCGACGAGCCGGCGAGCGCCCTCGACCCGATGTCCACGATGAAGATCGAGGACGCCATGCTCGAGCTCAAGAAGCGGTACACGATCGTGATCGTCACGCACAACATGCAGCAAGCTTCACGGGCCTCGGACTACACGGGCTTCTTCTTCATCGAGGACATGGGCGAGCCGGGCCAGCTATGGGAATTCGCCGAGACGGAGAAGATCTTCACGCGCCCCGAACGCAAAGAAACCGAAGACTACGTAACCGGACGCTTCGGTTAGGAGGCTCCGATGGCCCGCGAGACTTTTCAGGAGGAACTCGACGAACTCGTAGGCGAGGTCCTCGAACTCGGCGAGGAAGTCCACGGCACGCTTTCGGAGATGGTCAGCGCGATGGAGAGCCACGACGGCTCCATCGCCGGGCGCGAGGTCGGCGTGGATCACCGCTTCAAGGCCCGCGGACAGGAAATTGACCGCGAAGTCCTCCTCCTCCAAGCCCGCCAAGCCCCGGTCGCCAAAGACCTCCGCCTCCTCTATTCGGTGATGTCTTTGGCGAACCATATGGTGAGAAGCGGCACTTTGGGGGAACATATTTGCCACGGCCTCGTCGAGACCGACGGACACGAGCGCGACGAGGACCTCGACGAAGCCCTCGTCGAGATGGCGAAGACCGCGAGGAACATCTTCCGGCAGGGACTCGACATCTTCCGGAGCCGCGACATAGACGGCGCGAGGAGTCTTCAGGCGACCGACGACAAAGTGGACCTCCTTTATTCCGAAGCCCTCAACCTCATCGCCAACCCCTCCGAATCCGGTGTCGGAACTCCCGAATGGCGGATGCGGGCCGCCCTCACCGTCCACTACCTCGAACGCATCGCCGACCACGGCGTGGACATCGGCGGCTTGACCGTGTTTTTGACAACGGGGGAGCGCATCGAGGACGCCATGCAGCAATATATGGATCGGGAAGTTCGGGACGACACCCGCGAATAGGATTTTCAGGCTTCAGGGAATACCGAGTTTCGATACTCGCCCGGATGAAAGATGGCTTCGAGGCCGGGCATGTGTGATCACAGCCGCCTATTCCGATTCCACCCCGCGACACGCTCGTCCGGATGATGTCTCATCGGAATACGCTCCACCGGAACGCCTCCACGAAGGGGGATGGAGAGCGCGGTACGCGGCGAATGCCGATCCCCTCATCTGGACTCGGGGTCGTATCCGACACCCCGGATAAAAGAAACGATGATTACAAAAATCGGGGAAGAGTGGTCGCTGTCTGATAAAATTCAGGCAAGATTTGCGCTTATTGCGAGGATTGGAATGGCATGAGATTGACGAAGAAAAGCAAATATGCGGCGCGGGCTTTGGTGGAGATCGCGATGAACGAGTGCGGCTCTCCGCTCGGTGTCTCGGAGATCGCTCGTAGGCAGCGTATCCCGGAACGCTTCCTCGAACAGATTTTCGGCGACCTCCGGCGGGCGGGTATTCTCGAGAGCCACCGCGGGGCGCATGGAGGGTATTGTTTCGCCGTTCCGACGGAAGAAGTTTCGGTGCTCGACATCGTGGAGGTTTTGGATGGGGAGATCCGTCCGGCCAAATGCAGCGCGGGCGGAACTTGCTATATAGACGACGCGCCGCTCTGCTCGACGAGCAAAGTATGGGACGAAGCCCGCATCGTCCTCGAAAGGGTCTTCGGAAATTACAGCATCGCCGACCTCGCCGCCGAAGAACGGGAGAGCCGCGAACACGACACCCGCGAAGCCGCCGCAGTCAAATAGCCATAGCCGCGAACCTCGACAAACTCTTCCCGCACCTCCGGGGCCGGACGGAGCTTTCACAAGCCGTCATCGAAGCCGGAGGAAAGACTTTTTACATCACACACCCCGCCTCCGCCGACGCGCTTTTCGACGAGGAGGAATTCGAGAAGGACGAGAGCATCCCATACTGGGCGGACTTGTGGCCGAGTGCCATCGCGCTCGCGAGGCACATTTCGGGCATGACCTTCTCCGGCAAACGAACCATCGAAATCGGGTGCGGCGTCGGGCTCCCGAGCGTCGTCGCCCTCGAACGCGGAGCGGAGTCCGTCGCCACCGACCACTATCCGGGAGCGCTCGATTTCGCCTCATACAACGCCGAGGCGGACGCCGGAAAGAGCCTGAAAACCGCGCTTCTCGACTGGCGAAACCCGGAATTCGACGGTCTCGGAAAGTTCGATCTCATCCTCGCGGCGGATGTTTTGTACGAGCGAGTAAACGCCCGGTATCTCGCGAACCTCATCCCGGAGCTTCTCGCGCCGGAAGGCGAAATCCTCCTCGCCGACCCGCGCCGACCCGGAGCCGAACTTTTCACCGAAGAGATGGAGGGGCGGGGGTTCCGAGCCTCGAAAACGTCCGTCATGGTCGAGCAAAGCGGGCGGGAAGTCGTTGTCAATATCCATGGTTTCCGGGGTGTGTGATCGGGTTTGCGGAGCGTGGCCGATCTCGTCGAAGAAATAAATGGAGAATCGGGGCTTCCGAAGCTCGGAAACATCCGTCATGGTCGAGCGAGGAGGGCGGGAAGTCGTGGTCGTCGTCCATCATTTCACGAGTGCGAACCGGGGTTCCGGAGTCGCCGAAAACGTCCTTGCTTGAAACC
>JACDAJ010000113.1 GCA_013695475.1 Rubrobacter sp. | reverse complement strand
CCTCGCTTACGGCGAGGGACGCGCCCGCGTAACTTCCCCATGTAGTCCAATCTTTATCAAGGAGTCGTTCTGGAAGCTTTAGTCGCCCCCGGTTTACGCATCTTTGCCTCGCTTTTGCTCGTCGCATTGAATGGCTTGTTCGTCGCGGCGGAGTTCGCCTTCGTCAAGATACGCGCCACGCAGGTTGACAAGCTCGTGAGGGAGGGGAAAGCCTCCTCCGGCCTCGTAAAAACAGCCACGGCGAAGATCGACCAATATCTCGCGGTCTGCCAGCTTGGGATCACGATATGCTCGCTCGGCATCGGGGCTTTGGCGGAGCCGACGATAGCCCGCCTCATCGAGCCGAGCTTCGAGTCGTGGGGCGTTCCGCAAGGTCTCGTGCACCCGATCGGACTCGGCATCGCCCTCACCGTCGCGTCGTTCTTCCACGTCGTCTTCGGGGAACTCGCGCCGAAGACCCTCGCCATCCAGAAGCCCGAAGGCACCTCGCTCTTCGTCGCGCCGTTCATGTTGTTTTTCTATTATCTCCTCCGCCCGCTCGTCATAGTTTTCAACGGAACCGCCAACGCCATCACCGGCGCGTTCGGCGTCGCCCCGGCCAGCGAGGGCGAGGAGTCGCACACCGAAGATGAGATCCGAACCCTCGTCGCGCAGTCGAACCGGCAAGGCATCCTCGAAGACGACGAGCAAGATATGATCGGCGGCGTCTTCGCGCTCAACGACAAGTCGGCGCGGGAGATCATGGTCCCGAGGCCGGACGTCGTCTCGGTGTACTCCGGCATGGATCTCAAAAACCTCGTCTCGGTTGCCTCGGCGGGATGTTACACCCGCTATCCGGTCTACGAAGAGGACAACCCGGACCACATCATCGGCATGGTCCACGCGAAGGACGTGCTTCGAGCCGTCCAAAAAGAAGGAAGCCTCGAGTCGGAGATCATCGCCAAAGACCTCGTGCGCGACGTGCTCGTCGTCCCCGAGAACCGTCACATTGACGACATCCTCGAAGATTTCCAGACGAAGGAAATACAAATGGCCGTCGTCATAGACGAGTGGGGTTCCTTCGAGGGCGTGTTCACCATCGAGGACATCATCGAGGAGATAGTCGGGGAAATCCGGGACGAGTTCGACGAGGAAGAACCCGCGATTAGAAAGCTCTCAAACGGCTCGTTCTCCATAGACGGGCGCATCCCGATCAACGTCGTGAACGAAGCCCTCGGCTCGGAGTTCGAGAGCGAGGACTTCGACACCATCGGCGGCCTCGTCCTCGGCCACATCGGCCGCGCCCCCGAGGTCGGCGACGAAGTCCGCCTCGACGACCACACCCTCCGCGTGGACGACGTGGACGGCTCCCGAGTCGCACAAGTCATCGCAAGCTCGGCCACCGAAGAAACCACGTACTCCGGGGAGAACGGGGGAAACGCGCCCGAAGACAAATAACGCGGGCGACGAGCCTCATGGCAGTATGTCGTAAATGCTTTCGACATTCAGAAAGATGAACGTATGACGACCGTCGGAACGAAATACCAGGTGGTCATAGAGCGCGAGGCTCGCCGGAAGCTCGGCATCCTCCCGGGTTGGATCTCGATCCAGACGGTGGTCGGGGACCGACTGGAGCTTCGCTTCCTCCCTCCCGAGCACGAAAGGTCGCTTGCCGGGAGCCTCAACGAGTATGCTCGGGGAAGCGTCCCGGAACCGGGCGAAGAGACATTGGCCTGGGAATCACACGTGGATGAGGAGTGGGGATCGAGCGCCCTCCTTTTGTGCCGCGCCAATGGCATCGAAAAGCTCCATACCTTCGACGAGCGTTTCCCCTCCGAAGGAATCGAACTCACACGACCGGGCTGACGGTCGCGTTCACACTCAATTCAACGCGAACGCGATGTATATGTACGCGACGACAAACGTCAAAACAATGCAAATTACGAGCAATTCTTTCAGAGTATGACACCTCTCTTTTCAAGCGAAGAGCGCGGGAATCTGGTTTCTCTTCCCGATTCCCACCGACCCCCGACCTCCGGTTTTCTCATGGCTTTATGGCTTCTCTTTCTTGCAAAGAATATAGCCTCGCATAACTTCCGCCCCGCGCGAGAAGCTCCTCGTGCGTTCCGGACTCGGCGATCCGACCGTCCTCGACGACGAGGATGCGGTCCACGTTCCTCGCCAACCTCAGTTCGTGGGCGATGAGGAACGTCGTCCGACCGTCCGTGAGGCTCCGCCAACTTTCCTCCACCGCCGCCGCCGCTTCCGCGTCGAGGCCGGACGCGGGTTCATCCAAAATAAGGACGGGACTCTCGCGGAGCATCGCCCGCGCTATGGAGATTCGCTGTCTTTGCCCACCCGAAAGACTCTCGCCCCGCTCGGCGAGAACGGTGTCGTACTTTTCGGGAAGACCGTTTATGAACCCGTCCGCCCCGGCGAGTCCGGCGGCCCGCTCGACCTCCGCCATCGTCGCGCCCGGCTTCCCGTACGCGATGTTCTCCGCCACCGATGCCCGGAAAAGCATCGGTTCTTGCGGGACGAACGTGATGTTGTCGCGGAGCGACTTCATCGTGAAATCCCGGATGTCGTGGCCGTCTATGGTGACGCGGCCCGTTTTTGGATCGTAAAGCCGGGCGATGAGGCTCGTTATCGTCGTCTTCCCCGACCCGCTCGCCCCCACGAGAGCCACCCGTCCACCCGGCTCGGCCTCGAAGGAGACTCCGCGCAATATTTCCTCCGCTTCGTACGCGAAATGGACTTCTTCGAAGGCGACGTTTCCGGCGAGAACGGCGGCTTCGACGGCGTTCGGACGCTCCTTCACCCTCGGGTCGGAGCGGAGGAGTTCCATGACCCGCTCCCCCGAGACGAGCGATTTGCCGATCTGATTCGCCTGCCGCGACAACGCCCACAAAGGGGACAAAAACAACCCGAGATACGCGACGAAAACCGTGAGGTCGCCGATGGAAAGGCCGCCGGAGAGAACTTGCCTCGCGCCGAAGTATGTGACGAGGGCGGTACCCGCACCGCCGACGAGTCCGAGGAATATGGAGAACCGAGCCTCGATGGCCGAAGAATCCACGCTCGCCCGAAGCGAATCCTCGCTCTCGCCCCGGAAACGCTCCATCTCCTCCTCTTCGCGCCCGAATATCTTCACCGCCCGGATGCCCGTGATCGCTTCTTGAACGACCGAGGCGATGGCTCCTTCCTTCGCCCGCACAACCTGCATCCTCTCGATGAGCGACTTCCGGTACTTCGCCACCGCGAGAAAAAGAAACGGCACCGTCGCGAGCGCGAGGAGCGTGAGCTGCCAATTCAGCCAAAACATAATGACCATCATCCCGAGGAGGATGAGAACGGACGAAAACACCTCCACGACCGAATCCACGAGGAGCGTCCGCACCTCTTTCACGTCGCTCGTTACGCGAGTGATCGTGTCGCCCGTCCTTCTTTTCCCGTGAAAGTCGAGGCCGAGAGCGTGGACTTTCCCATACAGAGACTCCCTCATGTCGAAGACGGTTTCTTGCCCGAGTTTTTGGAGAAGGAACCTTCGGAAAGCCGCGAGCGAGCGGGTCGCGGCGAAGATGAGGACGGTGAGGAGTGCGATCCCGGCGAGGAGAATCGCCGGGTCGGAGAGTGCGTTCGGGAGGAACGCGGGAGGCTCTTCGCCGCTCAAAACGTAGTCAATGGTGAGGGCGAGAGGCCACGGCTGCGCGAGGCTCGCTGCCGTTTCCAAAAGCAAAATCACGAGCGCGAACACGAGTCCTTTCCGGCGCGGGGAGAGGAACGGAGCGAAGTCCGCGACCGTGTCCCTCGTTCTTTTCAGTCCGTGGCGAAAGCCCGAAAATCGTCTCTTCACGATTTTAGGATACCGCAAGGACGTGGTTTAAAATGTGGCGGAGATACCACTCGATCCCACGGAGGACGCATGGAGAGAAGACGAATCATAGCCGCGCTCGAGGATCTTTTATTCCGGAGCAAAATACACGAGACCGCCGAAAACCTCGAAGGCGTCGAAGCGAAGTTCCCGCGCTCCCCGAAGAAGCTCCTCGACGAGATACGCTCCTCCCCGCCCGACCTCCTCGTTCTCGATCTGAACTCCGAACGCTTCGAACCACTCAAAATCCTCGGAGAAATAAACTCCGACGAAACTTTGAAGAACATTCCCACGGTCGGTTTCCTCTCGCACGTCCAAAAAGACCTCGCGCTCAAGGCGAAGGAATCCGGATGCGACCGGGTGATGGCGAGGAGCGCGTTCACGCAAAAGCTGCCGGAAGTCCTCGCCGGAAGGAAAGACGGAGCGGAAGAAATTGGCTGACGAGAGGTGGGAGAGGCTCTCCTCCGAAAAGCTCTTCGAGAGTCCGTATTTCTCGCTTCGGGCGGACGCGCTCCGGCTCCCCGACGGTGCCGTGAAAGACCCGTATTATGTCATCGAACGGAAAGACGCGGTGTTCATATTTCCGATCACGAAGGATGGCGAGGTCGTACTAGTGCGGCAATATCGCCCGGCCATCGAGAGGATGGAGCTTTGCCTCCCGGCGGGACTCGTCGAGGAGGGCGAGGAGCCGGTCGAGGCGGCGAGGCGGGAGCTTCGGGAGGAGACGGGGCATGGCGGCGGGGAGTGGGCGGAGGTCGTCTCGCTCGCCTCTTCGCCGGGGCTGAAAAATAATTGGGCGCACGTTTTTTTAGCGCACGATGTCGAAGAGTTCGCCTCTCTCGAACCGGATGAATTCGAGCGGATCGAGGTTGTAATAATTCCGACAGCCGAATTGAAAAGGCTGATTTACTCTGGCGACATCGTGAGTTCGAGCGGGGTGGCGGCGATCATGGTTTGCATGGAGAGGCTCGCGGAAAATAGTTCGGGCTGAAGTTCCATACGACTCGTCCGATAACCTTTTTCGGAGTGTCGAAAACCGGATAGAAAGCGGAATATATGGAAACTGCGCTGCGGGGCGCACGGAA
>JACDAJ010000096.1 GCA_013695475.1 Rubrobacter sp. | reverse complement strand
CCCTCTCGAACCTCGGCGAAGCCTTCCGCGAAGCCGGACACGAGCTTTTCCTCGTCGGCGGATACGTCCGCGACAAACTCTCCGGCTCCGACGGCCCGGACATTGACGCGACGACCGACGCGAAGCCCGAGGATTTCAAAAGGCTCCTCCGAAAGAGGGCGAGTGCTTTTTGGGACATCGGCGAACGCTTCGGAACCATCGGGGCGAACATCGGCGGCTACGACGTTGAGGTCACGACCTTCCGGAGCGACATGTATACGGAGGGGAGCCGCCACCCCGAAGTGCGCTTCGGAGACAGCCTCGAAGGCGACCTCGCGAGGCGCGACTTCACCATAAACGCCATCGCCGCCGACGCTCTTTCGGGGGAAATCCTCGACCCCTTCGACGGACGGAAAGACCTCGAACTCGGTGTCATCCGCCCGGTCGGCGAACCACTCGACCGGATGCGCGACGACCCCCTCCGCATGCTCCGGGCCGTCCGTTTCCAGACGACGCTCACGAAGCCGGACAAGCCGTTCGCGATGACACCGGAACTCGAAGTGGCCATCCGCGAGAACGCACATTGGCTCGAAAGCATCTCCGTCGAGCGCGTCCGGGACGAGTTCGAGAAGATATTGATTTCTCCGAACGTCTCCGATGGAATTCGCGCCCTCGTCCGCCTCGGGCTCATGCCGTACATCGCGGCTGAGTTCATGGAGACGGTGGATGTCGAGCAGGAAAAAGAGTTCCATCATAAGGACGTTTTCGAGCATACTCTCATCGTCGTCGGCAACGTCGAGGCGACCCCGATCCTCCGGAAGGCCGCCTTCTTCCACGACATCGGAAAACCCCGCACGCTCGTGTACGAACACCGATGCACATATTGCGGCGCGAAAAGCACGCAAAAAACCGCCGAGGAAGGCGAGTGCGAGGTGTGTGGCGGGCGCACTCTCCCGAAGAAGATCCATTTCTACGGCCACGAGAACGTCGGGGCGGGGATCTCCCGCCGGGCGATGAAACGCCTCGCGTATCCGAAAGACGACACCGAAGCCGTCTCGCACCTCGTCTCGAACCACATGCGCCCGATGAGCTATGCGATGGGCCGCGACCCGTGGAGCGACTCCGCCGTGCGCCGCTTTATCCGGGACACGTATCTCGCGAAGGGCGGCAAAGAACTCTCGAACGTGGATATGCTTCTTTCGCTCGCCCGCGCCGACATCACCGGAGGAAATCCGAGGCGGCGGGGCGTGGCCGAGGCGTCGTGGCGCAGTTTGTATGACCGGGTGAACGAGGTTCGAGCGGAGGATTCCGTCGAGAAAATGACGAGTCCGCTCGATGGGAATGAGATCATGGCACATTTCGGGCGCGAGCCGGGGCCGTGGATCAAACCGGTCAAAGACTTCCTCGAAGGCGAGGTCGTCGAAGGCCGACTGAAACAAGGCGACAAAGAGACGGCATGGAAACTCGCCGAGGATTTCGTGAAAGAGAATGACCTTTTCGAGGAGGAATGATGGATAACTTCGACCCACTCGCGACGACGGAATGGCTCGCGGAGAATCTTGAAAACTCGAACATTCGCATCGTGGACATTCGGGGATATGTCAAAAAGACCGACCTCGGCGAAGGAAGGCAACGAGCCGAATATCTCGGAGCGCGGGAGGAATACGACGAGGCGCATATTCCGGGCGCGGTGTATGTGGACTGGACGAGCGACATCACCGACCCGGACAATGATGTTCCGGCGCAGATCTCACCTCCGGAGAGGTTCGCCGCTCTCATGGAGTCGCTCGGCATCGGCGATGGTTCGCACGTCGTCGTATACGATCATTCGGGCGGGCAGTTCGCCACCCGGCTGTGGTGGGCGCTCATGTATTACGGCCACGACAAAACCTCCGTCCTCGACGGGGGATGGAGGAAGTGGGCGAACGAAGGCCGTCCGACATCGGCGGAGGTTCCGACTCCGGGGATCTCCTCCTTCACCGCGGAAGCCCGACCCGAGTGGCGGACGGACGTCGACGCCATCCTCGCTGCGAGCGAAGGCGGAGACTTCGTACTCGATGCCCGCGACCCCGGACAGTATTTCGGTGAGGTCGCTCGGGGCGACGGGAAGGCGGGGCATGTTCCGGGGGCGAGGCACCTTCATGCGGACGCGCTCTTCGATGGGGAGAGCGGGACTTTCCGCTCCGATGAAGAGGTGGAGAAGAAGCTCCGCGAGGCGGGGGTTTCGGAGGACAAAGACGAGTCCGTCGTGGCGTATTGCAATGGTGGGGTGGCGGCGACGGTCCCGCTCTTCGCGCTCCATCGGCTCGGGTACAAAAACCTCGCGAACTATGACGGGTCGTGGAACGAGTGGGGTTCGAGGGGGGATCTCCCCGCTGAGAAATAGCCGCTGGGAATGATCGTGTAAAATCGGGAGGTTCGTTTCATTAGTCCCGATCGGTGGAGCCGATGAAGGCTCACGATTACAAAAGGAGTCGCATGCGCGGGATCTTGTCCGGTGCTTTGAGCATAGTCATGATTTTGGCGGGGGTCGCTTTGATCTCGTCTTTCTTTTTCGCGGGCGGCCTCGGCTCGGTCGCGAGCAATAGCGCGGAGCCGGGCGGTTTCAGCGTCCCGAGCCTCTCCGGCGGTGGCGCCGACGCCTCGGGCGGCCCCGAAGATAAAACGCTCCTCCTCACCGTCCCCGGCATGAGCCGCCTCGACGAAGCCGCCGTCCCGACCGCCGAAGGAACCGACACCGAAGCCCTCGACGACAACCACGCCATCCACCTCAACGGAACCGGCTTCCCGTGGCAGGAAGAGGCGAACGTATACCTCGCCGGACACCGCCTCGGATACCCGGCCTCCGACAGCTTCCTCGCTTTCTACGACCTCCCGAGCCTCGAGAACGGGGACGAGGTTTTCCTCACCGACGCCGAGGGAACCCGGTACACATACGAGGTATACGAGCAAAAAACCGTCCCCCCGACCGACCTCTCCGTCACCGAGCCGATCTCCGGCAGAAACATCCTCACTTTGCAAACGTGTACTTTGCCCGACTATTCCCAACGACTCGTCGTCCACGCCGAACTCGTCGAAACCGCCTGAGACGGATTCACTCCCACCCGAGCCTCCGAACGTAGTCTTCGTAGTCGGGTTTGTGGATCTCCGCGATCCCGGCGGCCGTGGTCGTGAATTCATGCGGCCCGTACCCGAACTTCTCGAAGTGTTCGTCCCACGTTACGCAGCCGTATCCGGCGTAGACTTCGAACTCCGCTTCACTCGGGTTCGAGACCTCGGCGAACTCCGCCGCATGCTCCGAAACGAAGGAAACGCGCTCGCATCGGAGTAGCCCGGCTTCGACAAGCTCCGCTATGTTCGAGGCGACGACTTCTCCCGGTACCTCGACCGTCCACGGCCCTTCATCCTCGAAGCGCTCGAAGCGTCTGACCCCCGGTTCGCGCCAAGATCCCGGAACCACCTGCCCGCCGTAGTTGACCTCGGCGAACGGAAAATAAAAGAGCTCGGGGCCATCGGCGCAGACTTCGAGTATCTGAAATTTCTCCACGCTCAGCATGGTGTTTCCACGCTATCTTCTCTCGAATTCCTGCGCCTTGAATCTCCGCCCGCTCACGCCTTTCGACTCGTCCGAGGCGAGGTATATGAAGACGGCGGTGTTTTCCTCCGGCGTTATGCGGCTCATGGGGTCTTCGTCGGGATAGGCGGCGGCTCGCATTTCGGTTCGCATTCCGCCGGGGTCAACGGCGTTCGAGCGGATGTTTCTTTCTTCGAGTTCCGCGGCGAGGATTTGGGAGAGTCCTTCGAGGCCGAATTTGCTGACGGAGTATGCGCCCCACTCGGCCCGGCCCTCGACGCTCACGCCGCTCACGACGTTTATGATCGAGCCTCCCGAACCCATATGCGCCGATGCCGCCTTCGACATGAGGAACGGCCCGTTTATGTTCGCCTCGATGACCGCCTTCCACTCATCCTCCGGATATTCCGCGATGGCGACGCGAGGGCCGAGAATCCCGGCGTTATTCACGAGGATGTCAATGGAGCCGAAGCGCTCGACCGTTTCTCCGACGAGTTTTTCAGCTCCTTCTTTCGTCGAGACATCGGCGGCGATGGCGAGGTATTCGCCTCCGAGACCTTCGATCTCCCCGGCGACGGTACGGACGCCCTCTTCGCTGCGGGAGTTTATTACGATTTTCGCGCCCTCCTTCGCGTACGCGAGGGCGATAGCTTTCCCGAGTCCTTTGCTCGCCCCGGTTATGAGCGCGACTTTTCCTGTGAGCATGATGTCTCCTTTTTCGAGTTTCGAGTTTCAGCTTACCCGTTTCCGGGTGGAATATTGTCCGAGGCTTCGTTTCTTCGCTGGGAGACGGATGTTCGTTCCGGTCGAGGGTCGGGAATCGGCTTCGCCCGAAACCCGAAGCGTTCTTTTTCGCTGCAATTATTGGCCGCTTAGCGTATAAAGGGAATATGAGAGAGCGTATGGATATGGAGAGTTCTTTTGTACGGTGAGAACGCGCCTCCGTCGTGGGCGAGGCTGCCGGGAGCGCGGTGCCGGGCGGTCGAGCATCTCGAGAAGCTCGAAGGTTTGAAAGAGTTCGAGTTCCTCGCGGGCCTCGACGAGGAGTTTTTCCAGGCGATGTCCATAGCGGCGGCTGTCGTGGAGATCGGAGCCGGAACCCCGCTTTACCGCGAGGGCGAACCCTCGGGGGCGGTGTACTTCCTCTCCGAAGGCCGCGTGAAACTCTTCCGCTCCATCGGCGGCCCGAAAGCCCGCGACCAGATTCTGGGCGTCGTCGGCGGCGGCTCCGTTCTCGGACTCGCCTCCGCGCTCGAAGGGCAGCCGCAAAGCCAGGGTGCGACGGCCCTCACGGATTGCACGCTGTACGCGATCTTCCGTGACGACCTCGCCGCAATTATGGGCGATTTCCCCGCCGCATCCGTTCGGCTCGCCCGCGCCCTCTCGGCTCGCTCCCGCGAACTCGAAGACCTCGTCTCCGACCTCGTGTTTCACTCGGCTCCGCAGCGCGTGGCACGCATCCTCCTCGCCCTCGCCACCGAAGAGGGCCGCGTGACGAAGCACGGCGTGGTCTTCGAACCCTCGCTCTCGCGCCAGGAAATGGCCGAGGCGACTGGAATCTCGCGCGAAGCGTTGTCGCGCGCCCTCTCGCGGCTCGCAAGGGAAGGCATCCTCGACCTCGAAGGCAAAACCATAACCATCCTCAAGCCAGCCGAACTCCGCGCCCGGACGTAGAGGCTTCGCCGCGCTTTTCAGCTTGTCAGGAAAAGTCTCCGACCACGGTTCGTATGGACAGCGGAGCCGCTCGTCGTCGCCACGAGAAGGAAGCTGAAATGCTGACGAGTGTGCCTGCCGGAAGATACACGACGCTTTCCCAAAGCATGGCTCGCGGCGGCTCAAAAACTTCTTCGAAGCCGTCCACAATTGAGAATTTTTAGCATCAAGAACGGTTTTTGATCTCGATCACACTCGTCCATGATTGCGGTCATATGTGGTGATGACGAGCGTCATTGGCGGGTGGTTGGCGGCATTTCGCGCTGTTATAAAGCGTGGCGAGACAGATTGATTTCGAGAGGAGGCAACGGATATGACGTATGTGATCACGGAGCCGTGCATCGGGACGAAGGATCAAAGCTGTGTGGAAGTCTGCCCGGTTGACTGCATTTACGAGACGGGCGACCATTTCATGATCAACCCCGAGGAATGCATTGACTGCGGAGCCTGCGAGCCGGAATGTCCGGTCGAGGCGATATTCCCGGAGGACGAAGTCCCCGATGACCAGGAAAGCTATATAAGCAAAGCCGCCGACCACTTCGAGTAAAGCTCGATAGTTCGGCGCGAGCGTTCTCCGAGGAGCCTTTCGAGGCTCCTCTTTTTGTTGCCGCGAATCGTTCCGAGTTCGGGAGTCGGGAGTGGCCGACCGACGAATATGGCTTTCGGGGAGCGGCTATCCGGATTCCGTATGAATGGTTCGACGCCCCCGGCTCGCCGACGAGGCGCACTTCCACCGTGGAAGTCGAGCCGCCGAATCGTTTTCGCGAGAGGATTCGATCCCGGAGAATGGGCGCGCGGTCAGCCGTATTCCACAGTTCACGTCTTCCCTATAATCCGCCGTATGGAAGAAAACGAGTGGCGCACCGTTCGTAAAACGTACCTTCACAAAAGCCCGTATTTCGCCTTCCGGCTTGACGAGGTTTCATTGCCGGACGGCACGAATATCGAGTACGGCGTATTCGAAAGTAGTGGTTTCGCCGCTGTGCTTCCGGTGACTGACTGGGGGGATGTCGTGCTTGTGCGGCAATGGCGGCAGCCCCTCGGAAAGTTCACCCTCGAACTCCCGAGCGGCGCGGTGGACGCGGGTGAGAGTCCGGATTCGGCGGCGAGGCGCGAGCTTTTCGAGGAGACCGGGTATCGGGCGGAGGACATGGAGCATCTCGCGACGGTTCATACGAGTCCGGGGCGGAGCGACGAAGTTTGCCACGTTTTCCGGTGCCGGGCGTTGAAGGACGGAGATCTCGGGTCGAACCCCGACTCGACCGAGTTCATCGAGGTCGTGGAGATGCCTGTGGAGGAGGCGATGGCGAAGGTTCGGAGCGGGGAAGTGTCCGACGCGGCTTCGGCGCTCGGGTTATCGCTCGGTTGCCGTTGAGTTTATATTCGGGTAACCTGAAAGAAATGACTCGGGGAGCCGTGAGGCTGAGAGGGTGTGGGAGGATTTCCACACCGACCCTTTGAACCGGATCCGGATAATGCCGGCGCAGGGAAACCAGTAAATTCTCGCATCCCCGAAATATCCCAAGGAGGATGCGCGTGAACTCATTCAAGGACACAAGGGTACTCACCGAGGCCGCCCTCGCCATCGCACTCGCTTTCGTCCTCGGACTAATCACTATTTTCAGGATGCCTTTCGGCGGCTCGATCTCCCTCGAAATGGTTCCCCTCATCCTCCTCGCCCTCCGGCAAGGCCCGTGGGTCGGCATCGTCGCCGGAGCCGCATACGGAATTTTGAACCTCATGATCAACCCCGTCATCCTCCATCCCATCCAAGTTCTCTTCGATTATCCGCTCCCCTTCGCCGTTCTCGGCCTCGCCGGATTCTTCGCCCCGACGATTCGAGGAGCCATACTCGGAACCATCGTCGCCGTCGCCGCCCGCTTCGTATGCCACTTCATATCCGGTGTCGTCTTCTTCGCCTCATACGCCCCCGCCGGGTGGAACCCGTATTTTTATTCCGTCGCATACAACGCCGCATACCTCGTCCCGAGCCTCATAGTCGCGCTCGTCGCCGGAGTCGCACTCCTTCGCGCCCTCGAAGGAGCGAGGCCGTCCACCCGCCAAATGGAACTCCGCGAGGCCCGCGGGAGGGTCGTATGAAGCGCGTCATGAGCATCGCCACGAGCGACTCGGGGGCGGGTGCGGGAATTCAAGCGGATCTCAAATCCTTCCTCCGGTGCGGCGTGTACGGCACGACCGCGATAGTGGCGACCACGGCTCAAAACACCGTCGGGGTGAACGCCATATTCCCCTTTCCGCCGCACGTCGCGGTGGATCAAATAGAGGCCATCGCCGAGGACATCGGCGCCGACGCCGTGAAAACCGGGATGCTTTTCAACGCCGAAATAATCTCCGCCGTCGCCGAAGCCATAAGCCGCCTCTCCCTCCCGAACGTCGTCATTGACCCGGTGATGGTCGCCGAAAGTGGCGCGACGCTTTTGGAGCCGGAGGCCATCGAGACGTACAAAACCGATCTCTTCCCGCTCGCCGCCGCGATCACCCCGAATCTCAACGAGGCTTTCGCCATCCTCGGCGCGGATGTGGACGAGTCCCGCATCGAGGAAGCCGCCATCGAGCTTCATTCCTTCGGCCCGGACGCCGTCGTCATAACGGGCGGCCACACCGAGTCGGGGGCCGACCTCCTTTACGACGGCGAGCGCTTCACGAAAATAGGCGGCCCCGTCCACGAAAGCGGCAACGCTCACGGGTCGGGATGCACCCACTCCGCCGCCCTCGCGAGCTTCCTCGCCCGAGGATTCCCGCTCGAAGAAGCCGCCCGAGGTGCGAGGGAGGTCGCTTCGGAGGCTGTGAAATATGGACTCGGAGGGGTCGGGGCCGGACCCGGACCCGTCCATGCGCTCGGAGCGATTCTTGTGGATTGAGCGCGCTTCGCTTGTCAGCGTTTCAGCTAAAACTTGGGAGGATCGCCGTGTGGAGGCCACCGAACTTCTTGAAAAGAGAGACGCTGTGGAGGAAAAGCGGGCCGAACGATATCGTCTCGTCGCGGCGGTTTTTGCGACCGTCCCCCTTCCCCGAAGCCCGCGGACAAAGGAGCCGCCGAACTCGATGGAAAGAGAGTCGCCGCGAAAAGCGGCGCGCATCCCCGAAAATACATCGTCCACCAAAAAGCTGACAAACGACCGAAGGGAGCAAAAATCAACGCCGAAGACACACTCCGAAAGATGGCCTCCGAGAGGCCGCTCATCCACCATCTCACGAACTATGTGACAGTGAACCTCGTGGCGAACACGACGCTTTGCGCCGGGGCTTTGCCCGTCATGGCCCATGCCGCCGACGAGGTCGAGGAGATGGTCGCCCACGCCTCCGCCCTCGCCATAAACATGGGGACGCTCGACCCGCCGTGGATCGAAGCCATGCTCAAAGCCGGAAAAGAAGCGAACCGACTCGGCGTCCCCATCGTCCTCGACCCCGTCGGAGCGGGGGCCACACCTTTCCGAACGAACATGGCCCGGAGGCTCCTCTCGGAGGTCGAGTTCTCGGCGATATGCGGCAACGCCGGGGAAATCGCCACCATCGCCGGGCTCGAAGCGGAAGTCCGGGGCGTCGAGAGCATCGGCGGCGACGCGAGGACGGCGGTCATGGAAGCCGCGAAGTCCATCGGGGCGACCGTCGCCGCGACCGGGCCGACCGATTTCGTCTCCGACGGTGAGCGGGTCGTCGCCGTCGAGAACGGGCATCCGCTCATGGGGGGGATCGTCGGGAGCGGATGCGCCTCGACGGCGGCCATCGCTTGCTTCGCCGCCGCGGGCGACGCATCCCTCGAAACCGTCTCCGAAGCCCTCGCCTTCTTTGGGTGCGCCGGAGAGGACGCCGCCCCTCATTCCGATGGCCCCGGAACCTTCGAGCCACGCCTCCTCGACGCCGTCGCCACCCTCGCCGCCGAGCCGGGACTCCTCGAAGGACGGCTCCGCATAAGCGAGGTCGAAATTGGATGATCGAAGCTCACGGAGCGGCGCGGAGCGCGGCTCCGCCCGTGGTTCCAGCCGAAACGCCACGTGCACCCTCGTTCTCGCGGCCCTCTTCGCGGCGATCGGGGTTTTGCTTTCGTCGTTCGCGGTTCCGGTCGGAGGGGCGAGGGTTCTTCCTTTCCAGCACGCCATAAACGCCGTCGCGGGCGTCCTCCTCGGGCCGTGGTGGGCCGCCGGGTCGGCCCTCGTCACGGCCACCCTCCGATTCGCCTTCGGAACCGGGAGCCTCTTCGCGTTTCCGGGGAGTCCTTTCGGGGCGGTCGCGGTCGGGTTCGCGTATATGTATATGAAGCGCGACGAGGCCGCCCTCTTCGAGCCTGTCGGGACGATCTTCGTCGGCGCGACGCTCGGCGCACTTTTAATCTCGCCGTTCATCGGGGAGGCGACCGGGGGATTCATCGCGCTCGCCGTCTCGTTCGCGTTGTCGAGCATTCCGGGTGCCATCGTCGGGTATCTCGTTCTCAAAGCCCTCCGCCGGGCCGGGGTGATTGGGAGATAAACCGGAAGGCGAATAATGGGTCGGGTCGGCGGTTTATGCGAGCGTGAGCGCGAAGAGAGTGCCGCCGCCTATCGCCGTCACGAAGACGCTCGCGGTGAGGATCGCGACGAGCCGGAAGCGAAAGATGCCCGCGAGCATGGAGATTTCCGGGAGGCTCGCGCCCATGCCCGTTATGACGAGCGCGACCATCGCTCCCGCCCCCATGCCTCTTTCCATGAGGGCATTCGTTATCGGGAAGAAAGTCTCGGCGTTGACGTATATGGGGACGCCGAGCGCGGCGGCGACCGGGATCGCGAGCGGGCGATCCGGCCCGGCGACGGCGGAGATCCATTCGGTCGGAACGAAGCCGTAAATCGCCGCGCCGATGGCCGTCCCGACAACGAGATATGGAAGCACGGGAATGAAGAACCCCCATGCCTCCCGCCACGCTCTTCTCCACATCGGAGTATCCACGGAGCATCCGTCCCCCACGCTTTCCGCCGCGAGCATATTCTCCTTTATGTCGGACTCGAAGCCGAGTTTTGCGAGGAGAATCCCGATAATCACGGATGCGGTGAAGGTCACGGCGGCGTAAAGAGCGGCTCCTTCGACCCCGATCACGAACACGAGAACGCCGAGAACCACGGGGTCGAGGAGCGGTGATGCGAACATGAAGGTCATCGTGGGGCCGAAGGGCGCCCCGCTTCGGAGAAGCCCGACGAGAACGGGGATGGTCGAAAACGAGCAAAATGGTGTGATCGCCCCGAGCGTCGCGCCCCCGAGATACGCGCCCACAGACCCGCGCTTCTCAAACATCGAGCGAAGTTTCTCCTCCGGAACCCACGCCCGAAGAAGCCCGATCAGAAAACTCAAAACAAGAAAGAGCGCGGCCATTTGCGCCGTTGTAACGACGAAGTATCTCGACGCTTCGAGCAAACCGGACACCGCCTATCTCCCCCCGAAGAGCTTTTCTTCGGCCGGATGACGGAACCGATCGAGATAGGCGATGACCTCGTCAAGCCCTTCGGTGACGCATTCGTAGTAAACCCATTTGCCCCGCTTCTCCGCCGTCACCACTCCCGCATGAACCAAGATTTTCATGTGATAACTGACCGTCGGCTGCGTGACACCGAGAAATTCCTGCAAATCGAGGGCGCATATCCCGCCGTCCGTCCGAAACTCCTCCGCGCTCGGACTCCACAAAAACTCCAAAATCGAAAGCCGCACCGGGTCAGCCAACGCTTTCAACGCCGCCACAATGCTTTGTCTCTCATCCATATCGGAAGCATACCAAATAAATAGATAATTGTCTATTTATAAATGTATTGTGAGGGGACATGGGAGGGATGAGTTTTTGGGAGCGCGTCCGGGCATTCGAAAGGCGAGTCGCGTTATTATTCGATCCATGACGTTCGAGGCGAAGAAATTGCTCGGGAATTTGGATCACCGCCCGTATCCGCTCCCGACTTCGCTGTGGGGTATCTCGATGTCGTGGCACGATGTCCTCTTCATGCACTTCCCCGTCCCGGAAGAAATTCTTCGCCCACTCGTACCGCCGCGTCTCCATCTCGATACTTTCGACGGCTCGGCGTGGCTCGGGGTCGTCCCGTTCCGTATGTCCGGCGTGAGGCCGAGGTTTTCGCCGTCCGTCCCGACCCTCTCAAACTTCCCGGAGATAAATTTACGAACGTACGTCACCGCCGACGGGAGGCCGGGCGTGTGGTTCTTCTCGCTCGACGCGCACAATCCCATCGCCGTCCGGCTCGCCCGGACGACCTTCGCCCTCCCATACTTCGACGCGATGATGTCGTGTGAAAAGAAGGGCGATACCGTCGAATACCGAAGTGTCCGAACACATCGCCGCTCCCCGGAGGCCGAGTTCGCCGGGAGATACCGTCCGACCGGGGAGGTCGAGGAAACCGGGCCGGGAAGCATCGAGCATTTCCTCACCGAGCGGTATTGCCTTTACGCGGCGCGGCCGGGGGGCGGAGTGGTTCGGCGCGGGGACATCCACCACGAGATGTGGCCTTTGCGAAAAGCCGAGGCCGAAGTCGGGAGTCTCCGCATGATGGGACAAATAAACGTGAGTCTTCCGAGTCGCGCTCCGGTTCTCCATTACGCCGAACGCCTCGACGTACTCGCATGGCCCCCGAGAAAGGTGGAAGGATGACACGGAACCCGGTCGCTTCACTCCGGTTATTGGCTGGTGGTTGTTGGTTGGTGGAAAAAACCAAAAACGAAGTCGAGCGGGGGGGCCACGCGGGGAAACTCGCATGAACCATCGAGATGCTTTGCGAAAAGCGAGGCTCCTTCTCGTGACCGACCCCCGCCCCGACCTCGCCGAGCGCGTCGAGGCCGCCGTCCGGGGCGGCGTGGACATCGTGCAACTCCGCGATAAACACGCTCCGAGTGAAGAATTATTGCCGCTCGCCGAAGAGCTTCGGGATATTTGCGAGGTTGGGAGCGCGCTCTTCACCGTCAATGACGACGCGGAGCTTGCGAAGGGCTCCGGCGCGGCGGGGCTTCACATCGGGCAGGGAGACGGCGAAATCCCCGCCGCGAGAAAGGGGGTTCTTCCCGGCTCCTTCATCGGACGCTCCGCCGGGACGATGGACGAGGTTCGGGAGGCCGTGTCCGAGGGCGCGGATTATCTCGGAGTCGGAGCGGTTTATGCGACCTCGACGAAGCCGGAAGGCGATGTCGCGGGACTCGGGTTTATACGCGCTCTCGCCGACGAAAACCTTCCTGTGCCGTGGTTCGCCATCGGCGGGGTGACGCTCGAAACCGCGCCCGAGGTCGCCGAAGCCGGGGCGTGGGGGTTCGCCGTCGTCCGCGCCGTCCTCGACGCCGACGACCCGGAGTCCGCAGCGGGAAAATTGCGGTCGCTGCTTTGACGGTTCGGGCGGATCTCGTCTCCGTCATGCTTCCGGTTCGGGAGGACGGGAAAGTTCTCCTTCTTCAAAGGCCGGAGGGTACATGGGATCCCCCCGGAGGCCGTCTCGCCTCGGGCGAAACCTTCGAGGATGGTGTGATCCGCGAGCTTTACGAAGAGACGGGTCTCCTCGCCGCCCCCGAACGTATGCTCGCCACATGGGTCGGGGAGGCGGGCGGAAAAAAGCTCGCCGCCGTCACATACATCGGACGGGTCGGTGGAGCCGACAATGAAGTCCGGCTTTCCGATGAGCACCTCGGCTCGCGGTGGGCGACCCCTTCGGAGTGGCTCGACCTCCAAAGTTGGTGGAGCGTCGAGAATCGGAGGCGCGCCGCCGCGGCCATAAACCGCCTCCCGAAAGGCGGCCTCCCCGCGCCCCCGCCGCCGAAAGTCCGCCCGGACTCCCCGCCCGTCGAGGCGATGCTCGGCGCGGGAAGCGTCCTCGTGGACATGGACGGCGGCGAGCCACGCGCCCTCCTCCTCCGTCGTTGGAAGCCGCCGACCGGACTATGGGAGAACCCCGGCGGGACGCTCGAAGAGGGCGAGGGTTTCATCGGGTGCGCCCGTCGCGAAACCTTCGAGGAGACGGGCATCGAGGCCGAGCCGGAGTCTCCGTGGTGGGCGAAGGTCGAGCCGTGGCGAAGCCCCGACGACCCCGAATTGTACGCCGGAGTCGGCTTCATATCACGCTATCCCGGCGGAGAAATAAAGCCAGAGAAATCGGCGCACGACGATCATTTCTGGGCGACCGAAGCGGAATGGCGGTCGCTTCGGACATGGTATACGGAGAAAGAATCGGACACTTTGTGGAAGGCCATCCGGGGTATGTCGCGTTGACGGAGCTGGGACGGGACGCTTCGCTCCGGGGAGTCGGGGAGGAGTTCCCGCATCCTCCGAATACCCTTCTCGAATTTATCGAAGGTTCGTCGGGCGGAGAGAGGGGATGCCGGAGAGGGGCGGGTCGAAGGCGTTCCCGACTCCCGGCGACCGAGGCGAGAAATGGACGAGTCCGAGGCCGTTCGGGAGATTCGCCGCATCCCCTCGAATTCAGCGGAGACTCGTCGGTCGGGAACATCCCCGACCCTCGGCGGGCGGAGCGAGGTACGAGCGAGTTCGAGGCCATGCGGAGGATTCGTCGAATTCCCTCGAATTCGGCGGGAATTTGCCGGGCGCGGAGGCGGTCGAGAGCGGCTCGACTCCCGACTCTCCGGAGCGAAGCGTCCCATGAACGGGTTCGAGGCCATGCGGGGTATGCGAAAGCCCCCCCTCGAATCCGGCGGGGATTCATCGGTCGGGAACGCGGGAGCGTCGGGAAGGAGCGGGTCGAGAGCATTCCCGACTTCCCACTCCCGGCGAGCGGAGGCGAGATATGAACGAGTTTGAGGCCATTCGGAGGATGCGGGAGCTTCTCCCCGACGCGCCGCCGGAGGTCGTCGTCCCGATCGGGGACGATTGCGCCGCTTTCCGGGTCGGGGACGAGACATGGCTCGCCGCCGCCGACATGCTCGTCGAAGGGAGGCATTTCAGGAAATGGGCCTCGCCCGAGGGCGTCGGATACAAAGCCGTCGCCGTGAACGTCTCGGATGTGGCGGCGATGGGGGGGAGGCCGCGCTTCGTACTCGTATCGGGTGGGGCTCCGGAGCCGGAGACGGCGCTTCGCGTTTTCGAGGGCGTCGCCGAGGCGTGCCGCGAGTTCGGGGTGTATCCGCTCGGCGGCGACACGACCCGCGCGGATGCGCTCACGGTGGACGTCTCCATACTCGGCGTCGCGGAGGCGCCGCCCGTTCTCCGATCCGGCGCGAAGGCGGGAGACGTCCTCGCCGTCACCGGGGAACTCGGAGCCTCCGCTGCCGGACTTCTCGCCCTCGAAGGTGGGATCGAAGGTTATCCGCGGCTCGTGAAGAAGCATCTTCGTCCGGAGCCTCGGGTCGAGGTCGGACTCGCGGCGGCGAAGCTCGGGGTGCATGCCATGATCGACATCTCCGACGGCCTTGCCTCGGATGTGCGCCATATTTCCGAGAAGAGCGGCGTCGGGTGCGAAATAAACCTCGACCTCCTCCCGGTCTCCGAAGACACGGAGAGCCTCGCGAAGTCCCTCGGACGGGACGCTTCTTTTCTCGCGGCGGCGGGGGGGGAGGATTACGAGCTTCTCATATCCGCACCCGGAGACATTCTCGACGAGCTTGCGCGGAGCATCGAGGTTCCGCTAACCACCGTCGGGTGGATCGCCGGGGGAGGCGTCGTGTTCGAGAGTGGGGGGGATGTGGTCGAGAACCTTTCCGGCTGGGATCACTTCCCGTAGCCGGAGACGACGAATGGAACGCCGCGGAGTATGCGTCGGCGGGCGATCATATCGCGGTCCCCCGAAAAAGCCGACAGGCTGAAATGCTGACGAGCTGACCAGCGCGGTTCGACGAAGGAGAACCGTTTCACCGATGGCATGCTCCGTTGACTTCGACGCGGTTCCGTCCGTTTTCCTTCGCTTCGTAGAGGGCTTTGTCGGCCTCTTTGAGGAGGTTTTCGGCGGATCTTTTTTCTCCGGGCCTCAGTTCGGCGAGGCCAATGCTTATGGTGATGATCTCCGGTTGTTCGCGGTCGGTGTGTGGGATCCGCATTGCTTCGATCCGGCCTCTCAGCCTCTCCGCGGCGGCCGCCGCCGAACGGACGTTTTGCTCCGGCAATATCACGAGGAACTCCTCGCCCCCATAACGATAAGCGGCGTCGCCTTTTCTGAGGTTGTCGGAGATGGCTTCGGCGGTTTTTTTGAGGACGTCGTCCCCTGCGACGTGGCCGTAGTTGTCGTTGTACGCTTTGAAATAATCTATGTCGCAGAGCATCGCGCACACGCTGTGTTCGTACCGCTCGATCCTGGATGCGAGGGTTTCGAGATCCTCGCGCATCCGGAGCCGGTTCCCGAGCATCGTGAGCGGGTCGCGCCGCGACGTGGCGAACAGCTCGACGTTGAGTTTCTCGAGTTCTTCGTTTTGCTCGTTGAGGCGGCGGTGGAGCGAAGTAACGCGGGATGCCGCGAGGAGCTTCGCCTGCAACTGCTCGTGGTCGAGGGGCTTTGTGAGATAATCGTCCGCCCCGGCCTTGAGCCCGTCTATGAGGTCGCCCTTCTCACCGAGGGAGGTGATGAAGATGAAGAACGTATACCAGTCTTCGCCCGCCTTCCGAACCCTCCGGCAAAGCTCGATGCCATCCATGCCGGGCATCATCCGGTCGCTGATTATGATGTCTATGTACGGCTCGCTCTCGTGCATCCTCCACGCCTCCGCTCCGTCTTTGGCGAGGAGGCACTCGTGGCCGAGGCTCTTCACAGCCCGCTGGAGGATGTGGCGGGTGAGGGCGTCGTCCTCGGCGATGAGAACCCTCACAGCGCCGCCTCCCCCGCCGCCGCCGAATGGAGCGCCGGACGCGCCCGCTCGAACTCTTCTTCGAGCCTCTCCACGAGGGTCGCGGCCCGGAGGACATCCCCGGCGGCCCCGGCGCTTTGAAGCTCCGAGGAGACTTTGCTCATCCCCACGACGCCCATGTTCCCGGAGCTTCCTTTCAGCGCGTGGGCCGTCCTTTCGATGTCTTCGCAGTCTTCGGTCTCGATGTCCTCGCGGAGCGACTTTATTCGCTCGCGCGTGTCTTCCTCGAAGGTCTCGACGAGTTCGGAGAGGAGATCCGGGTCGTCGTCCCCCTGAAGCTCCCGGAGGCTCGCTATGACCGCCGCGCTGAGTATCTCCGGCTCGCCGGACACCCCGTTCCCGCCGGAGCCTCCGTTCTCGTCGTCCGCCGCGATTCCCTCCGCTGCCACCATCGCGGGCGCCCACTCTTTGAGTGCGTCGAGGAGTTCCTCGGTTTTCACGGGCTTCGAGAGGTAGTCGTCCATGCCGGAGGCGAGGGCCGACTCGCGGTCGCCTTGCATGGCGTTGGCGGTCATCGCGATGATCGGGGTGCGGCGACTTCCCCCGGCCTCGAGACTCCGTATTTCCGCGGTCGCCTCGTATCCGTCCATCTCGGGCATTTGAACGTCCATGAGGATGGCGGCGTACGTCTTCTCTTTGATGGCTTCGAGGGCTTGAAGGCCGTTGGCGGCGACCTCGGCCCGATACCCGATGCGCTCGAGCATGCGCGCCGCGACTTTCTGATTCACGAGATTATCCTCCGCCACGAGGACGAGCGGACGCAGCCGATGCCGCGTCTCCCGCAAGGAATCACGGGTTATGACATGACCTTCGTCGTCGGCTTCGTCCGCGCCCCGCGACCCCCCGAGAACCGTTGCGAGCGCGTCGAAGAGTTCCGACTGTTTGACGGGCTTCGTGAGGTATGCGGAGATGCCTGCGAGACGGGCGTCTTCGCTTCCTTCGCGCTGTCCGAGCGACGTGAGCATGACGAGGAGCGTTTGCGAGGTTTTCGAGTCGCCCTTTATCGTCTGCGCGAGTTGCATCCCGTCCATGCCCGGCATGTGCATGTCGATCACGGCGATGTCGAATGGGTCGCCCGCGTCGGCGGCGGAGCGGAGGAGATGGAGGGCGCCCGCCCCGTCCTCGGCGGCCTCGTGGCGCATCCCCCACGGGGAAATCTGGCGCGACAATATTCGGCGGTTCGTCTCGTTGTCATCCACGACGAGGACTTTGAGACCCGAGAGATCCCGCCTCGGCACGGACTCGGCGCGGCCCTCCGACTGCTTTTCGAGCGGAACCTCGAACCAGAAAGTACTCCCCGCACCCGGCTCGCTCTCGAGCCCGATCTCCCCGTCCATAAGCTCGACGAGCTGGCGGGAAATCGCCAGCCCGAGTCCCGTCCCACCATACCGCCGCGTCGTCGAAGTGTCGGCTTGCGAGAACGATTGGAAGAGGCGTTTTTGCTCCTCCTCGCCGATGCCGATGCCGCTGTCGGCGACCTCGAAGCGAACCTTCGCCGAACCCTCCGCCTCCTCGACGAGCGAGGCGTGGAGGACGACCTCGCCCTCCTCGGTGAACTTTATCGCGTTCGACACGAGGTTCGCCATAACCTGCCGGAGCCGCCCCGGATCGCCCTTCAAAGCCTTCGGAAGGTCGAACTCCACGAGGCTCGCAAGCTCGAGCCCCTTCACTTGCGCCCGCCGGGCGAACAAAACCGTCACTTCCTCCACCACCGAAGTGAGGTCGAAGTCCGTCGCGTCGATACGCATCTTCCCGGCTTCGATCTTCGAGAAGTCGAGGATGTCGTTGATGATGGTGAGGAGCGACTCGCTCGAAAGTCGCACCGTCTCGGCGAACTCGCGCTGCTCGGCGTCGAGGTGCGTGTCGAGGAGAAGCTCCGTCATCCCGATGACCCCGTTCATCGGCGTCCGTATTTCATGCGACATGTTCGCGAGGAACTCGCTCTTCGCGTGCGCGGCGGCCTCGGCCTCGCGCCGGGCTTGCTCGCGAGCCTCCTCCGCCCGCTTCCTCGCCGTGATGTCGCGCATCGCCGTGATCCGGACCGGACGACCCCGATAAACGAACGGCCTTCCCTGCGCCTCCATGTCGAAAACGGTCCCGTCCTTTCGGACGCCCTTCGTCTCGTAAAGCCCATCGAAGTCCGAGGCGATGCGCTCGCGCACGGTTTCCCGGCTCTCCGGGGCGATCATTTCGAGGGCGGGCTTTCCGACGACTTCTTCGCGCTCGTAGCCGAAGGTTTCGCAGTATGCGCGGTTCACCTCGGCGATCTCGCCCCCGTCGAGGATCACGATAGCTTCGAGCGCCGCGTCGGTGAGCGCGCGGTGGCGAACCTCGCTCTCGCGGAGTTCCTCCTCGGCGCGTTTGCTTTCGGTGATGTCGCGGGCGTTTATGACGATGCCGCGCACGTTCTCGTCTTCGAGGAGGTCGCTCGCCCGCCACTCCATGCTCCGCCACGCGCCGTCGGCGTGCCGCACCTCGACTTCGATGGACGAGTCGTCGTCGTGGCGGTCGGCGACGCACGCGAGGAAAAGACGCGCCCGCTCGGCGTCGTCGGAACTCACGAAGGAGAGGCCGTCGTCACCCACGAAATCCTCGGGGGCGTGGCCGAGGATGGTCTTCACCGCCGGGCTGACATAGCTTATGGAGCCGTCGTCGGCGAAGATCATGATGATGTCCGAGGAGTTTTGGATGAGCGAGCGGAACCGCTCCTCGCTCTGTCTTTGATGGAGGTCGGACATGAGATCCGTGCGTTCGAGCGCGAGCGCGACCTGCGCGGCGATGGTTTCGAGCGCGTACTTTATCTCCGTGAGGAGGTTCGAGTCGCTCGCCACCACGATCCTCCCCTCGAAACGCCCCCTCACGAACAAAGGCATCATAAACAACGCCCCGAGCTTCGTCTGAAAAGAGAACGCCCCTTGAAAACTTTCCACGTCGCCGGGACGTATCTCGATGGAATCCCCCCGGAGAAGCGGCTCCCGGAAGTGATCCGGGAACTCGCCGAGGAAGGTTTCGCGGCCTTCGATGTCCGCCGCGCCGTGGCCCGCCGCCGCGACGCACACGTCCGAGTCGCCGTCGCCGTGCCACACGCTCACGCAGGTACCCGGAGCCTCGTCCACGAACGGGAGGATCGCTTCGAGAGTCGCCCCGTATATTCCCATCCGGTCGGGGGCGGCGACGAGCGCCGCGCTCGCGCCTCGGAGAGTCTTCTCGCGGATGATGGATCTCTCATGGCGCCCGAGGGTCTCTTTGAGTTCGGCGGTTCTTTCCTCGACGCGCTCTTCGAGCCTCTCGTTGAGGGCGCGAACCTCTTCCTCGACCCGCTTTCTCTCGGTCATGTCGCGGACGATGGAAAGGACGGCCTTCCTCCCCCCGAACTCGATGACTGAGGAATTGACGACCACGTCCATTACGGCGCCGTCGGCCCGGCCGTGGATCGTCTCGAAATTCTGGTACGAACCGTGGCGAAGAAGCTCGGCGAGATACGCCATCGCCCGCTCACGGTCGCGCGAGACGTCCCTCATCATCGTTCCGACGAAATCCTCTTCGGCGTGTCCGTACAAAGCGCACGCGGCGTCGTTGACGGAGAGGATCCTCCTCTCCTCCGTCTCGGCCTCATAGATGAAGATGGCGTCCCCGGCCGTCTCGAAAAGACTATGGTACTCGCGCTCGGATTTTTTGAGAGCCTCCTCCGCCCTCTTCCGCTCGGAGACGTCTTGAATTTGAGAGATGAAATATTGCGGCTTTTCCTCCGCGTCCTTGACGAGTGAGATGCTCAAAGACACCCACACCGGGAGGCCGCCCTTCTTCACATATCGCTTCTCGATGGTATAGCTGTCGAGTTCGCCGTCGCGTATCCTCCGCTCCCACTCGCGGGTTATGCCTTCGTCCTCGGGATACGTGAGGGCTTCGTATCCGGTCGCGAGCATCTCCTCTTCGGAGTAGCCGAGTATTTCGCACATCGCCCGGTTGACTTTGAGATACCGTCCTTCGAGCGCGACTATCGCCATCCCGACGGGGGTGTTGTGGAACGCCCCGGAGAACCGCTTCTCGGCCTCGCGGAGCGCCTCCTCGGCGTGCTTGCGGCGCGTGATGTCCTCGACGATGCCCATTATGTACCTCGGGTCTCCGTTCTCGTCGCGGATGACGGAGCTTGTCGCGCTCGCCCATATGACTTCGCCGTCTTTTCGGATGTACCGCTTCCCCCGGCTGTACACGTCCGTCTCGCCGGAGATGAACTTCTCCGGCACGTCGGACTCCCCGGCCGCGTCGTCGGGGTGGGTGAGGTCGGTGGTCGCCATCCCGGAGAGTTCCTCGGCGGCGTATCCGGTAATTTCCTGATACGCCTCGTTCGTCTCGATGAGCCTTCGGTCGAGGTCGGCGACGCACACGCCGATGGCCGCCTGGTCGAAGATCGCCCGGAAGCGGGTCTCGCTCTCCCGAAGCGCCTTCTCGGCCTCTTTCCGCTCGGTGATGTCGCGGGCCGAGGCGAGGATGAGCCGCCTCCCGCCATACTCGACCCCGGACACGCGAACCTCGACCGGGAAGATCGAGCCGTCCTTCCGGCGATGCCATCCATGATGGACGCCGGACGCTTCATTGTCCTCGCCGGAGACGAGCCGCCTCCACATGGAGCCGCCGTTCTTTCGCGGCGCCACCTTCTTTCGCGTGTCGGGGTTCGTGGCGAAGTCCGACACGGAGAGGGCGAGCATCTCCTCGCGGGTGTATCCCATGCTACGGCACGTCTCGGAATTGCACGCGACGATGAGTCCTTCTTCGTCGTGGACGAGGAGCGCGTCGGTGGAGCTTTCGAAGAGCCGCTCGAAGCGGCGGCGGTTTTCTTCGAGTTCCTGTTCGGAGTTCTTCCTTTCGGTGATGTCCTCTATTTGCGTGACGGCGTACAAAGGCTCCCCGCCGGAGTCCCGGACGAGCGAGCTGCTCACCGACGCCCACACCGTCCGCCCGTCTTTGTGGATGTATCTTTTCTGTCTCTGGAAAGCCCGGATGTCGCCTGTGAGGAGCCTCCGCCGTATCTCCGAATCCCCCTCGATGTCGTCGGGGTGGGTTATTTCCTCGACGCTCTCGCCGATGAGTTCCCCCGTGGAATAGCCGAGTATCTCCCCGAGCGAGCGGTTCACCTTCAGCCAGCGACCGTCGTTTCCGAGTAAAGCCATGCCGATGGGGGCTTCGTCGAAGGCGCTTCGGAAGCGTTCCTCGGCCTCGCGCATCGCCTCCTCCGAGCGCATCCTCTCGGTCGTGTCGCGCATGACGCCGACGAAGAGCCGCTCGTCCCCTTCGCGCGTCTCGCCGAGGGTGAGTTCGAGGGGGAACTCCTCGCCCCCTTTTCTGAGTCCGGCGAGTTCGACGGAGCCTTTCCCGACGACATGCGCCATGCCGCCTTTAAGATAGCGGGCGAACCCTTCACTGTGCGGGAGCCGAAACCGCTCGGGCATCAAATCCGTGAGGGGTTCGCCGACGACCTCCCGCGCCTCGTAGCCGAAGATCCTCTCCGCGCCGCCGTTCATCGAACGTACGGTTCCGTCCGACGCCATCGTGAGGATCGCGTCGGGAGCGGTCGCGAGGATGGTCCGGCTCCGCTCCTCGCTCTCTTTGAGTTCCTCCTCCGCCCGCTCGCGCTCGACGAGGAGCCCGAGTTGGCGGCCTATTTGCTCCACCGCGCCGAGAAGCCTTTTGTCCGGCGATATCTCCTCGGTCGAATAAAATTCGAGTACCGCCGCGACCTCCCGGTCCGCGACGACGGGGAACGCGAACGCCGCTCTCACGCCGCATTCACGCGCCTCGGCGGCGCGGCGGAACTCCGGGTCGCGGCCGACGTCCTCGATCCACGCCGCCTCCCTCGTCTCCATGACTCGCCCGAGAAGCCCGACCCCCGGCACATACTCGCCCTCGGCGCACTCCCGGAAAGCCTCGAACCTCGCGGCGTTCTCGACGTGCCATATGGGGGATGAGGCGAGGGAATTCCCGCTCGACATATACACGTGTCCGATGGGCCATTTCGTGCGGGCGCATATCTCCTCGACGGAGGTTCGGAGGGCTTCCTCGATGCTCTCGGCCTCGTTCGCGGAGGTCGCGACGGCGCGGAGGAGTTGCGTGAGGTTGTTGTTTTTCCGCATCTCCTCTTCGGCTTGCTGGCGTTCGGTCACGTCGGAGAGGATGCCTTGCCAGAAAGTCGGCTCCCCGTTCTCGTCGCGCATGAGGATCGCCTCGTCGCGTATCCACACGACGCGCCCGTCGCGGGAGACCATGCGGTATTCCATCTTGAACGAGTTGCCCGTTTCGTTCGTGCGATGGTCTTCGGCGAGGACGCGATCGATGTCCTCCGGGTGGACGACCTCGCTCCAGAATCCGTTTCTCAGGAAATCGTCCGGCTCGTAGCCGAGCATGTCCTTTATGCGCGGACTCATGTATACCGTGCGGAAGTCATCCAATCCTCGATCCATATACACGACGGCGGGGGTTTGCTCGATGAGCGTCCGATACCGATTTTCGGCGTTCCGAACCCTCGCATCCGCCTCGTTTCGGTCGGTGATGTCGCGGAAGGTGACGACCGCCCCTTTTATTTCGCCCCGGTCGAGTATCGGTCGGCTCGTGTATTCGACGGGTATGCTCGTCCCGTCCGTCCGCCAGAAAACTTCTTCGTCGGAGGTGTGAAGCGCGCCGTCGCGGAGCGAGGCGTATATCGGGCATTCCTCCCGGGGATACGGTGTCCCGTCGCGCCGCGAATGGTGTATCGTCTCATGCTGTTTTTTGCCGACGATTTCCTCGACCTCGTACCCGAGCATCGCCGCCCCCGCCGGGTTTGCGAACTCCGTCTCGCCGTCGGTGTTCAGGCCGAAGATGCCCTCCCCGGCGGAGTCGAGGATGAGTTTGTTCTGGCTGTTCATCCGGGCGAGCGTCCTCTCGTCCGCCTTCCTTTCGGTGATGTCCCGGATCACGGAGAACCGCACCTCCCGTCCCCGGAAGGAGCCTTTTCTGGACTGTATCTCCGCGTGGAAGCGGCTCCCGTCTTTTCGCGCCACCACCGCCTCGTATGGCTTCTCTCTTCCCTCGGCGATGTTCTTCCGCACCGCCTCGCGGGAGTGGGGCGCGGTGAAGTCGAGCGCGGCCATCCCGAGGACTTCGTGCCGTTCATAGCCGAATATTCGGGCGAAGGACTCATTCGCCTCTATGACATTCCCGGCTTCGAGGATGGCGATTCCCTCGAATGACGCCTCCGAGAGTGACCGGAAGCGAGCCTCACTCTCTTTGACGGCGGAGTTCGCCGCCCTTCTCCGGTCGAGCATGCCATTGAAAGCGACGGCGACATCGTCGAGTTCGCCGCTCGCGCTCGAGGTCTCGATGCGGTGTTCCATGTCTCCGCGACCGATCCTCTCGGCTCCCTCTTTCAGGCGGGCGATGGGCGCGAGAATGCTCCGGCTGAGGAGGGCCGCCGCCACCGCGCCGAACGCGAGACCGAGCGCGAGCGCGGCGACGACCGACCATATGACGGCGTTCACCTCGGCGGTGTCGCCGAACATGGATCTCAGACTGCCGATTATGAGTATGCCGGCGACGAGCAGGATGAAGACGAGCGTCCCGAACCCCAGCCACAGCTTTCGCGCTATAGTCATCGAGCCTTCCCTTTTAACCTTTCTTGAGGGCTTCGCCCCTCACCGGACATTCTACGAAAAAGACCTCGCATAGCCAATCTTGTAAACCAAATATCGGACGAAACAACCACTCTCTTTAATTTCCAACAAAGCCGGAAAACGGGGAGTGGGGAGTGGGGAAAGGCGGGAAACGAAACCCCCGCCCCCCGAAACCGGCTCTCGAAATCTCCGGGAGTCGGGATGGCGGTTCGCCTTCGGCTCGCTTTTCCCGGTTTTTATGGAGTGCGTCTTCTCCGAAAGGCTTCCGCCATTCCGACCGGGAAAACTCTCCCCGGGGGCGGGGGTGCTTGGGCGGCGGAGTTCGCGCTTCCGGGCTTTCCCCGACTCCCCACTCCCGAAACGAGCGGAGCGAGTGCCTCCCGACTCCCCGGAGCGAAGCGACCCGGCTCCCGGTTTTCATCCGCCTCGCGGGAGGTATACGGTGAAGGCCGATCCTTCGCCGTCCCGGCTCTCGACCGTGACCCGTCCGCCGTGGTTCTCGACGATGTGCCGGACTATCGAAAGCCCGAGTCCCGTGCCTCCGGTCGCTTTCGAGCGGGCTTTGTCAACGCGGTAAAAACGCTCGAAGATGCGCGGGAGCTTCTCTTCGTCTATGCCGATTCCGGTGTCGGAGATGCGGACGAAGACTTCTTTTTCATCGCACCCGCCCCGCACCTCGACGCTTCCGCCGGGCGGCGTGTACTTTATGGCGTTGTCAACGAGGTTCGTGAACATCGAAGTCAATTGCGTTTCGTTTCCCGTCACGGAATATTGCGAGGCTCGGTCGAAGCGTTTCCAGTGGAGGGCGACACCTTTTTTCCTTGCGACGCGGCGCATCGGGGCGAGGACGGACATGAGGACGGTCCGCACGTTCACGGTTTGCTCGTGTTCGGCGGCTTCCCCGCTTTCGAGGCGGGCGAGGTCGAGGAGGTCGTTTATGAGGTTTGCGAGACGCTCGGTTTCCTTCCGAAGCTGCGAGGCGAAGATGCGGGCTTGAATCGGGTCTTCGTCGAGGCTCTCTTCGAGGCTTTCCGCGAGAAGTTTCAGGCTCGTGGCCGGGGTTTTCAGTTCGTGGGAGACGTTCGCCACGAAGTCGCGCCGGATCTTGTTGACCCGTTTTAGCTCGTCGGTGCTTATCCTCTCGATGCTCATGGTCGCTTCGCTCCCGTGAGTGGCGGAGGGTGGTTTTTTATCTCACCATCCGCCGCTTTCATGCGGATGGTTTCGCTTCGGCGCTTTCCTTTTCCCGCGCCTCGAAACGGTATCCGAGACCTCTCGCGGTGTGGATGTATTCGTATTCGCTCATCTCTTCGAGGGCGGCTCGTATGCGCCGGATGTGGACGTCGATGGTGCGCGAGGAGCCGACCCCGGCGTGGCCCCATACTTCTTTGGCGAGTTCCTCGCGGCTTTTCAGTTCGCCCGACGCGCTCGCCAAAGCCGCCAAAAGCTCGAATTCTTTGAGGCGCAAATTCAGATCCTCGCCCGCGACTTTCGCGGTGAAGTTTTTCGTGTCGAGATGGAGGTCGCCGAACTCGATGATTTTGCCCCGATATCCCGGGTCGCTTCGTTTCAAGTTCGCCGTGATCCTCGCCACAAGCTCCTTCATTCCGAAGGGTTTCGTCACATAGTCGTCGGCTCCGGCCTCGAAGCCCCGGACTTTGTCCTCCTCGGCGTCTTTCGCGGTGATCATGACGATGACGACGCCTTGATCCCGCTCCCGAATCCTCTCGCACACCTCGATCCCCGATTCCCCCGGAAGCATGATGTCGAGGAGGATGAGGTCGGGTCGGAGCTTCCGTGCGAGCCGGAGGGCGTCGGCTCCGGTCGTCGCCTGGCTCACGCCGAATCCGCCACGGGCGAGGTTGTATGCGAGGGTGCCCATGATCACCTCGTCGTCCTCGACTATCAGGATTTCCGCCATTTTAGTCGCCGTCGCCAACTTTACCCTCCCGAAATCCGGCCATTTGCCGCCAAGTATAAACTCCGCGATTTGCCGCATCATGGTTTTAACGAACGTTTAACTTGCGGCTTCGCCCCCCGTATGCGTATCATGCTCCGCACATACAAATATGGAGGCGACGGAGCCAGGAAGCCGGTTTGAATCCGGCGCGGTCCCGCCACTGTAACCGGGGAGCGAAACCCGAAGAAACATCGCCACTGTCCGAACCTTCGGACGGGAAGGCCACGGGTAGAGCGAGGATCCGGGAGCCAGGATACTGATTCGCAGCCTCTCACAACCACCTCGGGACGAGGATCCCGAAAAGGAGGCTCGCTTTATGAAGGGAAGATTCTTCCCCCACGCAACGAACGACTCATGGAACCATGCGCCCGCAAACCCGGACACGCATCCCGCGAAACTCCGCCCGAATAAAACCCTCGCCATCGGCGTCGCGCTCTCGGCCATCGCGGCGATGTGCGTCCTCGCCGTCGCTTTCGCGGTCGAACCGGCGGGCGCCGCCTTCCCCGGAGAGAACGGGCGCATCGCCTTCGAAAGCAACCGCGACGGCAACTCCGAGATTTATTCGATGAACCCCGACGGCTCCGACCAACGCCGCCTCACAAACAACCCCGCCTTCGACAACGCCCCCACCATCTCCCCCGACGGGCGGCAAATCGCCTTCGCGAGCGACCGCGACGGAGACTATGAGATCTTCGTCATGAACGCCGACGGCTCGAACCTCCGGAAGATCACCGATAACGGAGCCTTCGACTTCGGCCCGGCGTGGTCCCCCGACGGACGGAGACTCGCCTTCACGAGCGACTTCGGAGAAGGCGAAGGGACGCAAAACTTCGACATCTTCACCATAAACATACAAACCAGAGCACTCACCAAAATCACCGACAACGCGAACTTCGAGTTCTCCCCCGACTTCTCGCCCGACGGAGAGAACATCGCCTTCGAGTCCGACCGTATAAACGAGGACGGACAGTTCGATCAGGAAATCTTCTCCATAAACCTCGCCACCCGCGCCGTGACGAACATCTCCCAAAACAACCTCGACGACTTCTCCCCGTCGTACTCGCCGGACGGAGAACGCATCGCCTTCCAAACCCGCCGTCCGGTGGCGGACGACCCGGTGAACTTCGACATATACACGGCGGACACCGACGGAGGGAACCTCGAACTCCTCACCACCGCCGCCACCGACGACTATACGCCCGCATGGCCGCCCGACGGGCGCCGCATCGCATACTCCGTCGCGCGGGACAACTTCGCGACGGTCGAAATCTTCACGATGAACGCCGCCGATGGCTCGGCGAAACGCCAAATAACCTCGAACTCCGCCTCGGACTTCGGCCCGGATTGGGGGCCGCGACCCGCCGCGAACCCTCCGGCTCCCCCGGCACCGACCCCCCCGAACCCGAATAAATGCACCATCGTCGGCACGGCTCGGGGGGACATCCTCCGCGGCACACCGGGTCGGGACGTTATTTGCGGCCTCGGCGGAAACGACATCATTTACGGCCTCGGCGGCAACGACCGGCTCGTTGGTGGCGCGGGCAACGACATTCTTTATGGCGGCCCCGGAAACGACGGCCTCCTTGGCGGCCCCGGCAACGACATCCTCCGCGGCGGCCCCGGAAACGACCGCCTCGCCGGAGGCCCCGGAAGAAACATAGTCCGCCAATAAAATAGCCCCGACGACATCCGAAAGGACACCCAAAATCGGGACGCGGGTCGTTCATGACGAAAGCGGCCATGAACGACCCGCCCCCGCCGCCGATGTGCCGCTCGGCTCTCGCCATTCGCCGAAAGCGCGACGCGAAACGCGCTTTCGGCTTTCGCCATCCGGCTTTCGCCATCCGGCTTTCGCCATCCGGCTTTCGCCATCCGGCTTTCGCCATCCGGCTTTCGCCATCCGGCTTTCGCCATCCGGCTTTCGCCATCCGGCTTTCGCCA
>JACDAJ010000087.1 GCA_013695475.1 Rubrobacter sp. | reverse complement strand
TGCTCGACCCCGAGCCGCTTCATGCTCGCCTCGCACGACTCTTTTATATGCTCGGGCCGCCCGTCCGTGAGCCAGTTTTTGTCGCCGTCGCGGACGTGGCCGCCCTTCGTCGCCACGAGAACGTCCGAGGGATACGGATACAAAGCCTCGCGGATGAGGTTCTCGTTCGTCTCGGGGCCGTATGCGTCGGCGGTGTCAATGAAGTTCACGCCCATTTCGAGGGCTTTGTGGAGAACTTTCTTCGCGCCATCGCGGTCGTCCGGGTCGCCCCACACCTCGGAGCCGGTGAGGCGCATCGCCCCATATCCGATGCGGTTCACCGAAAGGTCGCCCCCTATTTTGAACGTCCCGGCCTCGGCGGCGGAATGATTGTCATGGTGCGTCATGGAAGGCTCCTCTTCTTTGGAATCCGTTGCCCGGAAAGGTTTTCCCGAAGCCGCCTCGGATTAATCTTTGGTCGCTCCCTTCGGTCGCTCTGGTTATTGGTTGGTGGTTATTGGCAAGAACAGAAACTGAGTGTGTCGAATTCGGGGGGATGCCCGCGCCCGCAGGCGAGCCGATTCTCGAACCATCGGCCAATCACAGATGTGAGATACCTTAAAACCAATAACCAATAATCGGGAGCGAAGCGACCTAGTTTTTCACAGCCGGAATTCCATGTCGGCGGGGAGGTCGGGAATGTCCATTTGGGCTTTTTGCAGTTTGCCCGCGTAGTCCCAGTTCATGGACTGCCACCGCGTAAATTGATCAATGACCCATATCCCCGACAAGCGGCTCCCGTTTCCGCTCTTCCCGTTCCCGCCGAACGGGAGATGCGCCTCCGCGCCGCTCGTCGAATTATTGACCGAGAGCATCCCCGCCGTGTTCCGCTCGCGGAAGCAGAATGCGCTTTGTGCGCTCTCGGTGTATATCGCCGCTGAAAGCCCGTATCCGTGGCCGTTCGAAAGCTCGATGGCCTCGTCGAAGGTTCGGAATTTCGCCACTCCGACTATGGGGCCGAAGGTCTCGGTTTTGTATATTTCGTCGTCTTTCGACACGCCGTCCACTATGGTCGGGTGGCAGAAAATTCCCGCGTCCGGGTCGCCGACGAAATTCTTTCTCGGGTTGTCTTTCGTGATTCTCCCGGTTCCGGTCGAGCCTCGGACGGTGTGATGGTCTTCGATGAAGTCGAGCCATCCGAGGAAGCGTTCGGCGAAACGCTCGGAGAGCATCGGGCCGAAGAGGACGTCCTCCGTCGGGTTTCCGACCTTCGCCTCCTCGACGGCGGCGGACAATTTCTCGACGAACTCACTATGAACCGACTCGTGGACGATGGCGGTTCCCATCGAGGTGCATCTCTGCCCGGCGGTTCCGAAGCCGGAGAAGAGCGCGCCTTCGACGGCGAGGTCGAGGTTCGCGTCGTCCATGACGACGAGCGGGTTCTTCCCGCCGAGTTCGAGGCACGGAGACTGGAGATGGTGGCCGCACAAAGCCCCGATCTCCGCCCCGACCTCGCTCGATCCCGTGAACCCGACCTTGTCCACGAGGCCGAGATCGAGAGCTTTCTCCAAACCTTCGAAGGTCGCTTTCCCTTCGGCGTGGATGACGTTGAGAACGCCGTCCGGGAGGCCGCCCGCCCAGAAAAGTTGAGCGAGGGTGTCGCCGACGGCGGGGGAGTATTCGGCGGGCTTCCACACGACGGCGTTTCCGCATGCGAGGGCGGGGACGAGGTACCACGACGGGACGGCGACGGGGAAGTTTCCGGCGGTGATGATGGCGGCGACCCCGACCGGGACGCGGAAGGTGAAAAGTTGCTTGTCGCGCATCTCGGACGGGACGGTTTGCCCGTAAAGTCTCCGTCCCTCTCCGGTGAAGAAGTCGCACGTGTCTATGATTTCCTGTACTTCCCCGAGCGATTCGGCGAGCGGTTTGCCGACTTCGCGTGTGAGGAGCCTTGCGAGGGCTTCTTTGTTCGCCTCGACGAGGCGCCCGATCCTCTTTATGACTTGCGCCCGGATCGGGGCGGGAACCTCCGCCCATCCTCGTTGCGCCTCCCGCGCCGAGCGGCACGCGGCGACGAACGTCTCAGAATCTCCCATCGAGATTTCGGCGACGATGTCGTTTGTGTTCGCGGGGTTGGTGGATGTCATCGTTCCATCCGGCGCGTCCTCGACTCGCTTTCCGCCGACGATGGGGGCGAGGGTGCGTGTTTTCGTATCCATGAAGTCGTCCTCCTCGGAAAAGGTGCGTCGTCCATCGTACACCACGGCGAGGGGTGTTTACGATGACGAAACGGCGGGCGCGAAATGCTAACATCGCATCGAGCAGCCACGAAGTTCGAGGAGGAGCGCGGTGGGTATCGTTGACAAAGTCATAGCGGGGAGCGTCCCGGCGGTTCCGAAGCCGGTCGTGCGTAAAATATCCAGCCGATACATCGCGGGCGAGAACCTCGACGGAGCCATCGCCACCGTCCGGAAACTGAACGCCGAAAACTGCGCCGGAACCCTCGACGTCCTCGGCGAAGGCGCGAAGTCGAAATCACAGGCGATGGAGACGCTCCGCGAATATAAACTCGCCCTCGACCGGATTTCCTCCGAAGACCTCGACACCGGAGTCTCCGTCAAACTCACCGCCCTCGGACTGAATCTCGACGAAGAACTTTGCCGGGCGAACCTCGAAGAGATATTGAATCACGCCGCCGAGCGCGACCGTTTCGCGCGCGTGGACATGGAGGACTCGCCGTACACCGAGAAGACGATCGAGACCGTCCTCGATTTCCACGGACGCCATAAAAACACCGGGGCGGTCGTTCAGGCGTGCCTCCGGCGGAGCATCCACGACGTCGAGAGGCTCGCGGAGGCCGGAGTCTCGGTGCGGCTTTGCAAAGGCATATACGACGAGCCGAGGCGCATCGCGTACAAAAACTTCGATGTCGTGCGAGAGAACTTCGTGTGGCTCCTCGAAAAACTCTTCCGGGCGGGATGTTATGTCGGGGTCGCCACACACGACGAATACCTCGTGTGGCACACGCTCCGCCTCGTCCACGAACTCGGCCTCGGCCGGGGCGACTATGAATTCCAAATGCTCCTCGGGGTGGAAGATCCCCTCCGGAAGATACTCGTGGGCGCGGGGCACCGGATGCGAGTTTATGTTCCGTACGGCGAGGAATGGTACGAATACTCGACCCGGCGCCTCAAAGAGAATCCGAAGATAGCCACATACGTCGCCCGCGACGTGATCAAGGAAATGACCGATTTCATAAAAAGATAAAGGAGGATCCGATGGGACTCATTCCATACAAAAACGAAGCGTACCTCGACTTCTCGGACGAGAAGAACGTCGCCGAAATGCAAGCCGCGCTGAAAAAAGTCGGCGACTCCCTCGGCGGCGAATACCCGCTCGTCATCGGCGGGAAGAGGGTCGAGACGGACGGCGAGGTCATCTCGGTGAACCCGGCGAAGCCTTCGGAGGTCGTCGGTCGGACGGGGCGGGCGACGGAGCGCGAGGCGGACATGGCGCTTGCGACGGCGACCGAGGCTTTCGAGAAATGGAGCCGGACGAGTCCCGAGGCTCGCGCCCGGATCATGCTTCGGGCGGCGGCGGTCATGAGGCGGAGGCGTTTCGAGTTTCTCGCGTGGGAGGCGTATGAGGGCGGGAAGCCGTGGTTCGAGGCCGACGCGCAAGTCGCCGAGGCGATTGACTTCCTCGAATACTATGCGCGGGAGATGCTCCGCCTCAAAGACGGCGTGGAGATATACGCGATACCCGGCGAGGAGAGCCGCTATTTTTACCGTCCGATGGGCGTGGGGGTCGTCATCGCGCCGTGGAACTTCCCGACGGCGATTTTGACGGGCATGTCCGCCGCGGCGCTTGTGGCGGGGAACACCGTCATTATGAAGCCGTCGGAGTTCACGTCGGTGATCGGGGCGAAGGTCGCCGAGGTTTTCGAGGAGGCGGGTGTCCCGGAAGGGGTCTTCAATTATTTGCCGGGGTACGGGAGCGAGGTGGGGGATTATCTCGTCGGCGACGCTCGGACGCGGTTCATCTCGTTCACGGGTTCGATGCAAACGGGTCTGAGAATAAACGAGCTCGCGGCGAAGCAAACTCCGGGGCAGCGGTGGATCAAGCGCGTCATCGTCGAGATGGGCGGGAAGGACGCGATGGTCATTGACGAGTCCGCCGACCTCGACTCGGCGGCGGTGGACATCGTGAAGAGCGCGTACGGATATTCCGGCCAGAAATGCTCCGCCGCCTCCCGCGCCATCCTCCACGAGAAGATATACGACGAGGTTCTCGAAAAGGTCGTCGAGGGTGCGAGGCTTTTGAAAATAGGCGCCCCGGACTCCGCCGACATAAACGTCGGCCCGGTCATAAGCGAGCCGCAGTTCGAGAAGGTGTCGGGGTATATAAACTCGGGAAATCAAGAAGGGGAGCGGCTCCTCGGGGAGAACCCCGGCGACGGGAAAGACGGATATTTCGTTTCGCCGACCATTTTCGCCGTCGAAGAAAAGGCTCGGGTGGCGAATGAGGAGATATTCGGCCCGGTTCTTTCGGTGGTGAAGGCCCGGGACTTCTCGGACGCGCTCCGCATCGCCAATGACTCGCCGTATGGTTTGACCGGGGGGGTTTATTCGAGGAATCGGGAGCATCTCGAAAAGGCGCGGCATGAGTTCCAGGCGGGGAACGTGTATTTCAACCGGACGATAACGGGCGCGCTCGTGGGCGTTCAGCCGTTCGGGGGCTTCGGCATGAGCGGCACCGACTCGAAGGCGGGCGGCCCGGACTATTTGCCGCTCCACATGCTCGCGAAGACGGTGGTCGAGAGGTTTTAGGCGGAGCCATTTCGGCGAGTCTTCCCCCTCGAAGCTGGTATGCTCTCCGTTTGCATGCAGACATCGGGATACACGAACTCAAGGTATATAGGTTTCTCGCGCGAGGAGTGGAGCGGCCTCCGGGCGGCCACCCCCCTCGTCCTCGACGAGGACGACCTCGCCAACCTCCGGGGCATCAACGAGAAAGTCTCCCTCGACGAAGTCGCGGATATTTATCTCCCCCTCTCTCGCCTCCTTAATTTGTACGTCGCGGCGACGCAGAGTTTGTACAAAGTAACGGACACCTTCCTCGGGAGTCCGGCCTCCAAAGTCCCGTACATCATCGGAATCGGCGGCTCCGTGGCGGTTGGGAAGAGCACGACGGCCAGAATTTTGCAGGCTCTCCTCGCGAGGTGGCCCGACCATCCGAGCGTGGATCTCATAACCACCGACGGTTTTTTGCATCCGAACCGAATCCTCGAAGAGCGTGGAATATTGCATCGCAAAGGCTTCCCCGAAAGCTACGACCAGCGCGCCCTCGTCCGCTTCCTCGCCGACGTGAAGTCCGGTGTCCCCGAGGTCGAAGCCCCCGTGTATTCGCACATCACATACGACATAATCCCGGACAAGACGCGGGTCGTGAGGACGCCGGACATCGTCATCCTCGAAGGTCTCAACGTCCTTCAGGCCGAGAACGGAATATCGCCCTCGCGAACCTTCGTCTCCGACTTCTTCGACTTCTCGATCTACGTGGACGCCGCCGAGGAGGACGTCGAGAGGTGGTATGTGGACCGCTTCCTCACCTTCACGAACACCGTCTTCCAGCGCGACGACTCATACTTCAAACGATACGCCGGACTGACAAAGGACGAAGCCGTCGCCGAAGCGAACCGGATCTGGCACGAAATAAATGGCCCGAACCTCGCCGAAAACATAAAGCCGACCCGCGAACGCGCCCAATTAATCCTCCGAAAATGTCCCGACCACTCCGTGAGCAGCGTCAAACTGAGGAAAATCTAGTGGGAAGATTATAGGTTATAGGTTTTCTGTTTTTGCCAATAACCAACAACCACAAACCAACAACCGGAGTGGAGCCGAAGGCGGAGCGACTACCCGGAGCGAAGCGACTTCCCCGAAAGAACCGTCGCCGCCTGTATCACCGGACTGAGCGTCGGGCCGAAGGGCGGAGCATATGCGAGGTCGAGGTTCACGACCTCGCCGACGGTGAGGCCGCCCCATATCGCCGTCGCCGACACGTCCACCAATTTGTCCACGCTCGCCCCGACCGCCTCCACGCCGAGGATGCGACCGGAGTTTTTGTCCGAGATCATCTTCAGGAAAACCTCCGCCGACCCCGGAAAGTACCCGGCCCGGTTCCTCGCCTCCACCGACGCGCACAATGTCTCGTACCCGGCCTCGTTCGCCTCGGCCTCCGATAGCCCCGTCTTCCCGACCCCGAGGTCGAAGGCTTTGAAAATGCCCGTCCCGAGGACGCCGGGGAAGGCGAGGCCATTTTCCCCTTTCGCGGCGTTCGTCCCGGCGACGCGGCCCATTTGGTTCGCCGTGTCGCCGAGCGGAACCCACGCCGCCTCTCCCGTTATATAGTTCGTCGTCTCCGCGCAATCCCCGGCGGCCCACACGTCCGCGAGGTTCGTCCTCATAAACTTGTCCGTCTTTATCGCGCCAGTCTCGCCGAGTTCCACACCCGCTTCTTTCGCGAGTTCGACCTCGGGCTTCACGCCGATGGCGACTATGACGAGGCTCGCCTCGATCCTCGCCTCTCCGAATTCGACGACATGCACGCACCCGTCGTCTCCGCCCTCGCACGCCATCTCCATCCCTTCGACGGGGTTCCCTTCATAGATTCGGACGCCTTTCTCTTCGAGGTGGGCGTTCACGATCCTCGCGACCTCCGGCCCGTGCGTCGGGGCGATCTCCTTCCCGGCCTCGATGAGCGACACTCCCATCCCGCGCTCCGTGAGCGCCTCGGCCATCTCCAGCCCGATGTACCCGCCCCCGACGACGACCGCATTCTTCGGCTCCTTTTCCCCGATATACCTTTCGATGGCATCCGCGTCGGTGAGGAAGCGAAGTTTGAAAACACCATCGAGGCCCGAACCGGGAATGGGCGGGACGACGGCCTTCGCCCCCGTCGCGATTATGAGTCGGTCATACGAATCCTCGAAAGTCGCATCCGACTCGAGGTTCCGAATGACGAGCTTCTTCGCGTCCGCGTCCACTTTCTCGACGCCGTGGCGAACCTTCACTTCGATGCCGTTCTCCCGGAACTTCTCGGGGGTTCGGGCGACGAGGCGTTCGCGTCCCTCGATGATGCCGGAGAGGAAATACGGCATCCCGCACTCGCTGATGGAGATGTCCGGCTCGGACTGGTAAATAACGACCTCGGAGTCCGGGGCGACCCTCTTCGCCCGTGAAGCCGCCTTCGTACCCGCCGCCACGCCGCCGACCACGACTATTCTCATGGAAAGTTCCCCTCGTTCGCTCGCGCACGTAGTTTACGCGATGGCGCATCGGGGTTTTCGTATGTCTTCGTTCGTGGACGAAGCGGGGTTCGGTTGTCAGCTTCGCCTCTTTGTTTGTACGGGAGTGGGAGGTTGGGGAGGACGAGCATTACCCCGAAGTGAGCGACGGAGCCATTCACCCGGATTTTGTATGAGGCCGTTCATGAGAGTGGTTCGACGTGAACACGCATCGCGGAAGATATTTCCGCGATGCGTGTTTTTGCCATTCGCGACGGGCTATCGGCTTTTAGCTTTTGGCGTCCGTCGAGTTCGGGACGAAGTACACGAGCATGGCCGTGAGAAGCCCGGTGAGTCCCACGGAGAACTCCGTCTCGTCGAGCGCGCCGGTCTGCGCCCATAAAAGGAGCGCCCCCACGAGGGGAACCGCCGCCGCCACGATGGCCTTCGCCGCCTTTCCGAGTTTCGGAGACTTCGCCGGAGTTTCGGGCGGTTTCGCCTCGGGCGGTTTCGCCTCGGGCGGAGTTGTCACGGGCGGAGCCGTCACGGGAGCTTCCTCCTTCGGAGGTTCTTCTCCGTGGGGATTTCCTTCGGACGGCTTTTCTACGAGCGGAGTTTCCTCGTGAGGGACTTCTCCGTGAGGGGTGTTCGGCGACTCCTCGGGGGGGTGGTCGGTTCGTCCGGCGTCTCCGGTGTTTCCGGCGACGGCTCCGGCGGGGCTTCGCCTGCGACTCCGAGCCTCGCCCGCCATGCTTCGTGTTTTTGGGCGAACTGTTTCGAGTATGTGCCGACGACGCTCCGGCGGTTCGACTCCCCGGCGTTGTATGCGCCGATGGCTTCGAGGTATGGGTACCGCCCGTAGTATCCGGCGAGAAGCTCGAAGCCGACGGCGCATTGGTTCTTTGGCAAATGCGCCCCGCCGCGGTTTTCGGCGTCGAAGATGAAGTCGCGCCAGGTTATTTGCGTGAGTCCGATCCCGTTCGACACGCCTCCGGCGCGGACGTGGGCGACGAGTTTTTGGATCCGCGCCTTCGTTACGGGGAGATGGGCGAATGGGATGGCGTCGGCGTGCCTCGTTCCCCAGTCTGCGCCGAATACGTTTCTTCCCGCCGATTCTTGTTCGACGAGGGCGCACGCCGAGGTGATGTGGAGGTTCGCTTTTTTCGCTTCGTCGTATATGACGGCCCCGACCGGGGTGTATGGGGCGAGGTTCGAGGGGAGGGAGGCGAAGTATGCGTCAATGACGGCGGCGAGGCGTTTTCCTTCGGGATCCACGGGGGCCACGCCGTTCGGATCGTCCACAGGGATGACGACGGGGTTCTCCGACTCTTTCGGCTCTCCGGGCTTCGGGACGCTCATGGCGACGCCCTTCGGGACGATGACCGCCCGGTCGGAGCCGTCGAGGGTCATGACGTGGGCTTTGTCGAGGTGGCCTTCGTCGAAGGCTCCGGCGGGGATGCGTTCGAGGCCGGGGAGCCATATCTTTTTTGCGGATGGCCGTTCGTCGGATCGCCGTCTGTCGGGTCGAGTTTTTCCTCCGGCCTTCCCTTCACGAGGTCGGAGACGAGGGAGAGGAGTTTGTCGTAATCGAACTTTCCGGGATCCCAGCGAGCGTGGGGCGTGACGACGCCGTGCGCGATGAACCCGTACTCGCCGTAGTTTTTCGCGTGGCGAACCGCGAGGTCGAGGGTCTCGACGAGGTACGCGCACAGCCTCGCGAGCCTTTGGTAATGGGCATCGGGGGCGTTCGGCATGTTCCTCGCGAAGTCCCATTGCTCGATGCCGATGGAGCGTCGGTTGTAGCCGAGGTCCCCAGCGTGCCACGAGAAATGACGCAAATAATCATTGCATTTATAAAGCTCGCCGGAAGGCGGCAAATACCAGTCGAAGCCCGCTCGGGTACCCGAAAGGACGGAGAGTGTTCCCGGCACGAATCCCTCGGGGGTGTGGAGGACGATCGTGTCTATGTTTTGCCTCCCCCGGCTCATCGGGGTCGCCCCCCGGCATTGTATGGAGCGGTGGATATTCGGAGACGAGACACCGGAGACAGCGGCGGCGGCCTCCATGTCCATCGTGTCCATTGCGAGCGAGGCCCGGAACGACTCCTCGGCGGGGAGCGCGTCGGCGTTCGCCTGCCCGCTTTGATCCTCCATCAGGCAACTCTCCGTCGAGAGCATGGACTCCATAGCCATTACCGTCCCTCCAATCTCGGGAAGAGCCTCCTCGACCCGTGCGTCGGTTTACCCGGTACTTTGCCGTGAACGTGCGTCGGTTTGTCCGGCTTCTTATCCGGCTGTTTGTGGACGTTTTGGATGAGGAGCTTCGTCCTCGCGGCCTGTCCGTCCATGATGCCCGCCCCATAGTGCGTGATGGGCGAGCCGTTCTTCCTCGCCCCGGAGAGGAGGCCCCGGAGAAGCACGTCCCCCTTTTTGCCCGTCTCCGCCATGAGCGAGGCCGCCGTCCACACGGCGTTCGGGGTGGCTTGCGAAGTTCCCGACATCCGTATGAGAGTTCCACGCGCCGAGTATGAAAGGACGCTCACGCCGGAGTGGGCGATGTCCACGTGCGGCCCGTGGCACGAGAACGGGGCGCGGAGTCCCGTCTTCCGGTCGAAGGCTCCGACAGCGACGGCGGAGGCGCATCCGCCGGGGAAGCGTTTCGGGTTTCCTTTTTGGGCCTCGTTTCCGGCGGCGCAGAAAACGAGGACGCCGCGGTCTCTCGCCCGCCGGATGGCGCGTTCGTACGGAGCTTCGTTGCCGTTGCCCGAGAGGGACATGTTTATGATGTCCGCGCCGGAGTCGATCGCCCAGTGTATGGCCGCGATGATCCCCATCGTCCCGCCCGATCCACTATTTTTCAAGACGGCCGCGTGGAGGAGTTTCGCTTTGTCCGGGAGGGCCGTGCAAGCGCAATGACTCCCGTGGTCGTTCATTCCCGCGAGAGCCGAACCGCCGACCCACGATTTATGTCCGGCGATGTGGCTCCGGAGCATGCCCGCCGCCTGCGCCCCGAGCGCGGTGTCGAGGACGGCGACCTTCACCCCCGAGCCGCACTTCCCGCTCCTCAGCCACGTCGAGCGGCCATAGTCCGTGTCCTCGGTGTGCGGTATGGATGGGTGGCCGTCGGCGCCCGCCTCGTCCGAAAGCTCGGCATCCTCCGTCCATCCGTCGGCGCTCGCGGTCGTCTCCTCTTCGATCTCGATGAGGTTCGACGCTCCGGCGTACGCCTCGGCCCCCTCGTCGGTGAGATGGACGCTTAGCTGGCGGACCTCCCCGACTTCGGCGTCGTGCATCTCGACGGGTTCGCGCTGGTGGGCGCGGGCCACGTCCCGCTCCTCCGGCGGAATGACTCGGCACGCATAGATATACGTCTTCGTGTCGTTCGTGTCTTCGGTTTCAGCCACCGCACAGCTCCTTCCCCACCCTCCTCTCGACCATTATCCGACCCACGAAGAACATGACCTCCCCGAAAACCCCGCATAAAAAGCGCCGCCGAAACCATCCGGAGCGAACCCCATTTTCTCGCCCCGAACACCGACAACACGCCTCCACGTGGCGCGACCACCCGGAACACCCGGAAACACCTTCCCGCACGAATTGACTCGATGCGCCCACAAGTCCACTCCATACCCTCGACGAACGCGGGGCAGCCGCTGTGTGTAATTTTGGCTACATGAGAGGGGAATGTCAAATGGGGGGGCGGCTTCGCCGCGCTTTTAGCGAAAGACGCGCCCCCGATAGACTTTCTCGGGGGCGCGGATGTTTCTTTTTATGTTTTGGCTGGCGGCTAAAAAACTACGATGTGGCGGCTTGGTAACGCCTCTCGGCCTCGTCCCAGTTCACGACGTTCCACCACGCCTCGATGTATTCGGGGCGGCGGTTCTGGTAGTTGAGATAGTATGCGTGTTCCCACACGTCAAGGCCGATGACCGGGTTCTTGCTTTCCATCAAAGGCGAATCCTGGTTCGCCGTCTTCTCGATGGCGAGTGAGCCTCCCGAGTCGGCGATGAGCCACACCCAGCCGCTTCCGAAAACGCTTCCCGGAGCGCCGACTTTGCCCCATTCCTCTTTGAAGGAGTCGAAGGAGCCGAAGTCGCGGTTTATGGCCTCCGCCAAAGAGCCGGTCGGCTGGCCGCCTCCGTTCGGGGACATTATTTGCCAAAACAAATTATGGTTTGTGTACCCGCCGCCGTTGTTTCGGATGGCGGTTTTTATGTCGTCGGGGACGGAGCCGATGTTCCGGACGAGATCCTCGGCGTTTCCGGGGTCGGCGTCAGGGTGTTTTTCTATGGCGGCGTTGAGATTCGTCAAATACGTATTGTGGTGTTTCTCGTGGTGGAGGTGCATTGTCGCCTCGTCGATTGTCGGTTCGAGGGCGTTGTAGTCGTATGGCAGACTCGGTAGTTCGTAGGCCATGTGCATCCTTTCCGTATTGCGTTTGCTTTGCCGGGGTTGTTTATACCCAGAATGGCTGGATTTTCCACTTCGCCGGATTGTGCGGCCTTCGGGCTTTGATCGAGGTCACGCATGTTTTCGATCTTCGGCGGAGTCGGTAGAATGTGCGGATGGAGAAATCGCCGGGCGGCATTTTCGGGAGTCCCTGGAACCAGCGCGACGCGGAGGAGTTGAGGTCCCTCCTCGACCGCGCGGTGTCGGCGAGCTATAACGGCATTGTCATCACCGACCCGAGCCTCCCCGACAACCCGATCATTTACGCGAACCAGTCTTTCGTGAGGACGACGGGCTACGAGTTCGACGAAGTCCTCGGGACGAACTGCCGCTTTTTGCAGCGCGACGACACCGAGCAGCCCGCCCTCGACGAGGTGCGACAGGCGATCAGCGAGAGCCGCGAGTGCCGGGCTGTCCTCCGGAACTACAGAAAAAACGGCGAGATGTTCTGGAACGAGCTTTATGTTTCGCCCGTCTTCGGCGACGACGGCGAGGTGACGAACTTCATCGGCGTTCAGCACGACGTGACGGACCGGAAGCAAGTCGAGGAGGAGCGCGACCTCATCCTCGCCCGCGAGCAACTCGCGAAGGCCGAGGCCGTCGCCGCCCGCCGCCGCCTCTCTTTCCTCGTCGAGGCGGACAACGTGCTTCTCTCTTCGGTCGGGTTCTTCGAGCGGCTCCGGGACACGGCGCGGCTCGCCGTCCCCGCTCTCGCCGACTGGTGCCTCGTTGACATCGTGGAGGAGGACGGGGAGGTCGTCCAAGCCGCCGCCTCGCACGCCGAGGAGGAGAAGCACGAGCTTTTGCGCGAACTTCAAAGGCACCGGAGCTTCGAGGAGGATTCAACCGGAATCGCCGCGAGGGTGCTTCGAACCGGGAAATCGGAGAGGATGTCCGGCGAGCAGTCGGATATCGTCGCCGACATCGCCTCCGGAGAAGAAAGCGCGCGCATCCTCGGGCAACTCGGCGTCTCGTCGCTCGTGAGCGTCCCGCTCCTCGCCCGCGGCCGCGTCCTCGGGGTTGTCACCCTCGCCTCCTCGAACCCCGAGAGGCTGTATGGCGACGAGGATCTCGCCCTCGCCGAGAGCCTCGCGTACCGATGCGCCCTCGCCGTGGACAACGCCGCGCTGTACCGCGAGAGGAGCCGCATCGCCCGCACTTTGCAACGGAGCCTCCTTCCCCGCATCCCCGAAGTGAAGGAGGTGGATGTCGGGGTGGAGTATCTTCCGCTCGGCGAGGAGACGGAGATCGGGGGCGATTTCTACGACCTCATCCGGGTTCCGGGCGGCTCGCTCATAGCCGTCGTCGGGGACGTGTGCGGCAAAGGCCCGGACGCCGCCGCGGTCGCCGCGCTCTCCCGATACACCATCCAAGCTGTCGTCATGAACGAGGATTCCCCGGCGAAGATCCTCTCCTCCCTCAACGAGGCGATGCTCCGCCAGCTCGACGACCTCAAATTCTCGACAATAGCCTGCGCCCGCCTCGAAAAAGCGGAGGGAAACGGGGCGAACACCTTCGATCTCACGGTGGCGCGAGCCGGGCATCCCGCGCCGCTCATCCACCGCTCCGACGGGAGCATCGAGAAGGTCGAGGCTCCGGGAAGAGTACTCGGTGTCTTCGACGACCCCGGCGTGGAGGAGCGCGTGGCGCGTCTTTCCCCCGGCGACGCCGCCGTTTTCTACACCGACGGCCTCACCGAGGCGCGCGCCCCCGACGGCTCCCTCTTCGGCGAGGAGCGCCTCCTCGCCCTCCTCCGGGACTGCGGAGGGGGAAATGCCACCGACATCGCCGAATGCCTCAAAAACGCGGTCAACGACTTCGACGAGGGAGTCCCCCTCGACGACCTCGCCGTGCTCGTTCTCAAGATCCCCGGATAACGTCGAGGCCGGGCGACGGGTTCGCATCTTCCGTCGTTCGGGAGCGGGGGGTCGAGGAGGACGGATGCGACTCCCGCGGCGAGCGGCATGGAATCGGGTGATCACTTCCCAGCCGCCCACTTCGCCGCGACGAACGACGTGGAACCCCGGGTCGCGTGGGGAACGCCGATTCTTTCACCCGGACCCGGTGGCACATGGTGGATCGAACCCCAGCGGACTCCGCCGGACCCTCAATAAAGCCGGAGTTCCATAAAGAACCCGCCGTACTCGAAAAAGCCGAAAAGCGAAGCGTGCTGAAATGCTGAGAAGCTCACAAGCGCGCTTCGCTTCCGGCGAGACGCCTCACGCCAGAGTGTCCACCGTATAGTTCTCCCGCATGGCTCGCCCGTCGAGGATGGTGGAGAGCTTTCCTATTTGATCCTCGTAGTATCCGTTGTCCTCGCCCGCCTGGAGGTCGCCCTCCGTCTCCCACAAAGAGATCAAAACGACCTCCCCGTCGTCGGAGTCCGTGAGCGCGAGGAGGTTCATGAACCCCGGCTGCTCCTTCGCCAAAGGCGCGATCGAATCCTTCGCAATCCCAATCGCCTCATCGAACTTCCCGTCCCGTACCCGGATCGTGGTCATCCTCGCGTACATGATCCTCCTCCTTCTCGTTTCCACTCATCTATGTTTTGTATCATATATTTCAATATCATCAATCACGCACGAGTCCGAGCGAATGCTTCCGTGCGGGGAGGCGACCGTCCAAACTCGGCGCCCGGAAGCACACGGGCGAGAGTCCGTCATGCGGGAAGGCGAAGGCGTCGAGGGAAAAGCGGGCCGAAAGCGTCCCGACTCCCGATTTTTCCGGGCGAAGCGCCTATCCGATGGCGTCGAGGGCGGCGCCGATGATCGTCTCGGCATCTATGCCGTAGTGTCCATAAAGGTCGTCCACGTCGCCGGACTGTCCGAAATCCGCGACGCGAGGCACGTTTGCCCGACGGTTTGTATCCCTCCGAGGAAGGCTAGGGAGTGCGGGTGGCCGTCAATGACGCTCACAATGGGGAGTTTGCGGCTCTCGGGGAAGAGGGTTTCGAGAATGGAGTATTCGCCGTTTTCGTCGAGTCCTTGCCGGGCGCGGAGGGCGCGGAAGACGAGGTCGTAGCTGGTGAGGCATATGACGTCGGCTCCGATGCCGCCCTCTTCTTCGAGGAGCTCCGCCGCCCGGATGACCTCGGGCATGACGGCTCCCGCCCCGACGAGGGCGACGGAGGGGGAGAGGCCGTGGTCGTCCGAGGAGTCGCGGAGGCGGTATCCGCCGGAGTGGACGTTTTTCCTTCGGAAGTTTCGCGCTTTCTCGTCCTTCGGGACGTTCGCTAGATTTTGTGCGACGGGCCTCGTCGAGAGTCGGAGGTATGAGAAGGTTCCGTCCGGCTCGCCGAGGCGGGAGAGGGCGTGGAGGAGGTCCTCGACTTCTTCGCCGGAACCCTCAATGGCTGAGGCGGACATAGAAAATCTGGCGAAGCGTCTCGACGAGGCGTGGGAGAATCGAACTTCCATCGCACCGCTCACGGAGAGTGACGGCCTCGCGGTCGAGGATTCGTATGCCGTGCAAAGCCGGTGGACGGAGCTTCGGATGGAGCGCGGAGAGAAGATTTCGGGGCGGAAGATCGGGCTGACGAGCAAGGCCATGCAAAACATGATGAACGTGAACGAACCAGATTATGGCTCTTTGTGGGCCTCCCGATACTTCGCCGCCGACTCGTCCGGCAAGGCCGAAGTCCCGGCTGATACGTTCATCGCGCCGCGGGTGGAAGGGGAGATCGCCCTCCTCATGGCCGAGCCGCTCTCCGGCGAGAATGTGAGCGCGTCGGACGTGTTCGCCGCCACGGAGGCGCTCGCGGTTTCGGTGGAGATTGTGGACAGCCGCATCACCGACTGGAAGATAAAGCTCGCCGACACCATCGCCGACAACGCCTCATACGGCGGATACACCCTCGGCCCGTGGAACGAGGAGCTGAAAAAAGAAGACCTCCGAACCCTCGGCATGATCGTCTCGAAAAACAGCGAGTCGCTCATCGAGGCGGTCGGCGCGGCGGCGCTCGGAAACCCGGCGAACAGCGTCGCGTGGCTCGCCCGCAAACTCCACTCCTTCGGCGTGAGCCTCGATCCCGGCGATGTCGTCCTCTCCGGCTCGCTCGGCGGCGCCGTGGATGCGAAAAAAGGCGACACCTTCACCGTCGAAGTACATGGGCAGCCGCCGCTCGGCGTGGAGTTTGTGTGAGGCGCTTCGCGCCTCGGAGGAGTCGGAAAGACAAACATCACTCCTCCGTGGGCGAAGCCGCCGCGAACCGAGCGACGGAACTTTTCGCATCACACGCCGGAAGCGGCGGGAAAAGGCTCCCCGCCGCCGACCGAGCCGCGTGGAACGCGAGGCTTTCGAGCGAATCGTTATCCGGAGGAGGCCGAGCCGTTCACCGCCGACCTCCCGGAAGCGGCGCGTAAAGCGCGAGCCTCACGCGCCGCGAGAAAATCATTATGGCTGACAAGCGAAGCTATGAAGCTATGTCGTTGAGATTCCGCCCAAGCTCCTCGGGCTTCGAGGCCATCGGAAGGTGCGAGGTGTCCATCGTGTACACCTTCTCGACCGGAAGGTTCGAGATCATCTGCCGCTGCACGGAGTTGCTCACCGCGCGATCCTCGGTCGTCTCGATGTATACCCGCGGTACTCTCCCGAAGTTCTCATCCGTGACGGCCGCCTGCGCGCCGAAGGGTTCGAGCGACTGGTTGTCGAGCCGCTTCCTCGCCGCCTCGACGACCTCGTCCGGCGCGTCGTTGTAAAGAGCGTTTCTCAGGCCGTCGTCGCTGACGGTCGCCGTGCTTTGATCCTCGCTCATCTGCAAACTCTGGAGAATGATGGACCCCTCGTCAGACTGCGACCATCCGAGCGCCGACTCCCCGTTTTGAAGCATGAACGCGCACACATAAACGAGCTTCTCTATCTTCTCGGGACGACGCTCGGCCACCTCGCCGATGACGGCTCCCGCCAGGCTGTGGCCGACGAGATACACCGGCTCGTCGCTCGCGTCGAGAGCCTCGACCGTCCGATCCACATAGGATTTCAGCGTGACCTCGGAAGTCGGGGTCGAGTCGGAGCCATGCCCCGGAAGGTCGAGGGCGTCCACCTCATGCCCCGCACCCTTGAGGACGGGCCTCACATTGTCCCACGCCCATCCGCCGTGCCACGCGCCGTGAACGAGTACAAACTTGCTCATATACGGCCTTTCGTTTCGGTTACGATGGCGTATTTACCCGCGCGACGAAATTCTAAAGACGCTTTCGGATAATATCCGGGGCGGAGAAACCATGAGCGGGAGGTGTGTGATGCGGGATCCGGTTGACAGCTTCGTATCTTCGTTTGTGCGGGATTCGGGAGGTCGCACCGCTCCGCTTTCGGCTTCACCCGCTTCGGGAGTGGGGCGTCGGGAAGGACGAATACCGTCCCCAGCAGTCGAGGACGACGGAACCATCCACCCGGTTTACGAATGATGCGGGCGGGGGATGCGGCGGTCGAAGTTCTCGCGAGAGCCGGGGTGAAACGTTTCTATGCCGTTCCCGGCGAGAGTTTTTTGGAGATCATGGACGCCGTGGAGGCTCGTCCCGACCTCTCACTCGTCTCCACGCGCCACGAGTCCGGAGCCTCCTTCATGGCCGAGGCGGATGGAAAGCTCACCGGAGTCCCGGCGGTCGCGATGGCGACGCGGGGCGTGGGCGCGTCGAACCTCGCCATCGGAGTCCATACGGCGAGGCAGGATTCCACGCCGATGGTCGTCCTCCTCGGGCAAGTCGAGACGGGATTCCTCGGGCGCGAGGCTTTTCAGGAAGTGGACTTGCCAGATTTCTATCGCGAGGTCACGAAATACTCCGCCACCGTCCATCGAGCCGAAAGGTTGCCGGAATTCGTCGAGAAAGCGGTGCGAATCGCGACCTCCGGTCGTCCCGGCCCGGTCATGCTCGCCCTCCCGGCAGATATTTTGGGGGAGGAGATCGAGGCTCCGGACGGAGCGGTTATTCTGTCGAGGAGCCGTACCATGCCGTCGCCGGAGGAAATTCAGGAAATAAAGCGGCGCATCCTCGAAGCCCGCCGTCCCGTCGCCATCGCGGGCGAGGGCGCGAAGTGGGCGCGGAATGAACTCGTCTCCTTCGCCGAGAAATATGGCGTCGGAATATATACGGCGTTTCGTCGGCAGGATAGGTTTCCGAACGGGCATCCGAACTATCTCGGGCATCTCGCGCTCGGGACGCCGCCTGAAATATTGAAATCTCTCGAAGGCGCGGATCTCATATTCTCTATCGGAAGCCGCCTCGACGAAGTCACGACGCAAAGTTACCGCTTCCCGAAAAAGGGGCAGAAAGTTATTCGGATAGGCGCGGACGGTTTCGCGGCGGATGTGCGGCAAACCCTCTCCGCGCTCGTCGAGGCCGCCCCGAAGAAAGCGCCGGAACGAAATTGGAGCGCGGCGCATTATTCGTACCTCGAATTCAGCGAAATACCGGAGTCTCGTTCGGAGGGTGGCATTGACCCGGCGGAAGTTATTTCCGCGATGAGGCGGACGATTCCCGAGGATGCCATCGTCACGAACGACGCGGGGAATTTCTCGATCTTCCTCCACCGATACTGGAAATACGACCACCCGGACACACAACTTGCTCCGGCGAACGGGGCGATGGGGTATGGGGTTCCGGCGGCGGTCGGGGTGAAGATGGCGGCTCCGAAGCGAACGGTCGTCGCGGTTTGTGGCGACGGCGGGTTCCTCATGACCGGGCAGGAAATAGAGACGGCGGTGCGGTATGGGCTTTCACTCACGGTCGTCGTGATGCGGAATGGGATGCACGGGACGATCGCGATGCATCAGGCGCGGGGGATGGGGAGGCTCGCCGGGACGGAGATAGGAAATGTGGATCTCGCATCCTTCGCCCGGAGTCTCGGAGCCGAAGGATTCTCCGTCGAAAATTCGGACGAACTCATCCCCGCGCTCGAAGCGGCGGTTTCATCCGAGGGCGTCTCCCTCGTGGACATCGTCACCGACCCGGACCTCATAACGCCGACGGCGCGGTTATCCGAAATGTCGTAAAAACGGGGGTGGGAAAGGCGAGGAGCCGAAACCCGCACCCATCGTTGTCCCGGTCGAATACGGCGAGGGCCTTTCGGGCGTGACACCGAGTCCGGATGAAGACTTCGTTTCTTTGGTCGCGCGTGAGGACGCTTCGCTTCGTGAGGTCGGCGTGTTCTCGGCTCACGACCTCGCGAAAGGCGAGGGGCGCGAACCATGCGCCCGGATTTGGTATGAAAGCGAAGATACCGTAGAAACGGGGAGTCGAAAATATCCCGACTCCCCGCGGCGATCCGGTTCAAACTTTCGTCGCTAGAAGCTCCCCGAGATGCTCGTCTATCTGCGGAATGTACGTCGGCGCGACCCCGAACAGGCCGAGATGCCCGAGGACGTCGTCCACGACGCGAAGCTCGCTGTTCGGGACGAGTTCTTGTTCGGCTTTGCAATCGCGGGGCGGGAAGAACATGTCCTCGCTGATCGGCATCACGAAGGTTTTGGCGGTGATGCGACCGAGCGCGGCTTCGAGGTCGCCGCTCGCGTGCCGGGTCACGTCGCCCCGCTGCCACTTCCACGCCATGCAAAGAAGGTCGTTCGGATCCATCACGGTAAAGTACGGTTCCAAAAAGCCTTCGAGGAACGCCTCCTTCGACTCGAACTCGAGCGCGCGCCACACTTCCTGTTTCCAGAATTCCGTCGAGAAGCCCATGATCCCCCATATGTGGGCATGCCTTTTCAGGCCGTCCTCCACATCCTCGTTCGATTTGTATTCCCCGCCATTCCAGCCCGGGTCGGACCATATTTGCTCGTTGAGCGACTCGGTGTACAAAAAGTCGTGCGGCGTGTTTTGCGCGGTTCCGGCGATTGGCGCGGCCCGCTCGACCTTGTCCGGGAAGCGGATCGCCCATTCATAAGTTTGCTGCGCCCCCATCGAGCCTCCGACGACGAGCGCGAGTTTTTCGATGCCGAAATGCTCGCGGAGCAGCCTTTCCTGCGCGACCACGTCGTCGCCGATTCGGACTTTCGGGAACTTCGACATCGCGAGGTCGGCGTTCGGGCCGTCGGCGTTGTGCGGCGAGGTGGAGAGTCCGTTTCCGATCTGGTTTATGCACACGATGAAGTATTTCGACGGGTCGAGCGCATGCCCCTCCCCGACGTACGCATCGCGGAAAATCTGGTGCGTGCCGGAATACCACGTCGTGATGAGGATGACGTTGTCGCGGGCTTCGTTGATTTCGCCCCACGTCGTTATGGCGAGATGGCAGTCCGGTATGGAGCCGCCCTCTTCGAGGTCGAGGCGGCCGATGGAGACGAGTTCGTACTCGCCGTGGAATTCGGGCGTGTAAAACTGGTTTGCGATCACGCGCCAGCCCTTTCTTTGGTGGCGAAGGCGAAACCTTCGTAGTCGTTTTCGGCGATCTCGTCGCACTTCGCCCGGTACGGCCCGACCCCGCCGAGGTACGGCAAAAACACGCGCGGTTTGCCGGGGATGTTCGCGCCCATGTACCACGTCGCGGATTCGGGGAAGAGCGTCGAATAGGCGACTTCCTGAACGTGCGACGTCCACTCGTCTTCGGCTTCTTTCGCCGGCTCGATGGTTTCGGCGTCGCGGTCGCGCATGTCGGAGACGATCCTCGATATGAACTCCACGTGCTGCTCGATGGAGACGGGCATGTTCGAGATCACCGACGGACTCCCCGGACCGGTGATCGTGAAGAAGTTCGGGAAGTCCGCGCTCGTCAACCCGAGATACGTCCGCGGCCCCTCCGACCACTTCTCGCTGAGGAGCTTCCCGCCCCGACCCCGGATGCCCATGTTGTTCAGCGGCCCAGTCATCGCGTCGAAGCCGGTCGCGAAAACAAGGACATCGAACTCGTACTCTCCGTCCTCGGTGCGGAGTCCGGTCGCGGTTATCTCCATTATCGGGGCGGCTTTCACGTCCACGAGCTCGACGTTGTCGCGGTTGAACGCCTCATAATAATCGTATTCGAGCGGGACGCGCTTCGTGCCGAAGGCGTGGTCGCGGGGGATGAGTTTCTCGGCGGTCTCCGGGTCGTCAACGCGCTCGGCGATCTTCTCTCGCAGCCACTCGGAGACTTTGTCGTTCGCTTCTTGCGTGAAGAAGATGTCGTTGTAGTTCCCGATCCACAGCCCGAACCCGCCGTTGTCCCACATCTCCTTCCACGCCTTGTCGCGCTCCTCGGGGGAGGCGTCGAGCGCGCCTTGCTCGATGAAATACAGCTCGAACCCGGCGAACGAGTTCCGCGTCCTTTCTTTGACCCCCTCGAAGTCCTCTTTGCGGGCTTTGTCCTTCTCGCGGTCGAGCGGGCCGTTCCGCGACGGGATGGCATAGTTCGCCGTCCGCTGGAAAACGGTGAGATGTTCGCACTCCGGGGCGATGAGCGGGATGGCTTGGATCGCAGTCGCCCCGTGCCGATGATCCCGACCGTCTTCCCGGTGAAATCCACGCCCTCTTTCGGCCACAGCCCGGTATGGTACGTCTCCCCGGCGAAGTCGTCGCGCCCCTTTATCTCCGGCAGGTTCGCCGACGAAAGCGCCCCCACGGCGGCGACGAAGAACCGCGCCGTGACCGTGTCTCCGGCGTCGGTGCGGATGTTCCATATGTTCGTGGCGTCGTCGAAGGTCGCTTCGATCACCCGCGTGGAGAATTGGATGTCGCGGCGGAGGTCGTATCGGTCGGTGACGTGTTCGAGGTAGTCCCGGATCTCCTCCTGCGCCGGATACCTCTCCGACCACTCCCATTCCTGCCGAAGCTCCTTGTCGAACGAGAACGAGTATATATAGCTGTCCGAGTCGCTCCTCGCCCCCGGATACCGGTTCCAATACCACGTTCCTCCGACGCCCTCCCCGGCTTCGAAAACCCGCGCCGAAAGCCCGAGGTCATTCCTCAAGCTGTGGAGCATATAAAGTCCCGAGAACCCGGCCCCGACGATCACCGCGTCGAAGTCGGTCTCCGGCTTCCCGCCAGCCTCCCGGATACCTTCCTGAATTTCCGTCATGCTTCACTCCTCCTCGTCTCCGTGCGTAAACAGAGCGCGTTCGCTTCGTGTTTCGCTTCGAGCGGGCGTCGCATACGTATGATCTTTCTTGTGTTTGCGACGGAAGCGTCAACCTTTCCCCGGTTTATTCGCATCGTGTGCCGGACATTTCCTTCGCATGTCAAGCCCCAGTGGCATCACCTCGAACAAAGATCGCAGCGAGTTCCGATCCGGCTGTCAATGATTCGTTTCGCCGGGTTTTCAAGGCCGCTCGGAACGCCTCAAAACATCTTTCCGGGATTCAAAGTCCCGTTCGGGTCGGCCATTTTTTTCAGCTTTCGCATGAAAGGGATCGAATCCCCATGCTCCGCTTCGAGATGCTCCATCTTCCCGAAGCCGACGCCATGCTCCCCGGTGCATGTCCCGCCACGTTCGAGCGCATAATTCACAATCTCCTCGTTCACTTCCTTCGCCCGTGCGAGGTCATCCTCGTCCGCCGGGTCGAGCATGAAAACGGCGTGGTAATTCCCGTCCCCGACATGGCCGAGAATGGCTCCGTACATGCCCCGGGAAGCGATGGTTTCGCGGGCGTTCCGAAGAGCCTCGGGAAGCTCCGACACCGGCACGCACACGTCGGTGGACATCGCGAGCTTGTCGGGGGACGCCGCGACGATGGCGAGCGCGGCCTCATGCCTCGCCTCCCACAAAAGCTCGATGCCTTCCTCATCCGCCTCGAAGTCGAAGGCGCGGCAATCCTCGGCTTCCGAGGCTTCACGGGCTTTTCCCACGTCGCTCTCGACCCCGGCTTCATTTCCGCTGAATTCGAGGAAGAGAGTCGGAGCTTCGGCGTAGTCCGTATTTTTATAGGCGTTCACGGCTTTCATGGTGTGTTCGTCAACGAGTTCGACCCGCCCGATTTGCATGCCGGTTCGGATCATGGCGATCGCCGCACTCCCCGCCGCCTCGATGCTCTCGAATACCGCGCGGGCAGCGACGGTCTTCTCGGGAACCGGATAGAGCCGAAGCACGATCTCCGTGAACACCCCGAGCGTCCCCTCCGACCCGACGAAAAGCCGCGTGAGATCGTATCCGGCGGACGATTTCATGGCGAGGCTCCCCGTCCGCATGAGCGAGCCGTCGGCGAGGACGACTTCGAGCGCCAAAACCTGGTCGCGCATGACCCCGTATCTCACGGCGTTCGTTCCGCTCGCGTTCGTCCCGCACATCCCCCCGAGCGAGGCGTTCCATCCGGGGTCGACGGGAAAGAGAAGGCCGTGTTCTTCGAGCGCTTCGTTCAATTTCCCGTGCGTCACGCCCGGCTGGACACGGGCGATGAAATCGTCGGGCCGGATTTCGAGGATTTCATCCATGAGCGAGAAGTCGAGGCTCACGCCGCCACGAATCGGGACGACGCTTCCTTCGAGGCTGCTTCCCTCTCCGAAAGGCACGACCGGAACCCCATTCTCGTCGGCGAAGCGGAGGATTTTTCGGACTTCGTGCTTGTCTTTCGGGAAGACGACGGCGTCGGGATTTCTCGGAGTGTGGTATGCGAAATCGCGGCTGTGTTTTTCGAGGGCGTCGGCCGCGTCCGTCACCCGTTCCGTGTCGCCGACGATCCCTTCGAGGGATGCGATCATGTCCATGCGAGTCTCCTTTTCCCGATCCGGGAGAGGGTATCACGGGTGTCGGAAAGCGAAGCCGCTTCGGGAGCGGGGAAGCCCAAAGCGAAGCGCCCCCCCGAAGCCTCGGATCGAGCCGCCGGATGGGAGTTCGCCGGACGGAGACGCGGAGGCGCCGCGGGGGAGCGAGCCGGGGGAAGATGAACGCGGCTTTCGGAAAGTGAAGCTCCCCGCGAAGCCGCGCCGCCGACCGTATTTTCCGCCAACGGATAAACGCTATAAAATACTCCGACCATGAATACCTCCCCCGTGAAACTCTTCGCCCAAGCAAAAGCCCGCCGTGAAAAACTAGCCATGATCTCCCTTTACGACGCTCCCTCCGCCGCCCTCTCCGCCGACGCCGGAGCCGACATCCTCCTCGTCGGAGACTCGATGGGAAACGCCATCCTCGGCCACGACGGCACGGTCCCCGTGACGATGGAGGCGATGATCCACCACACGGGCGCGGTCGTCCGGGGCGTGAAGAACTCCTCGCGGCCCGATGTCCCGGTCGTCTCGGACATCTCGTTCGGCGGCTTCGCGACGGTCGAGAGGGCCGTCGAGAACGCCTCGTCCCTCATGCGAGCCGGAGCCTCGGCCATAAAGCTCGAAGGCGCGGGCGAGAGCGCGCTCTCCGCCGCCCGAATCCTCGTCGAGATGGGCGTCCCGGTCATGGGGCATCTCGGATACACGCCGCAGTCGGCGCTTCGCTTCGAGGGCGTCGTTCAAGGAAAGACCGGAGAGGCCGCGACGCGCCTCCTCGACGGCTCGAAGAGGCTCGAAGAGGCCGGGTGCTTCGCCGTCGTCCTCGAAGTCGTGCCGACGGAGGTGGCGAAGAGGGCGACCTCCGAACTTTCGATCTCGACCATCGGCATCGGCGCGGGGCCGCATTGCGACGCGCAAGTTCTCGTGTGGCACGATCTCGTTGGCTTTTCCTCCGACAAACCATTCCGCTTCGTGAAGCGATACGCCGATGTATACGCGACCATGAAGGACGCCTCCGCGAGCTTCGTCGAGGAAGTCCGCGCCGGAGATTTCCCCGCCCCCGAACACGGGTGGAACATGGACGAAGAGGAATATCGGAGGTGGGAGGATGGCGAATGAAGCGATCGTCGTTCATACCCCGGACGAGATGCGTC
>JACDAJ010000080.1 GCA_013695475.1 Rubrobacter sp. | reverse complement strand
TCGCTCATCGACTCGCCCGTCATATGCTCCAGATACACCCGGCGCTCGGCGACGGTGGCCGCCGGACGGCCAGAGAGGTCGGCCTCCAGGAGTCGCCTCGCCGTCCCGCCGGCCTTCGGGGGCCTTCGGGGGCCTTCCCGGAGGTTTCCTCGGAGCCAGCGAGCCCCCCTCGCGGCCCCTCCCCGCGAAGCGTTCCACCGAGGAGAGGCTCACCCCGAACAGGCGTGCGGCCTCGGCTTTCGGCGTGCCTCGTCGGAGAGCATCGACTGTCTTCTTGCGCAGATCTTCAGAGTAGGCTTTCATGCTTGCATGATCTCATGCGGGTCAAGGTTTTTGCTTACCGCTGTAGAAAACAATGGATACGCCGAAGCCACCGCACAAGCATTCTCATCCAAAGGCATTGACATCGCGAAGCGAGCCGACGGTTTCTCGATGCCGGGAATCGTCGTGGACGGCCACGACTTCTTCGCCGTTCACGAAGCCGCCGGGGAAGCCATCGCGCGGGCGAGGGACGGTGGCGGGCCGACCATGATCGAGGCGAAAGTAAACCGCTATTTCGGCCACTTCGAGGGCGACGCGCAGACTTACCGGGGCGAGAACGAAGTCGAAAACATAAGGGCGAACAAAGACTGCCTCATGCTCTTCAAAAAACGGGTGACCTCGGCGAACCTCGTGGACGAATCCGACCTCGACACCGTGGACGAAGAAGTCGCCAAGCTCATAAACGAAGCGGTGGACGAGGCAAAGGCGGCCCCCGAACCGGCAGCGGAGAGGCTCCTCACCGACGTATATGTGAGTTATTAGATATTTTGGTTGTTGGTTGTTGGTTTCTGTTTTTGCCAATAACCAATAACCACAAACCAATAACCGGAGCGAAGCGACCGACCGAAGGGAGAAACAAATGGCGAGAACGATCAGCTATATGGCGGCCATCAACGAGGCGATGGCTCAGGAAATGGAGCGCGACCCGACCGTCATCGTTTTCGGCGAGGATAACGTCGGCGGAACCGGCTCCCCCGGAGAAATTGATGCGTGGGGCGGTGTCATGGGCGTCACGAAGGGGCTTCACGGCAAGTTCCCGAACCAGATTATGGACACCCCCATAAGCGAGTCCGCGTTCATCGGAGCGGCGGCAGGAGCGGCGTGTTCCGGCCTCCGCCCGGTCGCGGAGCTTATGTTCGTGGACTTCATGGGCGTGTGCTTCGACCAGATTTTCAATCAGGCGGCGAAGTTCAAATATATGTTCGGCGGCAAGGCGAAAACCCCGATGGTCATCCGCACGATGTACGGCGCGGGCATCCGTGCCGCCAGCCAACATTCGCAGACTTTGTATCCCATCTTCACCCATATACCCGGCCTCAAAGTCGTCGTGCCATCGAATCCGTATGACGCGAAGGGACTCATGATCTCCGCCATTCGCGACGACGACCCGGTGATCTTCCTCGAAAACAAAGTTCAATACGCCGAGGAGGGCGAGGTTCCCGAGGAATCGTATACGGTTCCGTTCGCCGAGGCGGACATCGTACGCGAGGGCGACGACGTCACCCTCGTAGCCATTGGGCGCATGGTGAACATGGCGAAGGAAGCGGCGGAATCGCTCTCGGGGGATGGCATCGAGTGCGAAATTATTGACCCGAGAACCCTCTCCCCCCTCGATGACGAAACCATCTTCGAAAGTGTCGAGAACACTGGCCGCCTCGTCGTGGTGGATGAGTCGAACCCGCGATGCTCCATAGCCTCGGACATCGTCGCGATGGTGAGCCAAAACTGCTTCTCGGATCTAAAATCCGCCCCGCAAATGGTCACCGCCCCGCACGTCCCGCCGCCGTTCTCGGGCGTCCTCGAAGACCTTTACGTCCCGGACGCCGAAAGAGTCGCCGCCGCCGTCAAAGCGACGACGGGCGCGGGCGCGACGGCGTAAAGCGTTTCGCAAAGGCGAAACGCGCCATCAGCCATCAGCCGTCAGCTTTTGTCTTCGCTGACGGCTGATGGCTGGCAAGCGCGACCGAAGGGAGCATATTGAGCGATATAAAGAAACTGGGAATGCCAAAATGGGGACTCACGATGAAGGAGGGAACCGTCGTCGAGTGGCTCGTCGAGGAGGGGGCGGACATCTCCCACGGCGACGAACTCGTTGAGGTCGAGTCCGAGAAGATCAATAATGCGGTCGAGGCTCCGACTTCGGGCGTACTCCGCCGCCGAGTCGCGAAGGAAGGCGACGTTCTTCCCGTCGGCGACCTCCTCGGGGTCATCGCCGACTCCGACGTGCCGGACTCGGACATCGAAGCCTTCGTCGAGGAGTTTCAGTCCACTTTCGTTCCCGAAGAAGAAGACGCGGGCGGCCCGGCTCCGGAGACGGTCGAGGTCGGTGGTCGCTCCATTCAATATCTCGCGATGGACGAAACCGACTCCGGCACGCCGCTCATCCTCATCCCCGGATATGGCGGCGACATAAATATATTCGTCTTCAATCAAGAAACTCTTTCACAAGACCGGGCCGTGTACGCCATTGACATGCCCGGCCACGGCGGCTCGGAGAAGGAGGTCGGCGATGGGAGCCTCGACTTTTTCGCCGGGGTCGTAAATGGATTTATGGAGGAGAAGGGGATCGGAAGAGCGCACCTCGCGGGGCATTCGATGGGCGGTGCCATCGCGAGCGTTTTCACCCTCGACAATCCGGACAAAGTCGCCTCTCTCACGCTGTTTGCGAGCGCGGGTTTCGGGGAGGAGATAAATTCGGAGTACATCGAGGCGTTCATCGCGGCGAATAAACGGAAGGACATGAAAGCCGCTCTTCAAAGGCTCTTCGCCGACCCGAGCCTCGTTACGCGAGATCTCGTCGCCGACATCCTCGCGTATAAACGGAAGGACGGCGTGAACGAGTCCCTCCGAACCGTCGCCGACTCCGTGTTCGCCGACGGGAAGCAATCGCGCGTCATTGACGCATCGAAGCTCGGGGTGCCGATCCTCGCCGTGTGGGGCGACGACGACAAAATCGTCCCTTCGTCCCACTCGAAGAACCTCCCCGACGACGCGAAGGTCGAGACCATCGAAAACAAAGGCCACATGGTTCAAATGGAGGCGGCGGGGCCGACGAACCGGGTCGTCTCCGAGTTTTTGAGCCGTGTCGAATAACGGCTCCGTTCCCTCCGGCATCACCGTCGGGGTCGTGGCGAATCCGGCCTCGGGGCGCGACATACGCCGCCTCGTGGCCGGGGCTTCGGTCTTCGACAACGCCGAGAAGGGGAACATGGTTTACCGCCTCATGGCCGGACTCGGCTCGCTCGGGGTCGAGAAAATCCTCATGATGCCCGCCGCCTCCGGCCTTTACGACAACTTGGAGAAGAACATCCGGACGCACGGTAAAGGCCGGACTCTCCCCTCCCTCGAACTCATCGAAATGATGATCTACCACAACGCCTCCGACACGGTTCACGCCGTCGAGCGGATGATGGAGCATGGCGTGTCGGCCATCGCCGTTCTCGGCGGCGACGGGACGAGCCGCCTCGTCGCGCGCCATTGCGGGGATACACCCATGATCCCGTTATCCACCGGGACGAACAACGCCTTCCCCGAGATGCGCGAGGCGACCGTCGCGGGCCTCGCACTCGGACTTCTCGTCACCGGGAAACTTTCGCCGGAGGATGTCGTGAAGCGCCGGAAGGTTCTCCGAGTTTCGGTGAATTATGAAGAGGCGCGACGAGACTGCGCGCTTGTGGATGTGGCGGTGAGCGGGGAGCGGTTCATCGGGGCGCGGGCATTGTGGAAGAGCGGTTCCGTCTCCGAACTTTTCGTGACGTCGGCGGCTCCGGACGCAGTCGGGCTTTCGTCCATCGCGGGCATGCTCGACCCGGTCTCACGCGACGACGAACACGGACTTTATCTCGAACTTTGCCCGCCGGAGGAGGCGGAGTGGACGGTGAATGTGCCGCTCGCGCCGGGTCTCATAGTTCCGGTCGGGGTGGCGGAGATGCGGCGTATACATCCGGGCGAAGAAGTGGAGATACGGCGGGGCGTCGGGAGCGTCGCGCTCGACGGGGAGCGGGAGATCGAACGCAACGAGGGGGATACGGTTTCCGTCTCGCTCGACTCGGAAGGCCCGAACATCCTCGATGTCGCGGGGGCGATGCGAGTCGCGGCGAAGGAAGGATTATTAAACCAAAAACCAAAAACCGAAGCAAAGCGACCCGACTGAAAGGAGAAACAATGACGACACTCGATCCACAGGCGGACGCGCTCCTCAAGCAAATGGAGGCCGACGGGGTGCCGGGCATAGCCGAGATGAGCGTCCCGCAAGCACGCTTCTTCATCGAAAAAGCCTTCTCGGAGATGGTTCCGAACCCCGACCCGATGGCCGAAATCCAAAACTTCACTGTGCCGGGGCCGGCCGGAAGCCTCCCGGTGCGGCTTTATAAACCGGAGGAAAACGGGACACCGCCGCTCGTCGTGTATTTCCACGGCGGCGGGTGGGTCATCGGTTCGATCGAAAGCCACGACGCGACGTGCCGCGCCCTCGCCAAAGCCTCTGGATGCGCCGTCGCCTCGGTCGAGTACCGCCTCGCCCCCGAGAGCGCGTTCCCGGCGGCACCGGAAGACTGTTTCGCCGCGACGAAATGGCTCGCCGAGAACGGGTCGCCCCTCGGCGTGGATTCATCGCGGCTCGCGGTCGCCGGGGATTCGGCGGGGGGGAACCTCGCCGCCGTCGTCTCGCTCATGGCGAGGGATCGGGGCGGCCCGAAGATATCGCATCAAACCCTCATATACCCCGCCGTGGACTTCCCCGGAGATTGTCCGTCGTATGGCGAGAACGGCGAAGGGTACTTCCTCACGACGGCGGACATGAAATGGTTCGGCGGCCATTATCTCCGCGAAGAGTCCGAGGCAAAGGAGTGGATGGCCTCCCCCCTCCTCGCCGGGGATCACACAAACCTCCCCTCAGCCACCGTCATCACCGCCGGCTTCGACCCTTTGCGCGACGAGGGCGAAGCGTACGCGAAGAAGCTCGAAGACGCGGGAGTCGAGGTGAAGCGACTCCGGTACGAGGGCATGATCCACGGTTTCGCGTCCATGATCGGGGCGATGGACGACTCCCGAAAGGTCGCACAGGAAATGGGCGGAGAACTCCGGGCGACATTGTAAAAACCGGGTGCCGGGGGAGAGGGATTCTCTCGACTCCCTCTCCCCCGGCACATTCGCCTCCCTGCCCGGATGCCACGCATCGTCGCGCATCCGAGCTTTTTCTGACTCCCACTCTTTCCGCGCGAAGCGACGCGCCTTCCCACTCCCCGTCCTTCCGTTTGCTTATGAATGAGGATTTCGTTACATTTTGTCGCGGGAAAGGTGTATCCGAGCGGAAAGGGAAAATATGGCGATCGAGAAGTACACGACGACGGTCGTGGGGGCGCACAGCCTCCCACGGTGGTACGAAACACTCGAAAAGCAAGTCGAGGCGGGGAACCTCACGAAGGAGGACATGGCCGACGCACAGGCACGAGCCTCGCAAGCCGCACTCTCCGACGAGGAGGCCGCCGGAATTGACGTGGTGAACGGTGGTGAGATGCACCGCCGCCAGAATAATCGCCACGCCCCCCCGAACGCGATGCTCAACTTCTTCTGGCAGAAAATGCCCGGCTTCGAGAAAGAGCCGTCCGCCGAGTACGGTATCGTGACCCGCCCGATGCCGATCACACCGAAGGACGATGGAGTATTCCATCCGGCGGCGGTTTGTACGGAGAAGATCACATACGGGGATCTCAGCCTCGTCGAAGAGTTCGAGTTCGTCTCGAAGCACGCGAGAAACCGGGACAAAGTCAAGGTCACGATGACGGGGCCGCACATGCTCGCCAAAGTCGCCCACGACGAGTTTTACGGCGGCGACCTCCGGGCGATGATGCTCGACATCGCCGAGGTTATCAACCGGAATTTCAAGGAACTCGAAGAGGCGGGATGCAAACACATTCAAATTGACGAGCCTCTTTTCGCCGTCGGCGGCATCACCCGCGAGGAGGTCGAGGCGGCCATCGAGGCAAACAATGCTTGCTGGGAGGGCGTGAACACCGCGTTCAAATGGACGCACGTCTGCCAGGGAAACTACGCCGTCGGGGAGGCGTATGACGGGCAGATCGGGCATCGGTACTTCGACATCGAGCCGTATCCGACGGAGCTTATTTGCGACATCGAGTGCGACGCGATCATGAACGAGGGCGACATGACCCCGGTTTATGAGGGAAAACTCAAAAATCAGCAACTCGCCATCGGGGTGGCCGACGTACAGCAACTCGAAGTCGAGACCCCGGAAACCCTCGTCGAGCGGATGCGCGAATGGGGCATGGGAGGCTGGCTCCCCGAGGAGCAAACCCTCATCACATCCTCGTGCGGCATGAACCACCTCACCCGCAACGTAGCCAACGGCAAGCTCGCCGCGATGGCCGGGGCGAGGAACCTCCTCCGAGGCTGAAAAGATCGAAATCCACCCGCATACGATGCCTCCGGGAAACGAAGTTCTCCCCGGAGGCGTTTTGCATGGCGCGCGGCGGTCAGGCCGATGCCTTCGTCAAATTCCCGGACTCGGGCGACGATAATTCTCGATTCTCGCTTCGGCTCCCTTCCCGTCGAGGCGGGGGATGATGTCCCGCCGCCCCTCGTTTCCGCTCACTTTTTCACGTCCCTCATGGATCGGAGGTCGGAGGTTCTCGCCACGATGGCGTCCTTGCCGGACGACTCGAGATCCTCGACGGGGAGGAATTTGTTCGACGAAAGCATCCCTTCTTTAACCTCGTACCCGACGACGAATCCGGCGTCGTCTATGAAGACGTCGGCGACGGCCCCGATCTTCTCCCCGTCGTGGATGACTTCGGTGCCGGTGATCCGGTGCGCGTGGCGGTGGAGATTCTCGACCTCCGGCTCGTCCTTCAGCCTCTCGAAGGGCGCGTCGCCGTGGACGACGACCACGTCCTTGAGGCTCACGATGGATTTCCATCTCACGACCCGCGAGCCGTCGAAGAGGCTGCCGCCTATAAGGAGGGCGACGATGGCTTTCGCGTCCTTGCCGAAAACTATGTCCTTCACGGTCGCCTGCTTTTCGCCCGTGTCCCGGACGACGACCTCTTTCCCGAAAAGCCCGTTCACCGAGTGCATAAATCCTCCCCTTTCGAAGGTCATGTTCCGCTCCGCATTCTCCCACAAAAAGGCGCGCCGCCCGTATGGTATTTTGGAGCGGTGAAAAACACCCGTCTCGGCATAGACGTCGGAGGAACCTTCACCGACCTCGTCGCCCTTTCTTCGGAGGGGGAGGTCGCCACGGCGAAAGTCCCATCCACCGCGGGGGATCAATCCGAGGGTGTGATGCGCGCGGTCGAAAACTCCGGTGTCGGGCCAGACTCCATCCTCGCCCTCGCGCATGGAATGACCGTCGCCACGAACGCCCTCCTCGAAAGACGCGGCGCGAAAACCGCCCTCGTAACGACCGAAGGGTTCCGGGACATCATCGAGATCGCCCGCCAAAACCGCCCCTCGCTTTACGACCTCTCGACGGATCGCCCTCCCCCGCTCGTCCCGAGGGAACTCCGCTTCACCGTGAAGGAACGCATGGAGCCGGGCGGCACAGTCGAAGCCCTCGACGAAGAAAGCCTGGAAAAAGCCATCTCCGAAATCGAAGACTCCGAGGTGGAATCGGTGGCCGTGTGCCTCCTCTTTTCTTTCATGCACCCCGAGCACGAGCGGCGGGTCGGAGAGGAAATTCGGGCCGCCCTCCCCCACCTCCGCGTCTCTCTTTCGAGCGAGGTTTTGCCGGAGTTCCGCGAGTACGAGCGGTTCTCGACGACGACCGCCGACGCGTACCTCGCCCCGAAGCTCGCCGCGTACCTCGAAAAGCTCGCGGACAAAGCGAAGGATATCGGGCTTCCCTCTCCGCTCATCATGCAGTCTTCGGGGGGTGTGGTTCCCGTCGGCGACGCCGTCTCGGACGCGGCGGGATGCGTGCTTTCGGGGCCGGCGGGGGGTGTGGTCGGGGCGGCGTATATCGGAAGCCTCGGCGGGTACGGCGACCTTCTCACTTTCGACATGGGCGGGACGAGCACGGACGTCGCGCCGATCATCGGCGGAGAGGCGCAGACCACGACGGAGAGCGTGGTCGCCGGGGTCCCGATCAAGCTCCCGATGGTGGATGTCCACAC
>JACDAJ010000062.1 GCA_013695475.1 Rubrobacter sp. | reverse complement strand
GGCGACATAGACTTTGCCTGTCGGATGCTTCCGCAGGAGGGCTTCGAGCAGTTCGGCGACCTCACGCCTGCGTTTTCGGCGGCGGAACGGGACCACCGTCTCGCCGGTATGGTGGTCGACCGCTCCGATGCCGTGTCGCCTCTTCGGCTGGGCGGGCGTCGGGGTCATGGCCCGCCGGCCCCTCGGCCCCCGCATCGCCTTGAGTGTCGGCATCCAGCTCAGGTTGAACTCGTCGGCGCAGTAGAAGTGGTCTCCCGGGCCGAGGCCGTCGCGGGCCTCTTCGACCGCCTTTTTTTGGGGGCGTGCTCGGGGTCTGGACTCGTCATGGTGTGCCGCGGGCGGCTGAGGACTATCCCTGCGGCCTCCAGGTGCGTCCGCACCGTTTCGTAGGTGGCCCGCGGGCCGGTTCTCTCGGCCATGCAGTCGGCCGAGCGCTGCAAAGTCCACAGCGAGAACGGCAGACCCGGACTGCGCGGACGGCGGCGGGCCGCGTGGATCAAGCCCTCGCAGTACTCCTGCGTCACCTTGCGCGGCGCGCCCGGACGCGGCTCGTCGCGCGGCCCCTCGACTCCCTCGACTCCCTCGGCCAGGTGACGTTTGAGCCAGCGGCGCACCGTCTCCTCGCTGGCGCGAACGACCCCGGCGATCTGTGCCGCCGTCAGATGTCGCTCGGCTGCCGGCAAGACCATCTGGGCGCGAGTTCCCAGCCGCGCCTCGCGGGTGGTTCGGTGTAATTTCTCCAGAGCGTCGAGTCGCTCGAGGTCGAGGGTTGGGATGCGTATGGGTCTCATGGGCCCCTCCCTCGCCCGCATGTTACACCCGTCGGGATTTATCTGTTTGTACTTAGCCGGGATTCTAGCGAGTCTCGTGTTGTGTGCGGCGACCGTCCCGGCCCTGGCGCAGGACGGCGATGACGATGATGACAACTCGGCCAGCGAGTTGCAGTACGGCGACGATGTCGATATCGGCGACATAAACGCCCAAGTTTGCCAGAACATCATCGGCGACCTCAACGTAACCGCCAACCAGTACAACTCCGGCGACCAGATCGCTATAGGCGATGGGAACATCCAGGCCATCGCTCAGGAGCAAAACGTTGCCGTCAATGTCGTTCAGAACTGCATCAACCTGATCAACTCTTCCCTCAACGACGACGACGGCAATGGCGGCGGCACCGACAAAGGTGATGACGATGACAACGTGGTGGACGATCGGTACGACGAAGATGACGACGATAATGGTGACCGTGGTGAGGGCGAGGAGAAAAAAACCTTGACCGTCGGGGGCGATCAGATCGTCGCCGCTTCGGTTCCGGACAAGCCTCTCGCTGCGACGGGCGGATTCGCGCCTTCGGCGTCTTCGATGCTTCTTCCCGCCGGGGCTTTGCTTGTCGTCTCCGGGGCCATGGCGTTCTGGCTTGGGATACGGCGCAGGTAAATGTTTGGCCGGGATCCATTGGTGAAGGCGGGGTTGATCGGGCTGTCAGTCGCGCTCGTCCTCGCCGTCGCCGCCGCCGGATTCGGTGTTTTCGTTCTGCGCGGCGGGCTGGAGGGGGCGGTCGCCTCCCGAGGCGAGGAGCCGACATTCGGGCCGCTCACGCGCACCGACCCACCAGGGAAGGCCTGGCAGGAGGAGGTGCGGGCTGTGGAGCAGAAATCTGCTCCTGTCCAACCCCGGCCGGACCCCCGGCCGGAGCCGCAACCCGAATCGCAACCCGAATCGCAACCCGAATCGCAACCCGCCGCGACGCCTTTGCCCGTCGAGGTTCCGGACTGGCCCGAGCCGAACGACGGCGAGCTCGCGGAGGTCGAAGAAGAGCGCGACTACGGAGACCTTCCCTCCGGCGCGATCCTCGGCCTCACCGTTGACGCCCTCGGTGTGAGCAACGCCCCCGTGTGGGGTTCGGACGCCCCGGAATATCTCGACCGCGGCGTCGTCCACATCCCCGAGACCTCGCTCCCGTGGATCGAAGCCCCGCAGCGGAACACCTTCCTCGCCGCCCACCGCATCGGATACCCCGGAACCGAGAGCCGGCTCATCTTCTATGAACTCGACAAACTCCAAAACGGGGATCGGATCGTCCTCGAAGACCCCGAAGGACGAACCTTCGAATACGAAGTCAGCGAGATGTTCGTCGTCGGCCCGTACGATTCATGGGTGATGGGGCAAGTCGTTGACCGCGACATGGTCACCCTCCAGATATGCACCCCGATCCCGACCTTCGAGAAACGACTCATCGTCCGCGCCGACAGAGTTTGACCGCCGTCCGTCGGCGCGCGAGCGAAGCGAGCCTACGCCACGTCCTCCATGCCATCGTCATAGCTTCCGGAACGCGCCGCGCTGTTCATTTTGAGCCGGTGGGCGAATGCTTTCTGCGCGGCGTCTATGTTCGAGTTGTCGCCGCCCCACGCCTCCATCGGCCTTTCCTGCAAAGCGCGGGCATACGAGAACGAAAGCTCCCACGGAAGGCGGTCGTACATCGAGTTCATCGCGTTGAGATGCGCCGTCGCGCGGAGGTCGCTCTGCCCGCCCGAGAGGAACACGATCCCCGGCACCGCCGCCGGAACACTCCGGAGAAGGCACGCGACCGTCATGTGGGCGACCTCTTCGACGCCGGATTGCTCCGCCGACTCCTTGCCCGAGATGACCATGTTCGGTTTCAAAAGCATCCCCGAAAGCTCGACGTTTTGCTCGTATATATGGGCGAAAGTCCGATTGAGCGTCCACAGCGAGGCTTCATAGCATTCCTCGATGGTGTGGTCGCCGTCTATGAGAACCTCCGGCTCGACGATGGGGACGAGTCCCGCTTCCTGGCTGTGGGCGGCGTACCTCGCCAGCGCGTGGGCGTTCGCCTCGATGCACGCGTTCGTCGGGATGCCGTCGCCGATGGTGACGACCGCCCGCCATTTCGTGAACCGGGCGCCCATTTCGACGTATTCCTCGAGCCGCTCGCGAAGCCCGTCGAGACCTTGCGTGGTCTTCTCGCCCGGAGACAGCGGCAGATCTATGGTGCTTTTGTCCACTTTGATGCCGGGAATCACGCCATTATCTTCGAGGAGCCTCGTCATGAGTTCGCCGCCCGACGAATTCTGGCGGATGGTCTCGTCGAAGAGGATGACCCCGGAGAGATGGTCGCCGATGCCCGGCGTCGAGAGGAGCATTTGCCGATAGTCGCGCCTCGTCGTCTCGGTCGAGTCAATGCCGAGCGCCTCGAAGCGCTTCCCGATGGTTCCGCCGCTTTCGTCGGCGGCGAGGATGCCTTTCCCCGGCGCGACGAGCTCCTCCGCCGTATTCTCCAATTTGCGAAGATCCATACCCATATCCCCTTTCCTCTCTTTTATCCTTCCCATCCTATGTTACTACGAGCCAAAATCCCGAGCATATGCGTGGGCTGGCTGGAATGCGGCGGATGCGGAGCAAAGCGAAGCCGCTCTCAGTACGGGTCGCTGTCGCCTTCTTCGGACTTCTTCTTCGCGTCCTCCGGGCCTTTCGGCTTGCCGCTCGTGTCTTCTTTTTTCAGGCTCTCCTCCAGCTTGTCGCTGGCTTGCTTCTCGCGGTCCGACACGTCTTCGCCGCCGTTTTTGTCTTTGCGATCCGGCACGTTCCCTCCCAAAATACGCTCCATTGCGTGGAACTTGGTTTACCCCGACCGCTTTCGGACGTAAACGTGCCGGAGAGCCATATGGTACGTTCTATCCACGACACCGACTCCGGGAGAGACACATGCCAAACCGACTTTCAGGCGAGACGAGTCCGTATCTTTTGCAGCATAAAGACAACCCCGTTGACTGGTTTCCGTGGGGCGGGGAGGCGCTCGAGAAGGCGAAGTCCGAGAACCGCCCGATCCTCCTCTCCGTCGGATATTCCTCGTGCCATTGGTGCCACGTGATGGAGCGCGAATCCTTCGAGGACGAGGCGACCGCCGAGATAATGAACGAACACTACGTGAACATAAAGGTGGACCGCGAGGAGCGCCCGGACATTGACTCGATATACATGTCCGCCCTCCAAGCCATGACCCGGAGCGGGGGATGGCCGATGACGGTCTTCCTCACCCCCGACGGAGCGCCGTTCTTCGCCGGGACATACTTCCCCCCGACCCCGCGCCAGGGGATGCCGTCCTTCCATCAAGTCCTCGTCAACCTCGCCGACGCATACGAGAACCGCCGCGAAGACGTCCTCAAAAGCGCCGGAAGCGTCCGCGAATTCCTCGAAAACTCCACGAGCGCCGAAATGCCGAAAACCACCCTCCGCCCCGAAATCCTCGACGCGGCGGCGAACTCGCTCCTCTCGCAAATAGACCGCCGAAACGGCGGCTTCGGGGGCGCGCCGAAATTCCCGCAAGCCATGAGTTTGGAGGTTCTCCTCCGCCATCACCATCGGACGGGCGACGGGAACGCCCTCGCCGCCGTCGAGCTTTCGCTCCGGAAAATGGCCGAGGGTGGGATATACGACCACCTCGGGGGCGGCTTCGCCCGGTACACCGTGGACGGGGAATGGCTCGTCCCGCACTTCGAGAAGATGCTCTATGACAACGCCCTTTTGTCGCGCCTTTATCTCGAGGCTTTCCAGGCGACCGGAGACGCTTTTTACAGGCGCATCGCCGAGGAGACTCTCGACTACATCCTCCGCGACATGACGAACCCCGAAGGCGGTTTCTATTCCGCCGAGGACGCCGACTCCGAAGGCGAAGAGGGCAAATTCTACGTGTGGACGCCGGACGAGATAAAGAACGCCCTCGCGCCCGAGGAGGCGGATGCGGCGATCCTTTATTGGGGAGTGAGCGAGGCCGGGAACTTCGAGGGGAAGAACATTCTCAACGTCGCCGAGGGGACGGACGCGCCGGAGGGAATCGAGGAAATAAAAAACAAGCTCCTCGCCGAGCGGGAAAAGCGCATCCGCCCCGGCCTCGACGACAAGGCGCTCGCCGCGTGGAACGGGATGATGCTCCACTCCCTCGCCCTCGCCGCCCGAGTCGCGGACCGCGAAGACTATCTCGAAGCCGCCCGGAAAAACGCCTCCTTCCTCGTTGAAAAGATGAAGGATGGAAAGAGCCGCCTCCTCCGCTCGTACAAAGACGGCGAGGCGCGGATAAACGCATACCTCGAAGACCATGCGATGGTCGCCGACGGCCTCCTCGCGCTATACGAGGCCGACGGAGACATCCGGTGGCTCCGCGAGGCCGCCTCCCTCGCCGACGCGATGAACGAGCTTTTCTGGGACGAGGAGCGCGGCGCATTCTATGACACCCCCGCCGACCACGAGAAGCTCGTCACCCGCCCGCGCGACGTGTACGACAACGCCACCCCGTCGGGGAACTCCGTCGCCGCCGAGGTTCTTCTCCGGCTCGCGCTCCTCCTCGACCGCGAGGATCACCGCGCTCGGGCCGAAGCCGTCCTCGAAGGACTCAGCGGCGCGATGGAGCAAATACCCGGCGCGTTCGGACGCGCTATCTCCGCCCTCGACTTCCATCTCGGCAAACCACGCGAAGTCGCCATAATCGGCGAGCCGGACTCCGAGGACACGAAAGCGCTCGTGGACGCGGTTTATTCCACATACCTCCCGAACCGCGTCATCGCGCAGGCGAGCGCCGACGAGGCCGAAAGCTCCATCCCACTCCTCGAAGGGAAAGCCATGCGCGACGGACGGGCGACCGCGTATGTGTGCGAGGGATACGCTTGCCAGGCTCCGACGGCGGAGGCTGCGGAGCTTTCGCGTCAATTGTGATGACGGCGGGCAACCCGCTGTGTGAACGGGAGACGAAGCCCCGCGCCGCCGGTGCCGGATCGAGTTCGGTGGAAGTTCGTCGGACGGGAGGGCGAGGGTATCCGGAAGGGGGAGTCAAAAGCTCCCGGCTTCCCGCTCCCGAAGCGACGTGATCTCCCGACTCCCGGCGCTTCTCGCAGCGGAGCCCATGAAGGTTGACCCACCTTTTCAGCGAGGCTCCGCCAGAGAGCTTCGGCCTGTCCGGAACTGTGTTTGCTGAAACCCGATACCCGAAGCCCGCGAGTTCGATACTTCCACAATTTGCTACCGTACCCCCCGACCCCCGGTCTCTCTCACCCTTCGTGTTCGCGGACGATTATGAATGAGCGGCGGAAGGCGGCTATCTCGACCTCGGCGCCGGGCTCCATCGGCGGGGAGGTTTTGTCTTCGGCGACGGCGGTCCATAGCTCGCCGTGGACGAAGACCGAGCCTCGACCGGAGCCGGAGACGGTTCGCCGGACGGTTCCGACCTCGCCGACCATGCCCTCGCGTCCGGTGGCGATCCTCCACCGGTTCGTCCTTATGGCGGCGATTGCAATCCCGATGACCGCGAACGCGCCGAGAACCGCCGGAACCACGACGGTCCACAAGGGGATGCCGAACCTCTCGCGGAACGTCTCGTTTTGCTGGATGAGAGCCGCGTCCGCCACGTCGAGCGTCATGTCCTTCGGCGCGATATCCTCTCCGTCCGAGGCCGCGAGGACGGATTCGAGGTCCGGCTCGATGTACTCCACGATCTCCATTTCGAGCGCGTCCTCGGCGTTCTCGGAGGCGGCGTCGCGAACCGCGCTCTCGGCCCACTCCTCGTTCCGTCCGTGCCTCTCGGCGAGACCGGTGATGAGCGCGACGGAGTCGTTCGTGACCTTGTCGCCCATCGTGCCGGGGATGTCGCTCCCGAACGCCGTCACCGGAGACGCCGCCCCGAGCCGTGTTCCGGGCGCCATCGCCGCGACGTCGGAGGCCATCATGATGAAGGTTCCCGCGCTGATCGCCGCCCCGCCCCGAGGCACATAAACCACGACAGGCATCTCGTCCGCGCCGGACATTGCCTCGATCATGCTCTCCGTCGCCGTCAAAGCCCCGCCCGGAGTGTCGAGTTCGATGGCGACGGCTGCGGCTTCCGCCTCTTCGGCGTCGGAGATCACACGCTCGACATAATTCGCCGCCCGGTCGTTTATCTC
>JACDAJ010000052.1 GCA_013695475.1 Rubrobacter sp. | reverse complement strand
CCGATAGTCAAGCGGGTGAAAGTCGCCGACCTCCTCCGCGAGTTCGGGCGGACATGAAAACGCGGCTCCCGGAAGAAACCCCCGGAAGCCGCGTCGTCGGCTTTTAGTTTTTAGCTGACGGCTTTATTCCTCTTCGTCCACGAGGCTTTGGCCGAGGTTGAGAATCGTCGGCGCCCACAGACCGACGAAGATCGCGAGTTCCTTCCGGTCGCTCCGGTATAGTGCGATCGAGATCAAAATCGAAACCAGCGTGGCTCCGATATATACCGCTTTTCCATTTTCCATCCAATTTCCTCTCTGTTGCTTACGTTTGCTTTTTTGACTCTCTGCGACTATACCCGTCGCCACGCCGGATAAACTGTGTTTTGTATCTCATGCCGGGTTCCGGCGGGGACCCCGGTCTCCGGGGGCGGGCGGCGAAGCGCCTCGTTTTGCGCCAACCGCGAATCGGGGAAGATACGACGCGGAGATTCGCGCTGCCGGATGCGTGCGGAAGCGAATGGCCGAACTCGATGCCACAGTGAAAACCGGAGGGGATTTTGTTCAAAAACGAGAGCATGGAAGGCGCGAAAACAGAGCTTCTCCGCCCGGACGACGGCGGACGCTCGACGGTGTACGGAACGAAGGGAGCCGTCGCCTGCGAACACCCCGGGGCCGCCCTCGCGGGCATCCGAACCCTCGACGCCGGAGGCACAGCCGCCGACGCATGTGTCGCGATGGCCGCGTGCATGGCCGTCCTCGCCCCGATGACGACGGGTATGGGCGGCGACGCTTTCCTCCTTTTCTATGACGCGAAAACGGGCGAAGTCGTCGGGGCGAACGGCTCGGGACGCGCCCCGAAAGAGGCATCCATCGAGAAGCTCCGCCGGAGCGGAATCAAGGACATGCCCGAACGCGGCGGCCTCGCCGTCACCGTTCCCGGCGCGGTGAGGCTGTGGGAGGAAGCCGCGAAACGCCTCGGACGCCTCCCGCTCTCCGACCTCCTCGAACCCGCCCGCGCTTTCGCCGAGGAAGGCCACGTCATCACCGACGTCGTCGCCCGATATTGGAAGACCGCCGAGGCTCTCCTCGGCAAAAACGAGGCCGCTTCGCGGTGCTTCCTTCCGTCGGGCGGGGCGCCGTCGCCGGGGGAACTCTTTTTCCAGCCGCATCTCGCAAAGACCCTCGGAGCCGTCGCGGAGAATGGGGCCGACGCTTTTTATGATGGGGAAGTCGCCGCGAGCATCGCAAAGTCCGTCCGGGACGATGGCGGATATTTATCCGAGGACGACCTTTCGTCCCACGAAACCACATGGGTCGCCCCGATCTCCACGAACTACCGGGGTGTGGACATCCATCAAATTCCGCCGCCCGGACAAGGGATCGCCGCCCTCGAAATTTTGAACATCCTCGAAGGCTTCGACACGGGGGGCTTCGGGGCGACGGGCGCGGAGCGCATCCACCACGAGGTCGAGGCGAAGAAGCTCGCCTTTCGGGATCTCTTCGAGAAGGTCGGCGACCCGGAGTTCGCCGATGTCCCGACCGATGAGATAGTTTCCAAAGAATACGCCGCCGAATTGCGCGAGGAAATCTCACCGGATCGGGCGAGTGTCCCGTCCGTCGGGCCGCGTCTCGGCGACGACACGACGTATCTTTGCGCGGTGGACGCCGAGGGGAATGGATGCTCGTTCATAAATAGTTTGTATATGGGTTTCGGGAGCGGCGTGGTGGCCGATGGGACGGGGGTTTCGCTTCAAAATCGGGGGCATTCGTTCCGGCTCGTCCCCGGACATCCGAACTCGCTCGAAGGCGGGAAGCGTCCGATGCACACGATCATCCCCGGACTCGCCACGAAGGGCGGCTCCCTGTGGGCGACGTTCGGGGTGATGGGCGGCCCGATGCAGCCGCAAGGACACGCGCAGTTAATGTCGAGCCTCGTGGATCACGGCATGGACGCGCAAACCGCCGCCGACCACCCCCGGCATGTCCACGATCACGAAGAGGATACTTTGCTCGTCGAAGGAAGAGTCCCGGAGCGGGAGATCGAAAAGCTCCGAAGCATGGGGCATGCCGTCGAGGCCGGGGCTGACTATGTGGTTCCGGTCGGAGGGGCGCAGCTCGTCCGGATTTCGGAGGACGGTGTCCGGGCGGCGGGGAGCGACCCGAGAAAAGACGGGTGCGCGCTGGCGCAGTGAAGGTCGCTCCGCCTTCGGCTCCGCTCCGGTTGTTGGTTGTTGGCAAAAACTGAAAACCACAAACCAACAACCAATAACCGGGAGCGAAGCGACCAACCAACAACCAAGAACGGAGTTGTTCGCATGAACTCGACTTATGAGCAAAGTCCGGCCCGGCGGGTCGCGCTCGCCGGGGTTTTGGGGGCTTTGTATGTGGTTCTCTCGCTCGCGTTCTTCGTCGTCGCGTTCGGGCCGATACAGTTCCGGCTCGGCGAGGCTTTGAAACCGCTCGTCATTCGCTATCCGGCGGCCATCTTCGCGTTCGGGGCCGGGACGATGATCGTCAATTTCTTCTCCCCGTTCGCCGGGACGCTCGAACTTCTTTTCATGCCCGCCGTGGACATGGCCGGGGGGTTCGTTTGCTGGTTCATCGCGCAGAAGGTTCCGGGAGCGGTCGGCACGTATCTCGCCTCGTTCGTGTATGCGGTCATCACCGCCGCCGGGGTCGGGGTCGTTTTGACAGTGTTCACCGGACTCCCGTACTGGCTCGCGTTCGGGTCGGTGGCCGTCTCGGAAATAATACTCCTCCTCATCGGGAACGCCGTCCTCGTCGAGCGGGTTTGGAAGCGGGGAAGTTAGCCGGAGTAAAACGACTCCCTCGAAAGGAGGCGCGCATGAAGAAGAGCGAAGTAGGTCTCGCGCGCCCCGGAGGTCGTGAGCGGGGCATTGGTTTTCGCCGGGACGCGGGTTCCGGTGGAGGTTTTGATACAGTATCTCTCCGCCGGAGACTCGCTCGGCGAGTTCCTCAACGATTTCCCCGGAGCGAGTCGGGAGCAAGCCATCGCATACTTGGAGATGACGCCACAGGCCATAGATGCGTTTGCTGCTCGATGAGATGACGCCGCGCCGATTCGCGCGACTCCTCGCGCCGGAAACGGAGGCGATGACCGTCAGGCAACGCGGATGGACGTCGAAGAAAATGGCGAGTTGCTCCGAGCCGCACAGCATGAATTCGATGTCCTCGTGACAATGGATCGGGGCATGGAATTCCAGCGAAACCTCGCGGACTTCGACCTCGCGGACTTCGACCTCGCCCGAGGCAATCTTTTGAAAGACTCCGAACCTCTCGTCGAAGCTACGATGGACGCCGCCTGAGACACACCGCCCGGAATGCTCGCCTTCGTCGAAGGGTAGTTTTTCTCCGTTTGTATACGGCACACGAATGTTGTGTAATGCGTTTCGAGGAATGGGTGGCGATGGGGGAAGGTTCGCATGGCTGGCACCACCGAGGGCGCGAGGAAAGAGTCCGAGTTTCAGGAGCAAGTCCCGCGTAGTTTCATGGGGAGCTTGAAATTCGTCGGGCCGGGTCTCGTCGTCGCGGCGACGGGGGTCGGGGCGGGGGGCATGGTTTCTTCGTTGTCCGCCGGGACGAACTTCGGGACGGTTTTAATCTAGGCGATCATCATCGGCTCCGTTCTGAAATTCGTTCTCTCCGAGGGTCTCGGACGATGGTATCTCGCCTCCGGCCTCACCATCCTCGAAGGGTGGAAGTCGCTCGGGAGGTGGGCGACGATGTATTTCGGCGTGTATCTCCTCATCGTGACGTTCGTTTTCGGGGCGGCGGCGATGTCGGCCTCCGCGCTCGCTGTGACGGCGATGTTCCCCGGAACTCTGCCTTTGTGGGCGTGGGCGGTTCTGCATGGGATCTTCGGTTTCGCGGTGTGCGCCTTCGGGAGGTACAAGCTCTTCGAGCGGGTGATGGAAGTCTTCGTCGGGGTCATGTTCCTCACGGTCGTCGGACTCGCCATCTTCCTCACGCCGAACCTCGGGGAGCTTGCCATCGGGACGGTCATCCCCCGCATACCGGAGGGTTCGCTCATATACGCGCTCGCGATAATCGGCGGTGTGGGGGGGACGTTCACATTGGCGTCGTATCCGTATTGGGTGAGGGAGCGTGGGTGGAGCCGCCCGGCTTGGATCCCCACGATGCGGATCGACATCGGCGCCGGATACCTCGTCACCGGCATCTTCATGGTCGCGATGCTCGTCATCGGAGCGGAGCTATTGTTCGCCAGCGGAGAAGGCATTGACGGAGAGTCGGGCCTCGTCGCCCTCGCCGACCCGATCAGCGCGCGCTTCGGTGGGGTGGCGAGCTGGCTTTTCCTCGTCGGTTTCTGGGCCGCCGCCACAAGCTCCATAGTCGGAGCGTGGAACGGAGGCGCATACCTCTTCGCCGACTTTGTGAGGACGCTGAAGGATGTTCCCGACGAGCGAGCCGATGAATATCTTTCCGAGACGAGTTTCTGGTTCCGGGCGTTCCTTGTCTGGATCACATTCCCACCGATGCTCCTCCTCACCCTCGACCAGCCGATGTTCCTCGTTATCACATACGCCGCCCTCGGAGCGTTCTTCATGCCGTTCCTCGCGATCACACTCCTCTGGCTCCTCAACTCGAACCGCGTCGCCCGCGAACACCGCAATAATTTGCTCACGAACGTCTTCCTCGCGGTGTGCGTGTTCCTGTTCCTCGTCGTCGGGGTGAACGAACTGGTCGGGGCGTTTTAGGAATGCTTTTACGTATGGGTCGTTTCGGGTAGACACGTCGGGTCGGGAAGGGCGATTTTTGGGAGGTCGGGATGGACGGCGGACAGGTTACGGTGGTTGCGCGGGTCGAGGCGAAACCCGGAATGGGGGATCGGCTCGCGGAGGAGATGAAGCCTCTCGTGGAAGGTTCGCGCTCGGACTCGGGCTGCATAAACTACGATCTCCACCGGGGACTCGAAAATCCCTCGACGCTCGTCATATACGAAAACTGGAGCAGCGGCCAGGCGCTCGACGAGCATCTCGAACAGCCGCACGTACAAGAATGGCTGGGCAAGCTCGACGAACTCGCGGATGGCGAGGTCGAGATCACACGCCTCGAAATGATAAGCGCCCCAACCCAATAGCAAAGGCATATGAGCGATATAAAAGCCCAATTCCTCGGCCACGAAACGCCCGGCTCCATCGAAGCCGACCAAATAGCGACCGTCCCGTGGAGCCACGAAAACTCCGACGCGACCGTCGAATTCACGACCGACGAACTCACCGCATTCTGCCCGGTCACGAGCCAGCCGGATTTTTACAGCCTCAAACTCACGTACCGCCCGAAAAAACAACTCCTCGAATCGAAGGCGATGAAGCTGTATTTGTGGGGCTTCCGCGACAAAGGCGCATTCGCCGAAGACCTCGCCGCGACATTATTGAACGATCTTGTCGGGGCGTGTGAGCCGGAGTGGATGGAGGTGGATCTCACCCAGAAAGTCCGCGGCGGCCTCCAAATCCGAACGGTCGTGAAGCACCCCGGCGGATAAGCGCCGGGAGTCGCGTCGCTTCGGGAGTCGCGTCGCTTCGGGAGTCGGGACGCCTCTCGACTTTCTCCCCCCGGATACTCTCCCCGCCCGACAAACTCGACCGGGACTTCGGCGCGCGGTTTCATGCTCGTGCTTTCCCCGACCCCCGGTCTTTATCTTCCGAGATGCTTCTCGAAGAACTCCGCGACCCGCCACGAATATTCCCCCCGATCCTGGAAATACGCATCCACATGGCCCGCCCCTTCGACGATCCACAATTCCTTCGGCTCCCCGGCGGCTTTGTACATGGCGATTGAGTCGTCCGGGTCGGTGACGGTGTCGAGTTCGCCGTGGATGAACATGACCGGGCGGGGAGATATTTTGGCCGCGTCCTTTCCCGGCTCGACTTCGTGGATGTCGTAGTGGAGCGCGCCTTTGGCGAGGCGGAATATGGCCGGGGCGAAGAAACGCCCGACGTACTGGCGGAGATGGTACGTGATGAGCCTCGACTGTGAGGCGAACGCCGAGTCCGCGACGACGGCCTTTATTCGCTCGTCCCTCGCGGCGGCCATGATCGCGACCGCGCCGCCCATCGAGAAGCCCATCATCCCGAGCGGGAGGTTCGGAGTCCGTCGCACGACATAGTCGGCTGCCGCCTCGGCGTCGAGTCGCTCGTAATGCCCGAGGGAAATCTTGTCCCCCTCCGAGGTTCCGCGGCCACGGTTGTCGAAGAGGAGGACGTTCGCCCCGGCGCGGTGGAGCGCGGAGCTTATCCCGAGTACGTGGTGCCTCGCCGCGTTGTGTCCGGCGAGGGTGATGATGGTTCGGCGAGCCTCCGGGTTCGGCAGCCACCATCCGCTTATTTCGAGGCCGTCTTCGGTTTGGAAAACCATGTCCTCGTACTCGATGCCGAGTTCCCACGGGGTGAGGAAGCGGGTTTCGACGGGATCGGGGGTGATGAAGCGTTTGGCGGCGTGCCGGGAGGCGGCCACCACGAGAGCCGCTCCGGTCGCTCCGATGGCTCCGAGGACGAGGCGGCGGGGTGGGAGGTGTCGGCTCATGGCGAGGGTTTCCGGGGGGTTGCGGGCTGGGATCCGGCCATGTCAGCGGGGGTTCGCCGGAGCGGGAAGAGGCTTCGTATTCGCCCGGAGCATCCCGGCTCGAGCCCCACGGACCCGCCGCCTCGATCCGACCGGAAACCGCGGCTCTCCGGGCTATGACGAAGCGCTTCCTCCGAAATCAGCGAACCACAGATAGCTCGGCTCCGCACCCGACGCCCCGAATCTCGGAAATGCTCCATCGAAACGCCTCCCGGCGAAACGCCTTCATGGGCGTGGGAGGCGTCTCGGTGGGGGATGGATCGGCGGGATGTTTTTGTGATGGGGTTCGGTTTTCGGGAGGCGGGGGAATGCCCGGTCGGACACGGTGTGATCCGGGCTTTGCGGGAGGTTCGTAGTTTTATGTGATCCGGTACGCGCAAGCTCCCGCTTTTCGTTGGGATTGCCTTTACGGGATGGTATTTTACAGCCAGACAACGTTAGCGAAGGGGGAAGCCATGAGCGTGAAGGAGCCTTCGTCAAAGCGCGGATCGGCGGGCGGGTCGAAGCTCGAAGTGAACGAGATGCCGCGCGGCCAACGCGCCCTCGAATACGCCGGAATCCTCGCTTTTGCTTCCCTCGCCATCCTTATAGCCGTCGAGACGGCCTTCGGCGCGTCCACTTTCGGATACGTGTGGCTCGTACCCATACTCGCCGTCGCGGCGTACCTCGTCGCCGATCTCACCTCGGGTTTCGTACACTTCACCCTCGACAATTTCGGGGACGACGACACGCCGTTCTTCGACCCGTATTTCATAAAGCCGTTCCGCGACCACCATGTGGATCCGAAGGGGATCACACGCAACGACTTCGTTGACACGAACGGGGATAATTGCCTCGCGAGCCTTCCCCCGATGATCCTCATATGGCTCTTCGCCCCGATCTCGACGACTTCGTGGGGATATTTCTTCGGGGCGTTCTTCCTCTTTCTTTGCCTCGGCATTTTTCTGACGAACCAGTTCCATAAATGGGCGCATATGGACTCGCCTCCGCCATTGGCGGCCTTTCTTCAAAGGCTCGGCCTCATCCTCTCGAAAGAACATCACGACATCCACCACGAAAGCCCGTACGACACGTATTACTGCATCACGGTCAGGGTGTGGAACCCGCTTTTCGACCGCTTCGATCTCTTCGAGCGGACGGAGCGGACGATACGGCGATACGTCCCCGGAACGCACCCCGAGCTTCGCTCCGAACGCGACGGAGCTTTGAACGAGACGCGCCAGACGTAGCCCGCTTCACTCGAAACACCGTGAGGTCGTAAGGCGCGTCGCTTCGTGAGATATTGGGTCGGGGTGTTCTCGATGCGCTTTTCTTCGATGCCTTCGCCTCCCCGTCCGATGAGCTTTCGCCGGACTCGGCGTGATGCGCCCGTGTCTCGCTCGGGGATTCGTCCCGTGCATTTCCCGACCTCGCGAAGCGTCGCGGCTCATGGTGTTCACCCACCGACTTCCACGTCGGTCGTGTCCACTTCGAGAACCCCGTCGAGACCCGTGATCTCCGCGATGGTCTCTTCGAGGTCTTCTTGCCGAGCCGCGGATCCGGCAAGCTCGACGACTCCTTCGTTCGATGTGACGATGGTGAGTCCGGTCTTGGAGATGAGGTTTTCCACGTCGTCGCGGAGGGTTACGTTGTCGGTCATCTCGGGGGCGGGTGCTTCTTCCCCAGAGTCGGGATCCACGTATGCGTCGTTCCTCGGATATCCGGAGTCGGGGGTGCTTTCCTCGTCCTGCCAATCCTCGCGCACAAGGTCTTTGCCAGACTGGGCCTCGTTCGGACTCCCCGGCTCGGCGGCGAACTGCCCCTCGTGCCGCCCGTCGTCCACGCCGTCCGCGACGAGCGTGTCCGACGGAGCATAACCGTCCGGCGATTCTTCGTCGCCGACATGGCCGCCCGGCTCCTCGTCCGAGCGGTCGGCGTGGAAGGTGGCGAAATCCACGCTCTCGTCCGACGAGATGGCGGCTATGGGGATCTCAAACCGCTGCTCGCCCCGCTCCACAACGACATGCGTGGCCTCCCCATTCTCCTCATCCGTCAAAACTTCCGAGATGCGGCCGACCTCATCCCCCTCCGGCGTCCGCGCCTCCAACCCGACAAGCTCCCGACTCTCCATGTGTGAAACTCCTTCTCGTGTGTGTAAATTTTTCCGAACCCATACTTACCGCGTCCGCCTCGATGGGTAACATGGGGGTCGCTCCGCTGGGTCGCTGTCGCTCCCGGTTATTGGTTATTGGTTGTTGGTTATTGGCAAAGACCAATAACCACTGGAGCGGAGCCGAAGGCGAAGCGACCAAACCAACAACGTGCGGCGAAGCCGCACTTGATCTATGAGGTGCGAGTAATAAAATATGAGCGTATCAGACTTAGATTTGAGAAGTTACGAGAAGCGTCTGACTGGGAAAAGGAACATCATATTCAACGGGAGGTTTTAGATGATTTGTGAGAATTGCGGGATTCGTCCGGCGAGCGTGCAGGTTTTCCAGCAGCAGGGTGAGGATCGGGCAACGGCTTATCTGTGTACGCAGTGCGCCCGGCAGCTTGGCATGATCGGGGGCGGCGGGGGAGACTCCGGCGGGATGAACCCGTTCGAGATGCTCCAAAATTTGATCCACCAGCAAAGCCAGTCTTCGGGTGGAAGTTTGTTCGAGGCTTTGACTCAGGAAGCGCAGGAATCGGTGATGCGAAGCCGCGAGGTGTCCGCCGGAGCGAGTGGCGAAGCCTCTATCGGCACCGACCATCTCCTCGCCGGAATCATCACGGGTGAGAACGTGGCGACCGAGGCTTTGCGCCGGGGCGGGGCGGACGTGGATGGTATGCAGTCGCGTTTCCGTGAGCGGAGCGGCGACCCCGGCGAGCAGGTTTTCGCGTTCACGCCGAGCGCGAAGCGGGCTTTGCAATTGTCGTTCGCGGCGGCTCGGCAGATGGGTTCCCCGCAGGTCGGGAGCGAGCATTTGCTCCTCGGGCTTCTCGGCGAGGGCGACGGGAACGCGTACAGGATTTTGCAGCAAAACGGAGCGGGCGACGCCGATGCCCTTCGGCGTGAAATATTGCGCTTGCTCCAGCAAAGAGGAGGTGGCGGACAAATGGGACCGGGAGCGGCAATGCCCGGCGGACCGGGAACTCCCGGAGCCGGTGGACACGGCGGACAATTCGGAGGCGGCGGGGGCGGTGGACAGCCGTCGGACAGCCGGACTCCGACCCTCGATCAAGTCAGCCGCGACCTCACACAAGCCGCCCGGGACGGCGAACTCGACCCGGTGATCGGTCGCGCCGAGGAAATCGCCCGCGTCGTGCGGATTCTTTCGCGCCGGACGAAGAACAATCCGGTCCTCATCGGCGAGGCGGGTGTCGGGAAGACGGCTGTGGCGGAAGGACTCGCGCAGCGCGTCGTCTCCGAGGATATCCCCGAGTCTTTGAAAGGGAAGCGTGTGCTTTCTCTCGCCGTTGGCGACCTCGTGGCGGGGACACGTTTCCGCGGGGATTTCGAGGAGCGTATGCAGCAAATGCTCAAGGAGATACAGGCGGAGGAAAACAACATCGTCCTCTTCATTGACGAGCTTCACACCATCGTCGGAGCGGGCGGCGCCGAGGGCGCGGTGAACGCCTCGAATATGCTCAAACCGGCGCTCGCCCGTGGTGAGCTTCAGGTAGTCGGGGCGACGACGCTCGATGAGTACCGGAAGAACATCGAGAAAGACCCGGCCCTCGAACGGCGTTTCCAGCCTGTGATGGTGGACGAGCCGAGCGTGGATGAGACGGTCGCCATCCTCTTCGGGCTGCGCGACCGGTACGAGGCGCACCATCGTGTCCGCATCTCGGACGAGGCGATTTTCGCGTCGGCGAACCTCGGGGACCGGTACATCACCGACCGTTATCTCCCGGACAAGGCGATCGACCTCCTCGACGAGGCGGCCGCCGAGGTGCGGCTCCGCTCGACCGTGACTCCGGTGGATGTGCGCCGAATAGAAGACGAAATAGCTTCCCTCGAAAGCCAGAAAGAGGATGCGGTTCGGGGCGAGGATTACGAGCGCGCCGCCGAGCAAAAACAGCGCATCGAGCAGCTTCGCGTCGAACTCAACGAGCAGCACGAGGGATGGAGCGGAAACCGCGAGGCGAACTCCCCCGCCGTATGCCGCGAGGACATCGCCCGTATTCTCGAAGAGTGGACGGGCGTTCCGGCGACGAACATCGTTCAGGAAGAGGCCGAGCGTTTGCTTAAACTGGAGGATGTCCTCCACGAGCGGGTCGTCGGACAAAATCAGGCGGTCAGCGCGGTCGCCGAGGCGATACGTCGGTCGCGGGCGGGGATCAAAGACCCGCACCGTCCGGTCGGCAGCTTCATATTCCTCGGGCCGACGGGGGTCGGGAAGACGGAGCTTGCGCGGACTCTCGCTTCGTACCTCTTCGGCGAGGAGGATGCCATGATCCGGATTGACATGTCCGAGTATCAGGAAAAGCACACCGTCTCGCGTCTCGTCGGCGCGCCTCCGGGCTATGTCGGCTATGACGAGGCCGGGCAATTGACGGAGAAGGTGCGTCGCCGCCCGTACTCGGTCGTTCTCTTCGATGAGATCGAGAAGGCCCACCCGGACGTTTTCAATACGCTGCTTCAGGTTTTGGACGACGGGAGGCTCACGGACGCGCAAGGCCGCACGGTCAACTTCGAGAACACCGTCGTCATAATGACCTCGAACGTCGGGAGCCAGCATCTCGTGAGCGAGAGGCAGTTCGGCTTCACGCAGCGCGACGGCGTGGATTTCAAGGAGACCGAAAGGCGCGCGAGGAACGCGCTCGAACAGTCTTTCCGGCCCGAGTTTTTGAACCGGGTGGATGAGATCATCGTCTTCACGCCGCTCTCGAAGGAGGATGTGATCCAAATAGTGGACATCATGCTCTCTCGTCTCAATAAAAACCTCGAAGACCGCGGCGTGACGGTCGAGGTTTCCCAGTCCGCGAAGGAGTTCCTCGCCGAGGCGGGCTACGACCCGAAGTTCGGCGGAAGGCCGCTCGCGCGGGCGATCCGTCGCCATATCGAGAATCCGCTCTCCGGTCGCCTCATCGAAGGCGACTTCCCCGAAGGCTCGACCGTCCTCGTGGACAAAAACAGCGACGCCTCCGAAAGTGAGGAACTCGCCTTCACCACGAAGGAGAAAGTGAGTTCGTAAAACCGGAAACCCTCGCGCAAGGAAAGAGGCTCCCCGGAAACTTTCTCCGGGGAGCCTCTTTTGTTCGTGGGTGGTTCCGCTGTTTTTACGGACAGTTTCTTCTCACGTCCCGCACGTCCGAGGCGCACGTGTCGCGGCCCGCTCCCCCGTTCGCCACGTCGTTTCCGCGAACTCCGTCGCGGGCGTTGAGTCGGTCGTTTCCGGTTTGTCCGAAGAGGCGATCTCGTCCGGGGCCGCCGATGATCCGGTCATTGCCCGCTCCGCCGTATACGAGGTCGTTTCCCGCTCCGCCGAATATCGTGTCGTTTCCGGGGCCGCCGTATATGATATCGTTTCCGCCGAGTCCGCGGATGGTGTCGTTTCCTCCGAGGCCGCATATCACGTCACGTCCGGGGGTTCCGGCGAGGTTGTCGTTTCCGGGCGTTCCGAATACCGTGCATCCGAGCGGGTTCGGGGCGGGAGAGGCGGGAGGTTCGGGGGCGGCGGTGATCTCGAACGCTCCGGCGAGGGTGTCGCTCTTTGCGTCGGGGTTTTCGGCGATCACGTCATAGGCTCCGACGGGGAAGTCCGCCGGGATGGAGATTTCGGCGCGGAGTCCGCCGGAGCCGTCTTCCGCCACGGAGGAGGCCCACAAAACGACCCGCCCTTTCGCGAGGCGGATGCTCGTGTCCGCGTCGAGGTTCGTTCCGGCGATTTGGAGGATGACGGTTTCGCCGCGCTCCCCGGTGGAGGGGCTTGCCGAGGCGAGTTCCGGGGCGGGGGCGGGGGGCGGTTCGGGGGCGTTTTCGACTGTGAAGGCTCCGGCGCGCTCTCCTCTCTTTCCGTCGGGGTTTTCGACCACGAGGGCGTATGACCCGGTGGGGAAGCCATCGGGGATGGCGAGTTCGCCCGAGATCCCACCCCCGGAATTCACGTTCGTGTTTCCGACGCCGAGCCGGACGGAACCCCGTACGAGATATGCCGATGCCCCGTTCGAGAAGCCCGAGCCTGTGATGGTGACGGGGATCGTCTCGCCTTGCTCGCCGTCCGCCGGGTTTATGGAGTCCACCGCGGGCGCGGGGGCGACGGTTCCGGTTCCGGTCAAAGAGACGCGGGTCGGGCTGTTCGGGTCGTTCGAGACGATTCGGAGCTTCGCGTTCGCGGCTCCCGATTCCTCGGGTGTGAAGCGGATGCGGATCTCGCATTCTTCACCGGGCGCGAGGGGGTCGAAGCACGTGTCCCCGGTTTTTTGGAACGAGGAGAGGTTCTCGCCGACGATCTCGGAGCGTTCGATCTCGAGCGCGACCTCGCCGGTGTTCGTCACCTTCACCGTGCGGATCTCACTTCTTTCGTCAACGGGAATCCCTCCGAAGTCGAGGCTCGTCGGGTCGGTCGCGGCCACCGGCCTCGCCTCGAAGGCTCCGATGTCCGATCCGTCGCCGCCGGGCGCGTTCGCGATCTCCGTGATGTTTTGCGGGCGAGGGACGCCGCGCTGGTCGGTGGCGGGAGCCGCGAGTCCCGCGCTCGTACCCCGATCGAAGGCCGGACTTCCCGGAAGGAGGGCGTGGGTGTCGGTGGGGCCGCCATTGTCGGCGAGAAGATCGAGGCCGGGGTCGGCGTCGCCGATGATTTGGTCGTTGTTCGTGGTTGTGAAATTTTCGGTGACGTTGCCGTCTCCGATGAGGTTGTGGCCGTTCGACTGGAAGGAGTTGTTGACGCTGTTGATGACGAAGTCCACGTCGGTGTTCGTGTTGGCTGCGATGATGGAGGAGAATACCCTCGTGCGGGTGATGTTGTCCCCGAAGCTCGCCACGCCGCTTCCCGCGCCCTGCGGGGCGGTGTTTTTGGTTATGGTGGAGTTCTCGATCACCGTGAGGCCGTTTTCGTTGTGGACGCCGCCCCCGTTGGAAAACGCCTCATTGCCCGAGATGGTGGAGTTGGTGATGGTGGTCTTCTCGGTATCGGAGTTGGAATTGATAATGGAGAAAACTCCGCCGCCCCTTGTGGCCGAGTCGCCGCTCACGGTGCTTCCCGTGACCGTCAGGGTTCCATTGTTGTTCAGAATGCCGCCTCCGCCGCTGCCGGCCGAGTTGCCGCTCACGGTGCTTTTGCTGAGGGTCAGGGTTCCGGCGCTGCGTATGCCGCCGCCGTTGGTGGAGCCTTCGTTCCCCCCGGTTATCGTCAGGCCGCTTATCCCGCCGTGCTGGCGGACGTTACCTCGAACACCCGGCTCGCGTTGTTGCCGCTCACCGTGAGCCGATCCGCGCCGGGGCCGGTTATGGCGAGGTTGGAGTTGATCCGGAGCTGCGTCCCTCCGAGCGTGATCCCGCCCTCGCCGTCCGGCAATTCGAATGTGATCTCGTCTTCCCCGGAGCCGGGGCCGCACTCGCCCGGCAGCCTGTTCGCAAATTCCGCGTCTATGTTCGCGTTGACTATGGCCTCCCTGAGTGTGCACTCGCCGTCGTTGGTCGAAGTGTCCTCGGTGCTGTTCACGACGATCGTATTCGCCCACGCCGGACTCGCCACGAGAAACATCGCGGCGCACAAAACCACGAAAGCCCCCGCAAATTTCAAAGTCCTTGCTTTCGAGACTCTCATCGTAAGCGTCGTCATCCGCGCTTCACCGCGCCTTCCGTATAGCCTTCTTTGGTATCGGCATTCCCCGACGGATCAATGATGGCATTCCGCACAAAAGTGCGCATCACTCAAACTACGTATTTTTGGCGGAAGAGCGGCTTCCGGCGACGAAGCTCCCCGGAGAAAGTTTCCGGGGAGCCTCGCTTCTTATCTTCCTTCGGGGGCGAGCGAATCCGCGCAGCCTCGCAGGGTTTCGAGGAGCTTTCTCCTTTCCTCTTCGTTCAGCCGTTCGAGCATGCGCTCCTCGATCTCCTCGACCTCCCGGTGCGCGCTCGAGACTAATGCCTCACCTTTCTCGGTCAAGTACGTTTGCAAAACGCGCCCGTGTTCTGGGTGCGGACGCTTCTCGATGAGATTTCTTTTTTCGAGGTTCGCGAGGATTTGGTTCATCGTCTGCGCCGTCACGAAACTCCTCCGCGCAAGCTCCGCTCCCGATATTCCCGGCGAGTCCATGAGAACGCTCAACGCCGCGTACTGCGGAGTCGTCAACCCAACGCCCCGCAACGCATCGTCCATCCGCGACCGCAGCCCGTGCTGAACCCGCTTCAACTCATACCCGACCCTGCCACCGAGAATATTCGTCGCACTCAAAATTACCCTTTGTTGTATAAGGATACTGATATTAATATCAGTACATTGATAAGTTTAGCGAAAAGGAGTGAAGATGGCGAGGGTTGGCGGGATAGATTTCGTTGGTTTGCAGGTGAGGGACGTTGCGGCGTCGGCGGCGTTTTATGAGGAGAAGCTCGGGTTGGTCCGGTCGGGGATGGAGAGGCCGGGGGCGGTCATTTTCGAGACGGAGCCGATACCGTTCGCGGTTCGGGAGCCGATGGTGGATCTCGATTCGGTCGAGCGTCTCGGGTGGGGTGTGGCGTTGTGG
>JACDAJ010000041.1 GCA_013695475.1 Rubrobacter sp. | reverse complement strand
CCGATGTCGAACTTCTTGTAAAAGCGCATCGGGGCGGCGGCGGCGCGGAGGCGGTTCGGGTATGGGAAAAGCTGGAAGATCATCTCCCGGAACGCCTTGTCCTCCGGCGAACGCTCGTACCGCCTCTCGACCTGCGACCTCGTGGCCTCGATGAGCTTGTCGTATTGAACGCCCGAAGGACACGATGTCACGCACGCCATGCACCCGAGGCAAAGGTCGAAGTGGCGCGTCATCTGCTCGTTCATCGGCTCTTCGGTGAGGCCCTTGTTCATGAGGTATATGCGGCCCCTCGGGGAGTCCATTTCTTCTCCGAAGAGGACGTATGTCGGACACGTCGGGAGGCAGAATCCGCAGTGTACGCAGTCGTTTATGAGATCCTTGTCCGGCGGATGGTGCGCGTCGAAGGCCGGAAACGATGTCTTCCCTTCCTTCGTCGGGGACTTCGGCGGCTCGACGGCGGTCTTCGTCCCCTCCTCCCCGACCTCATCCACGTTCGCCTGCCGGACCGTCTCGAATATGTCGTCCGGCTGTCCGGTGTTTCCCGAGCCGTTCGGCACGTTCGGCTTGTCGTCGGACATCAAATACCCCCTATGAACCTTCCGGGATTCAATGTCCCGGCGGCGTCGAATTTGTCTTTCAAAGCACGCGAGAGCGCGAGATGATCCCCCGCCGGCCCCCACGCGTCCACCTTGGTTTTGAACGACTCCGGAGCTTCGCGCACGACGACGCTCCCGCCCCTCCGAACCATGATCTCCCGCGCCTCCTCCACAACCTCGGCGATGGAACCTTCGCCCCCCGAAAGCCCGGCGAAGACGATCGCCGTCGCGGCATGACCCCGAAGCCGAGCCTTCACACCTCGCCTCTCGGCGGCGCCGAGAACTATCTCCATGGTCGAAGCGAGTTCGGCGGGCGGCGCGGAGAGCTTCACCGCGACCTCTCCATTCCCGCCGGACGGACGCGGAACCGGCCCGAGGTCGTCGTACTCGTCGTCGTTCAATGTGCGAACCTCGCCGAACGGTTTGAGGAGGACATGCGCGAGTTCCTCCTTCGCCTCGACGCCCTCGGGGATGCTTTCGAGGAGGACGGAGACGAGCTTTTTGTCGCCGTCCCAGTGAAGCTCGACGGCGGTTGGCTCGACCTGCGAATGGACGACGGCGTGGGCCGCGCCTTGCGCCGCCTCGTAGCTTCCGACCTCGACGGCGACGGTGCGGGCGGACTCCGGGAGCGGGTGGAGCCGGAAGTTCGCCTCGACGATCACGCCGAGCGTCCCGAGCGACCCGGCGAAGAGCTTCCCGAAGTCGTAGCCCGCGACGTTCTTCACGACCTTCCCGCCGGACTTCGCTATCGTCCCATCCGCAAGCACGACCGTCGTTCCGATGATGAGGTCGCGCACGGTATTGTATTTGTATCTCCTCGGCCCGGAGTCGTTCGACGCGATGACCCCGCCGACGGTCGCGTCCGGGTACGGCGGGTCGAGCGCGATCATCTGATTTTCCCGGAACAAAGTTTGCTGAACGTACGAGAGCTTCGCCCCCGCCCGAACCCTCACGACTTGATCCCCCGGAACATGCTCGATGACCTCGTTCATCCGCGAAAGGCTGAGGACGATGTCGGCGGCCCTCGGCGGATTCCCCCACCCCATCTTCGTCCCGCCGCCGCGCGGAGAAACCGCGAGTCCCTCCGAGCGGGCGAATTTCAAAACTTCGCTCGTCTCCTCCGCGCTCCCCGGCTCGACGACGAGCGACGGCCGGATGCCGTCAATGGCGTCGTCTTCGGTGGCCTCGCGAATGTTTTCGTCGCCGACTATGTTTTGCAGCCCGTGGGTGTCCACCTTTTTCGTCTCCATCAGAATTGCTCCACGAGTCCGGCTTTTTGGAGCGGATGCATCTTGAACGGGCCGGGGCGTTCCCCGCACAGCCTCGGGGTCGGGAATATTTTTCCGGGGTTGCAAAGATGGTGCGGGTCGAAGGCGCACCGGAGAAGCTGCATCGTATCCATGTCCTCGTCCGTGAACATCTTCGGCATGTACTTCTTTTTATCCTCGCCGATGCCGTGTTCCCCGGTGAGGGAGCCTCCGTGGTCGAGGCACGCGAAGACGATGGCCCCAGCGAGATCCTCGGCCCGCTTTGCCTCTCCTTCGACATCATTGTCATAGAGGACGAGGGGATGCAAATTTCCGTCCCCGGCGTGGAATACGTTGGCTACGCGGAGGCCGTACTCCTCGCTCAGGTTGTCTATTTTTTTGAGGA
>JACDAJ010000300.1 GCA_013695475.1 Rubrobacter sp. | reverse complement strand
ACACACCAGTGAGCTACTGTCTGATATCCACATCCAAGAAATCTCTGAATCTCTTGGTAGGTTTTCCCATCATTTTGCAGTAGGAGAATCAGGGCGTGTGACCGTAGCCTTGGACAATCACCTTGCCGTACTGCTTGTTGCAATTTTTTTGTTTGCTCCTCGTTGAGGAATCCTTTCGCAGGCATCGTCCTTGTACTTTGAAGATTTTAGACTTTAATTTTATACTATTTAGAAGTCTATTAGCTTATTCAAGATTTCTGAAACTTAGACCGAAAACTCGATAGCTCTTTTGAATTCGCCAACAGTATCTTCGCTATATCTACCCCTTTAAGTCAGAGGTTCCCCTATTCACCATGCAGCTAGTACCGGGATTGGGTTGGCGGAAGAACCAGACCAAAAGTTTGGTATTCAGGAAAGCTTTGGGATGAACCGTTGCCAGATTGTAGCGAATGGGTTGCTGGAAGCTTGGCAGCAAGGGCATGTCTCGCCAGAGGTGCCCTTGCCGGTTATCCTGGGGCAATTTTCTCGTGAAGGTATTGACTTACAGCGTCCTTATCTCAATGCCAGCTCTGAAGATATTCACATACCTACAGATTGTGGCGAATAACATGGGATCTGCTCCTACCGCCAGAATGAAATAGTCCTAAACTTTTCTCATTCAGTCCAAGAGGATTCTTGAGCTGATTTTTTATATATTTTTCTAATTTGTATTAATCAAGTAAGCAATGAAGAAGTAAAGAGAGGCATAAATATTTTATATATTTCATTAAAAAACCGATGTTTTTACCAAATAAATATAATATTTTTATTTTAGTAAAAATAGCGCAGTAAATTTGGTAGTAAAACAATATATAACTGCATTACTTTTGTCCCTTTTATAGTGCTTAAAACCTTGAAATACTAGATTGAATAACAGATTATGGTAATGGGAAGAGGCAATTCAGAGTAGCACATTAATTGATGCTATCTAAATAGAATCTAAATTTCCAATCGTCAACCAATAGGAGAATCTAATGCATACGACACAAGCTAAATCTACACCTATGAAAATGAAGAAGTTCGCTATTCGCGACGTTGAAACCGTCAAGACCACAGCAGCCGCTCTGTACATTCCGTTCTTTTGCGGCGGCGGCGGCTGGCCGTTTTAAAGTCTAACTAGGCTTTCTGGTCGGGTCTGCAGCCTTTAGGGAGGTAGTCCCGATCATCGTGTAACAAAGGTATTAGTTCTCATGGGTCACTGGGCAGTTGACACTCTGGTTTCCGTTTATCCATTCACTCGACAACCTGACGGCGACGAAGTTATCATCGGGCACTTAGATACCGCTGTTTTCCTGGTGTTGCCGTCTGACGCTTTAGAGTTGTTAGACTTCTTGGCAGTCGGCAAGACGGTGGGGCAAGCTCAGTCGCTCTATCAAGAGAAGTACAGCGAAGTGCCTGACATGAATGATTTCCTAGATACCTTAGAGCGTAAAGGGTTCGTCCGGTTTCTAGCAGTGGGTGAGTCTGATCAAACAGCCGTCGCTATCAAGACATCCCCCGTCATATTGCGTCCTACACCAACAAAGCCAGTGCGCTATCACTTCGCCAAATTTCCGCAATCACTGGCTCGAAGATTGCTCAGCCGACCGATACTGGTCAGCTGTGGAGTCTTGATTGGTTTGGCTCTGTCTGCAATTGCTGTGGAACCCTCCGTTATGCCTGGGTGGAGCGCCTACTTTTTCAATAAAAACCTCACGCTGATGGGGTTAATCCTGATGATGGTAAGCCTCATTAAGGTCTTTTTGCACGAAATGGCTCATCTGGTGGCGGCTCGAGCCGTCGGTGTTTCCTCCCGGCTCGGAATCAGCAATCGTATGTGGGTACTGGTGGCAGAGACAGATATGACCGGTATCTGGGGAGTACCCAGAAAACAGCGATACCTGCCATTACTGGCCGGTCCACTGCTTGACGCTGTATGCGCTTCCGCCCTTACCCTCATCTTATTTGCCTATAGTCGTGGGTGGCTGGTGCTGCATCTGGTCGTTTTTCAACTGAGTCGAGCCATGTTGCTGACCTATCTGCTGGGTCTACTCTGGCAGTGCTATTTCTTTGTACGAACCGACTTTTACTATGTTGTTGCAAATTTCTTTAACTGTAAGAGCTTGATGAAAGATACAGAAATATTCCTGCATAACCAGATGGCGCGGATTATTCCCTCGTTGCGTAAGGTGGATCAGTCTCATATTGGAGCACTAGAGATGCAGGTGATTCGTTGGTATGCGCTCGTCTGGCTGATAGGACGCGCTGCCGCTGTGGCCTCCCTAATCTTTATCGGCATCCCTCTGATATGGAACTACTATTTGGCGATTTTTGCTGCTTCGAGGAATGGATATCAGGCAAACCATTACGCGTTTATAGATGCATTGATTATGGCAGTGATGCTCATCCCTCAGATCGTTGGCTTCTGGCTTTGGATTCTTAATTCACGTACAATACGCAGGTAAAACGCTTATGGACTGGCAGCATAGCATTTTGATAGAGCCTCTGAAATGGACTGGTCGGGTAATTCTACTAGAGGCAGAACCCGGTCGTTCCCGTCGTGATGTCTTGCAGCAGTACCTCAAGAAAGCCGAAAGTGACGGGGCGATTAGCTGGTTTCTATCTTGTGATTCTGAGGTGAATGGGGTGTGGGCCGGTTTGAAGGATTGGCTATACGAACTAATACCCCAGATCCAAGAGAGTGCGCCAGAACTGATTGCTAAGCATAGCTATGAATTGACCCTTGTTCTACCGGACTTGCGGCGGAAAATATCGGTGCGGAATCCAAATCTCACAGATACTGCCGTAAATGACGAAAGCGTGCGTAATTATCCCCTTGACCGAGCGTATCGCATCTTGCATGGGCTAATAGATTTGCTGGATGCTTGGTATCAGTACACTGATGGCTCACCTTGGGTGATCGCCTGTGATTGCTACAATCGAACTGGGGCTTTGGTTCGTCGCTTCTTTGCAGAACTAATGCGCCGTCGTGGCCAACAACTGAATTTGACCCTGCTTATTGCTACTGATCCTGGAGCAGGCGAGGCTGTAGCCGGTCAGTTTGTCGCCAAAGTCGTCGGACCGGGCATGCGCTTGAACTTTCCCCACGAGCCTTTGACTCCAGTCTCTAAAGAGGAAATGGCGCGGTTGGCGCAAGAACTTGAACAGCAGGTGAGACAAGACACGCTCGAGGTGGAAATCCATTTGCCACGGTTGATCCGCTATTGGCTGCTCAGCGATCAACCTGAGAAGGCTTTAATATGGCAGGTGCAGGCTCTAGGAATTTATAACCATCAGGGGTTTTATGAGGATGCTCTAGTATATGGTGAGGTCGTCTCCTCTCAACTGGAGCGCCTTTGCGGTGAGAACAGCACAACACGCTGGAATATAGTTGGCAATCTTTTTGCCTGCTATATTGCTGTAGGCGATGTGGCGCGGGCACTGTGGGTGGTAGAAGAGGAAGCCTTAGCGAAGATTGATAACCCCCGCCAACTCGTTCGCGTTTATTACGTGATGGCGATGTTGTACGCTCGCTTTCTTCCCAATCACGATCTGATCAAAGCTGCAGAATACCTAGAACGAGGTCTGGAAGATTTGACCCAGATCGACCTGCCGACCCACGAAAAACATTTTTTCGCCGCCTTTACCATGAATGGGTTAGCGTTTGTCCGGCACCGTCAGGGAAGGTCAGCAGAGGCGGTGGAACTGTGCCGTACAGCCAACGAACGACTTAACACTTATTTACGACCGGGTCAGCATCGACTCCACCGATCGATCTTACTATATAACATCGCTCAGGTTTATGCTTCCACCGGCTTATCTAAGGAGGCGATCACTCACTTTACGGCTGCTATGGTTATGGATCCCAATTACTCCGAGTACTACAATGAGCGCGGGAATGTGTATTTGAAGATAGGTTACCTAGATGAAGCCTTAAACGACTACTTAAAAGCTATCGAGTTAAGTCCACCCTATCCAGAGGTCTGGTCAAATCTAGGGCAGTGTTATCGACTGATGGGTCAGATAACGGAAGCAGTTAATGCTTACTCCACCTCTCTCGATCTGAACCCAGATCAGTTCTCGGTCTTGGTGGCGCGTGCCCAAGCGTTTGAGATGTTAGAGCAGCAGGAAGCGGCATTAGTGGACTATAATGCTGCGCTTACTCTGAATCCCGAGCAACCTTTGCTCCTAGCGAACCGCGCCA
>JACDAJ010000262.1 GCA_013695475.1 Rubrobacter sp. | reverse complement strand
GTGTTGGTGGGGACGACTTCATTAGTGGCGGTGACGGCTTCGATGTTGTATTCGGTGGTGTTGGCAATGACACTATCAATGGAGATAACGGAAGAGACACTTTAGATGGTGAAGAAGGAAATGACACTATAAATGGAGGGCAAGGAGCAGACGATCTATTTGGTGGTAATGGGAATGATTTACTAAGCGGCGGTAGTGGAGACGATTTCTTAAGTGGTGGGAATGATAATGACATTCTCAATGGTGATGCGGGCAACGATCGCATTTTTGGTGATGCGGGCAATGATCGCATATTTGGTGGTGAAGGGGCTGATATCCTCAATGGTGGTGAAGGCAATGACGTAGTTTTTGGCGGTACAGGGAACGATCGCTTCTTTGCAGGTTCGGGCAACGATCAAGTCTTTGGCGAAGATGGCGATGACAACGCTGATGGGGAAACTGGAGATGATTTCTTGAGTGGCGGTAATGGTAAAGATACACTCTTTGGTAGTATAGGCAACGACTTCCTCGCTGGTGACGGCGGAGACGACTTGCTTGTTGGTGGAGTTGGTAACGATACCCTAAATGGTGGAACTGGTAACGATACTTTAATAGGCGTTGACCCCTTTGTCCCAGCTTTTGGATTTGGGAGTAGCGAAATTGATATCTTAACTGGTGGAGAAGGAAGCGATAGTTTTATTCTTGGGGACGCTAACAACGTCTACTACAATTTTAGTCAATCTGATGCTATTGGCTTTGCTATAATCACTGACTTTAACTCTAGCTACGATACTATCCAGCTTAACGGATCCCAAGAGCAATATTCTTTATCTCAAGGTTCTACAGATTCGGGAGAAGTATTTACTAACATCTTCTTAAATACATCCGACCAAATGAGCGACCTAATTTCCACAGTACAGAACGTCCAAATTTCTGACTTTAGTACTGGCTTTAGGTTCGTTTAACTTTATCATCGTAATTTTCCAGCCATAATGTACTCATTTGGCGGTGAAACTTACGACGAATAACTACAAGGCATTTTGGGATGAATAGTTCATCCCAAAATGCTACTTTCATAAACTGAATTGCCCCAATTGTTCACTAGGAAGTCCCCACCACAATGCTGTTAGCTTTTAGTGAGGAAGCATATTACTGTTCGTCGCGTCCGTGAACTTGGGCGGGTGGACTTGTAGCTTCGACGGCCGTAAAGGATTCTAAGATTTTGTAGGTATGAGAAGAACCTTTAGGGACAACCCAAGAATTGCCAGGTTCTAACAAAATCATTTGTCCTTCAATATGCAGTTCAGCTTTGCCACTAATTACATAACCAACAGTTTCGTACTCGCGCATACCTGGGGGTTTTGGTTCGGGCGTTGGTTCCTCGTTTTCCCACAGACGCATAGATACAGATTTACCAGAGGCGAGATATTTTTGTCCTAATTGACCTGTGGGAGAAGTCGTTGAATCAACTTTTTTTACACTTGTATCGCTCATATTTATCTCCTATTTAGTTGCTATTTTCCTGGGACAAGTTCGACTTTGATCCAGCCTGGTTGTCTTTTGTCAAAAGCCTTGTAAGCGTCAATTGCCGAGGTAAGCGGTTCGCGCTGGGTAAGGATTTTTTCGGGATCGACAGCACCAGTTTCGACCAAATCTACAAGCGTGGGAATGTATTTGCGATGGTTGCAATTTCCCATGTTGACTGTGAGGTTTTTGTTCATCGCCATACCTAGAGGGAAGAAGCGATGAGTTGGCGGATAAACCCCGATAATTGACAAAGTTCCGGCTTTAGCTAAACCTTGCACTGCCCACGTTACCGCTTGCGAAGGACCATCGCCAGGGTTCCAATTGCCATTTTGCGGATTAGTTTGCGGAGCAACTTGCTGGACTTCTTTTTGAAATTCTTCAGCTTGTTGTTGCGCTTGTTTAGCGGCGGGGCCTTGATGCGGTTGAGTTGAATCAACACCCACAGCATCGATCGCCCGATCTACACCAATACCGCCTGTCAAGCTTTGAATAATCTCAACGGGATCTTCGGCGTTAAAATCAATCACTTCCGCCCCTAAGTCCCTTGCCATCTCCAAACGCGAACCAATAGTATCGACGGCTAAAATCCGACCCGCCCCCATTAATTGAGCGCTAGCGATCGCAAACAACCCCACAGGGCCGCAACCAAATACCGCTACTGTATCGCCGGGGGAAACTTCAGCAATTTCTGCGCCAAAATAAGCAGTGGGAAAAATATCCGATAACATAATTGCTTGGTCATCGGTTACACCCTGGGGCAACTTGACTAAACCAACGTTGGCGTAGGGAATCCGGGCGTACTCAGCCTGCAATCCTTGAAAAGGCCCGGTATCTTTAGGCCCCCCAAAAAAGGCAGTTCCCGCACTTGGGCCATTGGGGTTTGCTTCATCGCATTGGGCATAGTAACCAGTACGGCAGTAAGAACACGAACCACAACCAATAGTAGACGGAATCACAACGCGATCGCCTATTTTTAAGTTACGAACATTTGCGCCGATTTCTTCAACTATGCCTACGCCCTCGTGACCTAAAATTGTTCCTGGGATCATTCCCGAAAAAGTACCGCGAATCATGTGCAAGTCTGTACCACAAATAGCGCTGGCGGTAAGACGGACGATTGCATCGTTGGGGTGAAGAATTTTAGGTTCGTCGGGTACGTTATCTAAACGAATGTCACCGATACCGTGAAAAACCACAGCTTTCATAGTAAATTTTCCCTTAAACTATTTCAACAGAACAGGTTGGGCATTAACGCGGAGGCGAAATAAGCTGTAAGGCTTTTGGCGCAAGTCTTTGCCCTTTTGGTATTGCGCCTGACGGTGGAGTTGATTGGCGGTGAAATAAAGGTAGCCGTTACGGGCTAGAGATAGAGTATCGGGCCAAAGTACGCGATCGTCATTAACTAGAGTTTCATAGG
>JACDAJ010000251.1 GCA_013695475.1 Rubrobacter sp. | reverse complement strand
GTAATGCACGCCCCGATCCCAAAGAAACCGATGCGCCTGCGAGACCGTGGCTATCTCGCCGCGCTTCATCGCATCCTCCATCTGCGTGAACGCCTCCTCCGTAACCAACTCAGAAGGACCCCTCTCGCTCACCCTGCTTAGAAGAAGCCCCTCCAACCCTTCCCGCCTATATGTAGCGAACCACCTCTGGCACTGGCGCCAACTGTATCCCAGAGCCTCGGCGGCGCCTCCCAAACTCGAACGCTCGCCGTTTTTCAGGAGCCTGAGCATCCTCACCCTATGAGACAGGTGGGTGTAGCGATGGCGTTTCTCCAGTTCCCGCAGTTGCTCTTCGTCTTCGGCTATTTCCCGTGGGTAGTCTATGTTCGGCATGGTCTCATTGCGCCACTAATGAACGGGAACGGTATTAGGATTATTCTCGCGATCATACTCCCTCCGGTGGGGGTGTTTTTGCAGGTCGGCTTCGGGCTTCATTTCTGGCTCAATATTTTGCTGACTATCCTCGGCTATATCCCCGGCATCATCCACGCCGTGTGGGTCATCACTAAATATTAAAGACCCGCCAACGCAAGCCCGAAGAGGCTCCGTTCGTCGGTGTATAGCTCGGTGAGTTCGAGGCCGGCTCCCTCGAACGTCCGGCGGACGGACTTTTCCGTGAACTTGTGGCTCATCTCAGTCCGCATCCCCTCTCCGGCCTCGAAGCGGACGTCGAGGCCGGAGACGTTTATGGTTTGACTCACATGCGAGTCGAGCCACATCTCGATTCTCTCCATCTCCTCGTTGTACGTGGCGCGATGCTCGAAGAGACTCGGATCGAAGTCCGCGCCGAGCTTGTCGTTGAGAACTTTGAGGACGTTCTTGTTGAACTTCGCCGTCACGCCCGCCGAGTCGTCATAAGCGGCTTCGAGGGTGTTTTTGTCTTTCACGAGGTCGAGGCCGACGAGGACGTGGTCGCCGGACGCGAGGCCCGACCGTATCTCACGCAGAAACTCCCCGCGCTTCTCGGGCGTGAAGTTGCCGATGGTTCCACCGAGGAAGAGGACGAGGCGGCTCCCGGCCTCGTCATCGTCGCGGCCGTCGCGGTCGTCGAAAACCTGTCCGAGCGAGCCGTCGAAGTCGCCGACGTATCCGTGTACGTCGAGGTCGGCGTATTCCTCGTCGAGCTTTTCCCCGCTTTCTTTCAGTATGCCTTCGCTCACGTCGAGAGGGGAATATCGGGCGCCGTCGCCGCCGGAGGCTTCGAGCATCGCTTCGAGGAGGGCGCGGGTCTTCGTCGAGGAGCCGGAGCCGAGCTCCACTATCTCCCGGCACCCCGAACGCTTTATGATCTCCGCCGCCCTCTCTTCGAGGATCGAGAACTCCGTCCGCGTCTGATAATACTCGGGCAGTCCCGTGATCTCCTCGAAAAGCCTCGACCCTTCGTCGTCATACAAATACTTCGGCCACGGCGAAATATCCTTCGGCTCCGAGAGAAGCCCGGATTTTATGTCCCGAGCCATCTCAGAACTTTCATCGCCGCCCCCATCGCCGAGCGTCGTTATGTCGAATGAACCGTCGTAATTGTCGCCCATCGAAGTTTCCGCCTTTCCGTCAAGTTGGGATTTTTTCTATGCTCACGCCGAGCTTTTCATCTACCGAAAGAAGGCTCCGCGATGGAACTTCCCGCCATTTTCCATCCCCGTGGAACCTCTCGGAGGCGACGACGACCGCGTCCGGGAAAGCCTCGCCGCCCTCGATGAAATAAAGCGAATTGTCCGGCTCCGATGTCGAATGACGGACGAAGACCATGCTTTGCCCGTCCGTCGCCCCGAGATTCAAAGTCGCATTCGTCCGGGCTTTTTCGCACACCTCCGAGACGAGCCGGATGGTCTCGATCATCGCCGCCCGGAGGTCGAGTCCGGCGTCCAGGCGGTCGAGGAGGCACGCGAAAACAGTCTCCGAGTCGCTCGCGCCGAGGATCTCCGAATACCGCTCGTCGGAGAGCGTGTCCCGAAGCGGACGCATCGCAGTCTTCCGGAACCCGTCCACCGCCCCGTTGTGCATGAAGGCGAAGCGTCCCGAGGCGAATGGCGGAACCCCGCTCTCCTCCGCCGGAAGCCCCGGAGTCGCATTCCGGAGCGCGGCGAAAATGGAGCGGCTCCTCACCTTCGGGGCAATGCCCGCGAAGCTCCGGTCGGCCCACATCGGCGAGTTCGAGCGATACACGGCGGGCGTCTCGTCCGCGCCGTCGTACCACGCCGCACCGAACCCGTCGGCGTTCACGACCCCGGAGAGCATTTCGCGCGGCGCGTAACTTTGCACGAGGAGCGAATGCTCGGCCTCCATCGTGAGTGAGGAGAGCGAGGTTTCCGTCTTTCCGAGGTATGCGGCGAGTCGGCACATTTAGCTGTCGGCTTTCAGCATTCAGTCGTCAGCTTTTTACTGCCGTGGCGACGGCCGGACGCGGCGGCGCATCGCTTGCCGATCAGGCATCTCCACGCTGCGGTTGACCGTCGTTTCGACGTGTCGGTGTCCGCGCCGACGCAGATCGGCTCACATGGCGACTCGTTCCTCCCGGCCCGCAACGGAGGCATCCTCGAATGCGGATGGGATGCTCGCGCCCTCGGAGAAAGGCCGTATTCCACCGAATTTAGTTTGGAGATGCTCAGCGAGTTTGCCCCGTGCCATGTCCGCTTCGCTTGCGGGGGGAAGTCTCGGACTTCGGCTGATGGCTGACGGCTATTCAACACACCGAAACCCCGCGAAAAGCTGCCGCCGATGCGGATGATCCCAATTCCGGAAGGTATTTCTTATCGCGTCCGGCCTCGTGGCGAACGAGCCTCCGCGCAAAACTTTGTATCCCTCCCCGAAGAAAACCTCGGAGTATTCCCGATATGGGAAGCTCTCGAAGCCGGGGTATGGACGGAATTCCGTGGCCGTCCATTCCCACACATCCCCGATCATGGCGAGTACGCCGTACGCGCTCGCGCCCCTCGGATACGCCCCGGCCTTCGCGGGCCGGAGTGCGAGATGGTCGAGGTTCGCGCGTTCGCGTGTCGGGGGTTCGTCGCCCCATGGAAAAAGCCCCGTGGAAGTTTCGGTGTCCGGGTTCCATGAGGCTGCTTTCTCCCATTCGGCCTCCGTGGGGAGGCGTTTTCCGGCCCACCGGGCGAATGCTTCAGCCTCGTGGTGCGAGACGTGCATCACCGGCGCGCCCTGGTCGAGCGGCTCGTCGAACCCGAAGAGCTTCGTCCACCAGTCGTGCTTCTCTTTGTGGTACCAGTGGCTCGGGGCGTCCACCTTCTTCTCGACCTTCCAATCCCAGCCCTCCGGCTTCCACAGCTTCTTCTTCTCGTAGCCGCCGTCCTCGATAAACTCGATGTACGCCCGGTTCGTGACGGGGGTCGTGTCCATGTGGAAATCCGCCATGTCCACTTCATGCGCGCTCCGCTCGTTGTCGAGCGCCCATGCCTCGTCGTCCGTTCCCATGACGAACGCGCCGCCGGGGATGAAGACCGAGGAATTCTCCGGCGGGTTTCCTTCCGGAAGCTCGACCTTCGCCCTCGGTTTGTATGCGCCGTTCATGAGTTCGAGGGTTTGGAGCATCGTCTCGTTATGCTGCGCCTCGTGCTGGAGGATCATGTGATACACGAAGCCGCCCCGCAAAAGCCGATCCCCGTTGTTCAGATCCGCGCCTTCCAGTTCGGCGACGACCGCATCCCTCACTGCGTCGAGGTATTTCCCCGCGTCTTCGCGGTCGAGCATGTCGAGGGAGGGTCGTTCTTCGCGGGGGTGGATCGAGGCGTCGTAAATATCGAAAAGCTCGCGATCCGACAAAGTTTTCCCGAACGCCTCGTTGAGAAGCCACAGTTCCTCATAATTTCCGATATGTCCATAGTCCCATATGAGCGGACTCATGAACTCGGCATGCTGTTTTGCGAGATCCCCATCGGAGACGCTTTCGAGAAGGAGGCGCGTCCTCTCCCGAGCCTCCCCGAGCCGCCGGGCAATGTCCTTTCTCGTCGCCGCGCCGCCGATATCGTGTCGTGTTTCCATCGGAGAACTCCTTTCGATGGCTTTCATAGGTCGCTCCGCTCCCGGTTATTGGTTATTGGTTTTTAGTTTTTGCCAACAACCAATAACCAAACCAGCGAAGCACCGGACGGACGTCTCCCTCGCGGTAGCGAGTGATGGAGCCATTGCCCGGACTCGGCGTGACTCATTACCGTGCGTTTCGGAGAACCATTTTGCCGCGTCCGTGGCCGGAGTCGAGGCGCTCGTGCGCCTTCGAAACCTCGGAGAGTTCGAGGACTTCCTCCACGAGCGGCTTTATTTTCCCCTGTTCGACGAGGCGCGTTATCTCATCGAGGCGCCGCCTCTCCCGCGTCAGGAACGTCCCATAAAGAGTCTGGTTTTTGAGGTACATTTGCGTGAGGTCGCCGACCGCCCCGACGATGGTGGCGGCTCGCCCGAAGGGTCGGGTGTACTCCGCGCTCGGGGCGATGATGTCCCCGCCCACCGTGTCGAAAACCGCGTCCACGCCGCCGTCGGAGTGCGAGAGCGCGACCTCCGATATGTCCTCGCTCGTATAATCCACGGCCACGTCCGCGCCGAGTTCCCGCAAAGCATTCTGGTTGCCCGGCCCGGCGGTCGAAATGACGAACGCCCCGGAAGCCTTCGCGATCTGGATCGCGAACGACCCGACGCCACCCGCGCCGCCATGCACCACGACGACCTCGCCGGGGATGACTTTCAGCCGACGCACGATGGCTTCATACGCCGTGCCTCCCGCGAGGGGAACCGCCGCCGCTTCCTCGTGCGAAAGGGAGTTCGGCTTCTTCGCGACGATGTTCGCGGGGGCGGAAATATATTCGGCGTGGGCCCCGTTCGCGCCTTCGCCGAAGAGTTCGGCGGTGTAGTAAACCTCGTCGCCTTCCTCGAAGTCCGAGACTCCGGGGCCGACTTCCTCGACGGTGCCGGACACGTCGGAGCCGAGTATGGCCGGGGGTTCGACGGCGGGGATGTCGCCAGACCTTATTTTCGCGTCAACGGGGTTCGTGCCGGAGGCGATTATTTTTATGAGGATTTCGCCCGGCCCGGCCTTTGGTTTTTCGATGTCGTCGCGTTCCTCGAAGAGGCTCGGGGGGCCGAATTTCGGCAGCATCATAGCTCGCATGGGAAATATCCTTTCAAATAGATGCGTGACCTCGAACGGTATGCCCGACTTCCGCGGTCGTCAAACGGGGCGGCTTCGCCGTTGTTGGTTATTGGCGAAAACCAGAAAACAATGACCGGAGCGGAGCGACCGCGAAGCGACCTTTCCGTATAGAATGCCGGAGAGAGCGAAACTTCGGGAGGACTTTATGACGGAGCAGAATGCGGCCCGGGAATTGAGTGAGGCGTTCGG
>JACDAJ010000206.1 GCA_013695475.1 Rubrobacter sp. | reverse complement strand
GCCAAAGCAACAACACGCCACATCGTGCACCTCCGATCTCAGAGTCTCCGCAGCGCAGGCATGGGTGAGCATGCAGCTTCTGCTCCACTCGCCCTGGCAAGCGCTCTCCCCCAGCACGCAACCAATCGGAACTGCGTCGCCTGATGCTGAGCTCGACCGGAGCTGCTGGAGGACCTAACGATCCCGGGTAAGGCGCCGAGGGCGCTTACGCCGGACCTGCCGCTCGGCAGAAAACATGCAGCGCCCTCGGTCGCCTTCACCCACTCGTTAGGCTGGCCGAGAGACTGGGAAAAGCTGAACACACCCCTGTGTCTCAACAAACTGGAGTTCCCGCTCCTCTTCCCATGTGGCCAAGAGAAGGTGCACCGGGTGAGACAAGCAAAAGTCTCGCAAGCGCCTCCGAATAAACGACGCATCATCTCCCGTCGAACAGAGGATCAGAACATCAATGTCCTCCGCTTCTTCCGGATTCCGAAGCACAGAGCCGAAAACATACCACCTGCTCTCTGGAACTTCTGTGGATAGCCCTCGCGCTTCCTCAATGAGCCGCTCAAATACCGCCGAGGTACTCTTCATCTGTTCAGTCTCCCGAGAAATGATCTCCACCTGTGGATTTCGATACCGAGAGATCCAGCTACACCCTCCGCCGAGGTCGTCGCTCGCCCGTTCGGATTCGTAATTACAAGGAGGCGGAACGGGCCATATCGATCACGCGCTGTCCGGACATGATCAGCGGTCATCTCGTACTCGTTGAGGAAGACAACCGAGATCTTTGGGAGCTCGTGGCGAGAGATCTCGTAGGCACGATCAGCAGAGCGATGGTAGTCACTGATTCGAGTATGCTGCCGGAGCCCACGGGTGATGAATTCCGTTTCCTTATCCACGTACTTGCGCACGTCAGGTAGGGAAACGGCACGCATCAGGTCGCCCAAGCTACCCACAGGAACGGACTTGCGTTCCGAGAGCGCAATCGCGTCCCCGGCGATGTATGATTCTCTTGGTACGTTGACCACGAAGTGAATGGGCTCTTCGAACTGCAGAAGCGATATGAGCGTTGATGCGTCAAGGCGCTCCGCCGCCGCTGTTCCAACGATCACAGGTGCCCATTCCATTCGCACCAGCCTCACGTGCCTGTCTGTGAGCGCACTTGCTTCGGTGATCTCAGAGTGCGCACGCATCTTGGTCGCGACCGATCGTCCCGTCCAGCAAGATTCGCCATCACTCATAGGCATTCGTGAAAACCTGATTCAATAGGGGCGGGAAGGTTGCTCCGGTCCCGATAATCCCGTCACCCACGTGGCGCGCTTCAAGATCATCAACGTGCTGCCGGAATTCTTCGACAACCTGCTCCTCACTACCGGTGAGGTGAACACGATTTGCATCAATAATTGCCAGGATCTTCCGATTGTTCGGAAGGATACGCGATAACATCTTCCGGCGCCACACATCTGCTTTTTCGCTTTCTGGATCGTAGCGGTACTCCTGGTCAGGTCCGTAGGCATTGAAAATTGTTCTATTCTCCAACAGCAGCGGGCGCAATGCCTCCGAGACCGACTTTCGGTCGGCGTAAGTCACTGCGCCAAACGTCACGGCGATCCGCCGCGAGTGCTGCTCCTTCCACTGCTTCATCGTCTGATCAGGAAAGGCACCGGGAGCCTTGTCTACGATCGTGTGGCACGAAGGACAGAGCAGAACGATGTTCTCATACCGCCCCCTCTCCTCCTCCGTGATTGTTTGGGTGCTTCGCGGGCCTTCGTCTGATGCCGCGAAAATGTGAGCCATTTCCGCTATGTGGATGGTCTCCGTCCCGACGTCGAGAAAGAGCGGACGTAGGCAGCCCGGATGCTGGCAGAATCCGCCGGAACTCGCGAAAAGTCGCAACTGGGTATGGCGGTTCGGTGATGCCTTGCCACGTGAACAGGCCATCCACTTCGCTCCTATCAAATGATGATCAAAGGGAAAACAAAACGGGCTCCGTGTAGCATGCTAATACAAAGCCTAACAGCTTGCGGCTCAGGCGCGAGAGGCGAGAAGCGCAACCGCTTGCAACGAGCGACGAGCGTGCCCGTGCGACTCACTCCAGCGATGCACGGATGGGCCGGCCCCTCGTCGCTTGCAGCGCATCGTTAGGCGGTAAATAGTTGCTTTGCAGGGTTTACGCAGTAATGTTTACCCGTGCCATTCACGTGGGCACCGCGGCTGGCAACTCCTCACCACGCTCTTTCTCTTCCAACAGCCGGTCCACGAGATCCATGCAATGATACCGGCCGTATATGCAGGGTCCTCGCCGCATCAACCGCAGGTTGAACTCACGAATGGCAGGTAAGACCTCAGGATCAGTGACGAAGGACTCGACCTCGTCCGCACGGATGTAGAAGTTGAGCTGATCCTCTCCACCCGGCTTGTACCAGTGGTCTGTCGGCTGGAGCGTCAGATACCGCTCATAAAGCTTGTCTGATCTTTCTTGTGACCACTCGTCGAACGGAGACGCGGCCATGAAGATCGAACACCAGAGATCCGCGTCGTGACCGTGGACGTTGAACACTTCCTGCCAGTTGATGTTGATGCGTGCAGGCATTCCGACCGAAGGCAGGCAGGTGACAGCCCAAAAGGCGACTTCGCTGCGTCGGGGTACAGGTATGGCTGCATCAACGTATGTGCGGAGTACATCACTCACTCGTTCGGCAGATCCCAGCCTCTCGAACTGGCGATAGCGACGGGAGTACTTGCGCCGGAGGACCGGATCGACAAGACGAGGGCCCGAGAGGTCTTGGAAAGACAGATCGGCTCGCCACCGCATCTGCTCTTCGTGGCTCATCACGAGATCAAAGTCCGTCTCGCCCGCGGGGAGCCGAGTAAAGGTAATGTTGCGAAGCGGCTTACCTTCCTCCAGCCGCTTGATCACAGAACGCTCCGCCGTGTCCAGTTCGGCTTCGGAGACGCGCATGAACGCAAGCCGCTCGATATCATCATGAGTCTTCGAGTGCTGCACGAAGCGTCGAGTCACGTCTCGTGCCTTGCCGGCGTAGAGTTCACCCGTTGCGAACTCGAGGACGTAAACACCACATCGTTCTTTTTGCTTGAACAGATCGGCCACAGATGTGCGACCACGTACATGGATTGGCGCTGAAAAGCCAAGTTGACCGAGCAAGCGGGTGAGTCGCTGCTCTTCCGGAGAAATCGAAGCGCTAGTCACGGCCTCTGACGTCTTTGTTCGCGTTTCCCGCGGAGATCGAGGGACAACCTTTGCGCACCACTGGCTGACCGCTTTCGCGAGCTTTTCTCCCTCTGCTGCCGCTTGGCGAGCGGCCCAGAGGAAATCGTCAATATCTTCTGTCGGAGTACCAGGATTCGACTTCACCAGCCCGTGCACGATGTTGTTACGGTGCCTTCTCCAGTGGTCTACCGCCTCCTGCAGGTTGTCCACTCCTCGAGAGGTGATCGGCTCTGGACGCTCCTGCTTCCAGAGCTGGATGAGCTGACCGAATGGAGGGTACCGGTGAGAATCATCCTTCAACTCAATCGCGTTCACGCTTAGGAGGTAGCGGATGAGCCGGTCGGAGATGATGCTCTCCTCGATCGTAACTGCTTCAAGGTAGAAGCCATGTCCCTGAGCAGCCTTGATCCGTGCCCACGCCTCGCGGTAGCTCAGATATTTTTCAGCATTCCCCCGAGGACTGGACT
>JACDAJ010000162.1 GCA_013695475.1 Rubrobacter sp. | reverse complement strand
CATAGTCGCTCGCTATTTCGTCAATGACGGGTGCGACTTGCCGACATGGAGCGCACCACTCCGCCCAGAAATCCACGAGGACGGGCGTGTCGGAATTTATGACTTCCTCTTCGAAATTGTCTGAAGTGAGAACAACCGGACTTGCCATGAAATACCTCCAAAATAAAAAGATGACGGCTGAAAGCTAATTACTAAAAGAGCGGGAGCGACGGGACTCGAACCCGCGGCCTCCGGCGTGACAGGCCGGCGTTCTAACCAACTGAACTACGCCCCCGCGAGGGACTCGCTCCGAATCTGGAGCGGGAAAAGTGTACCAGACCCACAAAGGTATTTCTAACGCCGCAGACAGCCAGAAAAAGCCGGATAAACAACGGGGCGAAACCGGGAAATAAACAGGGATTCTCAACGGGTTTCGTGAGGTTATTTTCTTACGAAACCCGCGCATTTCGCATTTCAGCTTTTTGTTTTCGGCTGACCTGCTGATCGGATAAGAGCGAAACTCGCTTTCAGCCACCGGAAAAGCCCGCCACCGAACCTCGTGTCCCCCTCCGGAAGCGGAGTTTATGAAGGTCGGCCCGCCTTCCTCGGCGGCGAGGCTTTTCCGGTCTGTCCGGGACGGAGTTTCCCGAAGCCCGGCCCTCGAAGGCTCGATCTTCCGCAATTCGCTGTGAAACCTCGCGGGCGACTATGTCTCCGAGCCTTCGCCTATCCGGTCGCGCTCGGCGAGAAGCTCCCGTATTTTCGCCTCCGTCTCGTCGTACGCGCCTTCGCCGATATGCTTGTATCGGATGAAGCCGTCCGAGTCAACGAGATACATCGTCGGCCAGAAACGCTGGTCGTATGCGTCCCACGTCGCGTCGTTGTTGTCGAGGACGACGGGGTATTTTATGCCCGCAAGCCCCACCGCCTCGACCACGCCCGCATAGTCCTTCTCGAACTCGAACTCGGGCTTGTGAACCCCGATGATGACGAGTCCGTCGTCGGAGTATTCATCATGCCAGGCGTTCAAATATGGCTGTGTATTCTGGCAGTTGTAACAAGAGTACGTCCAGAAATCCACGAGTATCACTTTCTCCCCGAGGTTCTCCCCGATCGTCACCCCATCGGTGTTCACAAACCCCGTCGGCCCCACTATCTCCGCCGCCCGCTCATACTCCGCTTCTTTTTCGGATATGCGCTCGGCGTTCGGGTCGGGCGCCGGAGCCGACTCTTCGACCATCTCGGACTCCCCGGCGTTTTCGGTTCCCTGTGTTTCTTCCATCGGAGGGGTCGGGGCTTCGGGAGGCGCGGCTTCGACGACGGTTTGGGCGACGGGACGGGCGGTGGTTTCGGCGGTGTCGAAGCGGGTTTCGAGAAAGAGGATCGCCGCCGCTGTGACCGCGAGAGTGGACAATAATAAAAGCGGCTTCGTCGTTATGCGCCTCACAATATGACCTCCTTGATCATCGGGAAATTGGCGAGCAAACTGAGCTTGTTCGTGAACACGAGAACCCCCATCGCAATGAGGACGAATCCGAACGCCGCATGCATCCGGGCCGCGAACCTCCGATGCCTTTTCATAAAACCGAAAGCCCTCGCGGGAAAGAGTCCGACGAGAAGAAACGGCATCCCGAGTCCGACCGAATACGCCAAAAGAAGCGGGAGCGCCGAGGCCGGCTGCGAGGCCGCGAGGACGAGCGTGCCACCGAGGATCGGCCCGACGCACGGCGTCCACGCCACCGCGAAAGAAGCCCCGAAAACAAGCGGCGTGAATCGCTCCGGCGAAAAGCGTCCCGGCGAAAAGCGCCCCATCCGCCACTCGCGGTCGAGGAAAGGGAGTCGGAGGAGGCCCGAGAGATGGAGTCCGAGGAGGATGACGACTGTTCCGGCCATGCGCGAGAGCCATGTGATCGCCTCCGTGGCGACCTCCGCGAGAGCCGCGCTGAGAACCACCCCGAGGACGGAGAACACGACGGAGAAGCCCGCCACGAACAACGCGACGCTCAAAAGCATGTCGCGCCGGCGGAGTTCGTCGAGGGCGAGGGAAGTCCCGGCCAATTGCGCGAGGAAGGCGGGGATCACCGGCAGCATGCACGGCGACAAAAACGACGCTGCCCCCGCGAGAAGCGCGACGAGGAGCGTCGTCTCAGACACGAGTACGGAGGCTTTCCTCGCCGCATATCGCGTGTATTGTGGTTTTTGTTCCGTTCATCGGCGGGAAGAGTTTGGCACGGGTGGACCGTCGGGGCAATGTCCCCCTCCATAATCCGCCGATTCGTAATGGAAATTTAAGGTTTGCGACCGTTTCCCGTCCTCGATGGGAAGGACTTCCGCTCCGCATGTCGGACAATGGAGGATGCCGTCGGAGAGGCGGCGCATTTCGGGGTGTCCGCATTCGCATGCGTGGAGACCGAGTGGCTCCGGAAGGGAGGTTATCTGGTGGAGGGTTTCGAGCATCGCGCCCCCGATGAAGCATCCGCACGAATCACAGCGAACCGACATTCGCCCGAACGTATGAAGTTCGCCTCGTCCGCACGCGGGGCATACGAGGGAGCGGGGTATGGAGAAAAAGCGCGTCGCCTTCATCCCATATAGCCGAATGCCACGGCCATCATCACGACGAGCATCATGAGCAAGAAACCCGCGAGGATGCCCATGACCGTCCTCATAACCGTGTCCGCCATCTCGACTCCTTCCGTTCGCTTGTTTTTCGAGTGCGCCACCACTTTATGCGGAGGAAATTACGTCCCGATTGCGACGTTCTTACGAGAGTCTCAATAATGGAGTCGCCCGAAGACGGAAGGCCGGGGCGGTTCGGAGGGTCGGAGGGCGCGTTTCGCCTTCCGGATCCCCCGGAATCCTCCGTCTCGCGCGGCGAATTCGGCTCTTCGGAACCTCCGGCGATGGCATGGGGAACGAAGTCGAAACGTGGACGCACCGAAAAAGCCGGCAAGCTGAAAGCGAAGCGAGCTTATGCGCGGCGGAGGGTGAAGCGGAAGTTCGAGCCGGAGCCTTCGCGGCTCTCGGCGGAGATCGAGCCACCGTGCGCCTCGATGAGGCCGCGCGCGATGGCGAGTCCGAGGCCCGCGCCGGAGTCGGAGGATGGCCGAACCCTCGACTTCTCACCCCGGAACGACCTCTCGAAAACTCGGGGGAGGTCTTCGGAGGAAATGCCCTCCCCGGTGTCGGAGACTTCGATGCGAACCGCATCGCCATGTGGCTCGGCCCGGATGAGTATGGACCCGTCCGGGGGCGTGTGGCGGAGTGCGTTCGAGAGGAGGTTTTGAAACACGCGCTGGAGGCGGGGCGGGTTCATGAGCACCGGGTCTATGCCGTCGGCGAACGCCCCGTCGAGGGAGACGCCCCGCTTCCTCGCCTCCGGCTGGAAGGCGGCGAGCGTATCGGAGATGAGGTCGCGGAGCGACGCTTCTTCGAGGGTGAGTTCGAGGGAGCCGGAGTCTATGCGCGAAAGCTCGAAGAGGTCGTCAACGAGCCGCGAGAGATGGGATATTTCACCCCGCGCCGAACGGAGATACCGCCGGACGGTCTCCGGGTCTTCGGCGACCCCGTCGGAGACGGCCTCGATGAGGGCCTGCGCGGAGGCGAGCGGCGTTCGGAGGTCGTGCGAGACGGCGGCTATGAGGTCGCGGCGGCTCCGTTCGAGTTCCCGCTCGCGAGACGATGCCTCTTCGAGTCTTCGGGCCATGTGGTTGAAATCCTCCGCGAGCCTCGAAAGCTCGTCGTGGCCGTCGGTGGGGAGTTCGGTTTCGAGGTTTCCTCCGGCGAGTTTTTCGGTTCCTTCCCGCACGCGCTCGATGCGTTTTGCGAGAGGGGCCGCGCCTAAAAGGGCGAAGCCGGTGGCGAGGAGCGCGGCGAAGAGGAGCATGGTGAGGAGAATGGAGAGGTCGTGAGCCGAGATGAACATCGCCCTCGCCCCCGCGAGGACCATCCCCGCGAGAAGGAGGCTCCCGACGAGAGCCGTCCCCAAAATCTGCCCCCGAACACCGCCGAACCTCCCGAGCCGCGTCAAAAGAAGAGCGAGAACCGTCCCCACAGCCCCGACCTCGACGAGGAGGAGCGACACCGAGCGGAGATCCCCACCCGGAACCCCGAACACCGAAGCCGCCGCGAAAGTCGCCGCCGCGAGCGAGAAAACAAGGAGAAGAACCGCGAAAAGAGCCGTCCGAAAAAAACTCATGGCCGGAGCGGAGCGACCCGCATCATCCGCCGTGGAAGCGGTATCCGACGCCCCACACGGTTTGGAGGTATCGGGGGTGGGAGGGGTCGGCTTCGATCTTCTCCCGGAGGCGGCGCATGTGTACCGTGACGGTACTCGTCTCGGCGTAAAAAGCGTATCCCCACACCGCCTCCATAAGCTGATCTCGTGTGAAAACCCTCCCCGGACTCGACGCCATGTGATGGAGAAGGTCGAACTCACGGGCCGTGAGCGACATCGCCTCGCCCTCGATCTCGACGATTCGAGTACTCGGGTCAATTTCCATCCCCTCGAACGTGAGGGTTTTCCCGGCCCCCGAGGAGCCGTCCTCGACGCGGCGGAGGACGGCGGCGACCCTCGCGGCGAGTTCGCGCGGGGAGAAAGGTTTGACGACATAATCGTCCGCCCCGACTCCGAGGCCGACGATCCGGTCTTCCTCCTCGCCTCGGGCGGTGAGCATGATGAGTGGGACGCGCCTCTCGGATTGGATGCGTCGGCAGACTTCGATGCCGCCGAGTCCGGGGAGCATGAGGTCGAGGACGACGAGGTCGGGGTTCGTGCGGCGGTACATGTCGAGCGCCTCCTCGCCGTCGGAGGCCGAGACGATGGCGTGTCCGTCGCGGCTCAAATACAGCCCGACGACCTCCCGGATGTTCGGCTCGTCGTCCACAACCAAAATCTTCGCCACCGCCACGCCTTTCTCCTTTCCCGAATTATATGTGTCGCCGGAGTTCCGAGCCTCCACCATCCGGAATTTGTCCCTCGACCTCGACG
>JACDAJ010000146.1 GCA_013695475.1 Rubrobacter sp. | reverse complement strand
TCATGCGACCGCCTCTCCGGCGAGGCTTCTCTCTCGCCCGGCGACGAGGGAATCGTGGAGGGTTCGGAGGGCGGCTTCGGCGTGCTCCTCGGAGACCGAGAAAACGAGTCCGGCGGGCGCGGAGCCGGAATGAAGGACGGGTATTCCGGCCTTCCGCAAACTCCTTCGTCCGCGGGAGAGGTCGTCCGAACTCGGGACTCCGATGCCGACGACCATCGCGGCTTCGCTCTTCTTCCCGCTCGCGCACGGCACCTCGAAGCGAAGCTCGCGCCGGAGCGCGACGCACCGCACTCCCTCGCCGTCTTCGATGCCGGAGACGCGAGTTCCGTCGCATCCCGGGTTGAAAGTGTTTCCGACGCGGACTTCGATGCCCGCGTCGGCGACGGGCTCCATAGTTTTGTGATGGAGGACCTTCGCGCCGAGTTCGGCGAAGAGGCGGGCTTCGCGGTACGAGAGCTTCGGCATGAGCGAAGCGTCCGGGACGAGGCGGGGGTCCGCGCTGAGAACGCCGTCCACGTCCGTCATGATCCATACTTCCGAGGCTCCGACGCCCCGACCGAGAGCCGTCGCCGAAAGATCCGAGCCTCCCCGCCCGAGCGTCGTGATCCCCCCCTCCGGCGAACGTCCGACATACCCCGGCACGACCGCGACCGAGCCGCCGTCGAGGATCGGGGCGACGTTCCGGCGGCATCTCTCGCGGGTGGCGTCCGGGCAAATATCCGCCTCGCCGTCGGCCTCCGACTCGGTGGCGATGGGGTCTTCGGCGACCGAGGCGTCCACCCCGAGGCTTTTTATGGCCCCGGCGAGAATTTCAGCGGAGAGCCTCTCGCCGTGGGTGGCGACCTCGGCGGCGCGGGTGTCGGAGGCCATGCCTTCATCGCTCATCTTTTCCATAAGCTCTCCGAGGAGGGCGAGGACGCGCCGCTCGACATTCGGGAAATGCGCTTCGGCGACGGCTTCGCGGGCGGCGATGAGGTGGCGTGTATAAAGTGTGCGGTGAAGCTCGGAAAGCCCCTCTCGCGCGGCTACGGTCGGAGTCCGTTCGGAGGCGCGGCGGGTCATTCGCCCGGAGGATCCGGTCGTGCCGACGTGTCCGAGGAGGGTGTCGGTGACGCCGCTCATCGCCGAGACGACGACGGCTGTGGGGCGCGTCTTCGCTTCGTCGGCGACTATTTTGGCGGCGCGAATGAACGCCTTTCCGCTTCCGACGGAAGTTCCGCCGAATTTGATCACGAGTGCTTCCTTCTTCATTTCCGCTCCTCTTTCCGGTTCACTATCACGACCTTTACTTCGACGTGATAGTTCGTCCGGCGAGAGTGGCCGATCTCGTACACGAATACACCCCATCACCCCCTTTCCAAAAAGGGCGATATCGCCGCATTGAATTCGTCCCAGTCTTTCAAGAAAGCGTCGTGTCCGTTTATGGACTCCATCTCGACGTACTTCGCCTTCGCCCCGGCTTTCGCCGCGACCTCCGCCGTCGCCTCGACATCCCTCGCCGGGAAAAGCCAGTCGCTCGATATGCCGACGAAGAGCATCTCCGCCCGAATTCGTTCGAACGCTTCTTCGAGGGAAGAATATCCGCGGGCGGCGTCGTAAAGATCCATGGCTCGGAGGAGATAAAGATACGAGTTCGCGTCGAAGCGTCCGACGAGGTCGTTCCCTTGATATTGCAGATAGCATTCGACGTCGAAGGTTCCGCCGGGGTTTTCCATGCGGCTCCTCCCGCTCGTCGCGGAGTTTCGCCCGAAACGCTCGGACTGGCACTCGGCGGATTGGTACGTCATCATCCCGGCCATGCGGGCGATGGAGAGGCCGGAGTCCGGGGTTTTTCCGGTTCCGTAATAATCTCCGTTTTGGAAGTTCGGGTCGGCGGTGATGGCCCGGCGCCCGATCTCACTCATCCCGAGACCTTGCGGCCCGAGCGCGTCCGTCGCCGCGACGACGAGGGATTTCTCCACGAAATCCGGGAACTCGATGGGCCATTCGAGGGCTTGCTGACCGCCGATGGAGCCACCCGCGACCATCGCGAGCTTTTTAATACCGAGGCCATCGAGGAGGCGTTTTTGCGCCCGGACGATGTCGCGGATCGTGACGGTCGGGAATCGCATGCCGTATGGGCGGCCCGTCTCCGGGTCCGGGCTTTCCGGCCCGGTGCTTCCGGCGCATCCCCCGAGGACGTTCGAGCATATTACGAAGTATTCGTCTGTGTCTATGGGGCGGCCCGGCCCGATCACGGGTTCCCACCATCCGCCTCGCTTGTGCGACTCGTCCGCGCCTCCGGCGGCGCGCGGGTCGCCGGTGAGGGCGTGCGTCACGAGGACGGCGTTCGTCCCCGAGGCGTCGAGTTCGCCCCATGTTTCGTAGGCGAGGGAAACCTCGTCGAGGCGGCCCCCGAGTTCCGGCTCGAAGGAGCCTATGGGGAGGCGATGGGAGTCTGACCCGGATCGGACCGGGAGATTAGCCCCGATCCTTTGGTCTAGTGTCATACCTGTTAGTAATGCAGCCTCCTCTCAGAAAAGTCGCGTTTCACGCCGCGGTGGAAACCGAGGTTCACCGTCGGTCCACACCCTTCGCGCGACCCGCTCCTTGAAGAAGAAGCCGTCTCAGGCTCTCCACATCTTTCAGGACGTTGCTCACGCCTTGCTGGATTTGGCACCTTGTGGCTGATGCTGCCGCCGGTTGCCGCAGTTTCAATGGGCCAGTTCCCTCCGCCGCTCTCGATGCGAGTCTGCGCTAGGTTTGGATGCTAAATCACCGACATGCCCTTCGTCAAGGCGAGCGAGGCTCCGAATACCGAAAATACGCGATTCGGGTGATGGCGGAATGTCCGGAACCGCTCCCCGGACGACCCACGCATTTCAGCTTGCCAGCCTTTCAACAAGGACGGAAAGAAGAGACGACCGAAGGCGCCTCCACGTTTCCCGCCGAAGACGAGAAGCGGGTCGGAGACGGAACTCGGGCCTCCGCCGAAAGCGTGGAGGATCGCGTCGCTCCCTCGCTCTTTTCCTGAAAACAGCCAAAAATACGTAGTTTGAGTGAGGCGAAGAGCCGCGCGAAGGATCATTATTCACGGCGAAGGACCGCGAAGGCCGGGACGGGCTTTTCGGAGAAGGTCGGGAAACTTTACAACGGGGTCGCGCGCATGGAACACAAAGCCAGCGTTTCGGGTTTGCCGGAGCATTCGCCACGCGATGAATGCTCCTTTTCGGTGGACGGGAAAGGTGCATTCATCCACGCAAGCGCCGCGGCGAGCGAAATCTTCCGGCGAAGGAGCGCCGACGAGTTCGTGGGCATGCCATTCCGCGACATCCTAGATCCGGAAAGCCCCGCCTCGCGCTCGGCGTGGGCGAGGCTCGAGAGCGGCGAAGGCTTCGGCGGCGAGCTTCGCCTCCTCCGCGGCGACGGCACGGTTTTCCTCGCGATGGTCTCGATCTCCGAGTCGCCGGACGGCGATGGCTCATTCGACGTCCGGGTCGAATGCCGGGACGAGACGGAGCGTGACGAGCAAATCTCACGGTGGGCCGAGCGGCGCTATGGAGGCACCCCCCTCCGCTCCGTGGACTTCCATCTCGTCGAAGGGGGCGACGGAGCCATCATGCGAGCCGCGCCGGGAATCGAAGAACACCTCGGACGGAACCCCGAGGCGATGGCCGGGATGCCTCTCTCCGAATACATCCACCCCGACGACCTCGCATGGGCCGGACCGAAGCTCGAAGAAGTGCGGAGAAATCCGGTTTCGACCGGGAGGATCGAAGCCCGGCTCCTCCACGCCGACGGGTCGTGGCGGCACTTCGAGGTCGTCGTGAGTAATTTGGTGGTGGATCCCACAGTCGGCGGCCTCGTGTGGCACTTCCGCGACGTGAGCGAGAAGGTGCGCGTCCGCGACGATTTGCGGCGAAGTGGGGCGCAATTCCGGGCGCTCGTCGAGGGGGCGCAGGACATGATCACGCTCTGCTCCGACGCGAACACTATTTTGTACGCCAGCCCGTCATACAAACGCATCCTCGGCTACGACCCCGAGGAGATGGTCGGGCTGTACGTCCCGAGCGTCATCCACCCCGACGATCTGCAAATGGCGGCGGAGTGGGCCGCGAGGGTCTCCTCCGACCCGGACGTCACCGACGCGCCCGCGATCCGGTACCGCCACAAGGACGGCTCGTGGGTATACCTCGAAAGCGTGTTCACGAACCTCATGAACGACCCGGAGATACGAGCCGTCGCCATCCACAGCCGCGACGTCACCGACCGCGTCGAGGCCGAGAGGAAGCTCGCCGAGAGCGAGGCGCGGTTCCGGGCGATCATCGAGAACGGTCAGGACGTCGTGACGATATGCGGCCTCGACAACACCATCCGCTATGCGAGCCCCTCCGTCGAGAAGGTCATGGGATACGAGCCTCGGGAACTCGTCGGGAGGTTCGTCCCGGATCTCATCCACCCCGACGACCGGGCGACGTCGAAGGCCGAGGCTGTGAAAGTCGAGAGCCGCCACCGCCACGAGGCGCCTGTGATCCGGTACCAGAAAAAGGACGGCTCATTCGCCTGGCTGGAATGCGCCACGACGAACCTCGCCAACGACGAAGCCATCGGCGGCGTTGTCGTCCACGCCCGCGACGTGAGCGAGCGGGTTCGGATAGAAAACGCACTCCGGGAGAGCGAGGAGAGGTACCGGGCGCTCGTCGAGCAAGTCCCGTCGGTGAACTACACGCTCGTCCCCGCCCCGGAGGACGCGCCGGGAACGATGTCGAACGGCTCGTGGAGTTATTTGAGTCCCCAGATCGAACACCTCCTCGGCCATCCCCCCGAATCGTTCACCTCCGACGCGCATTTCTGGAACTCACTCGTCCACCCCGATGACCTCGAAAACGTCCTCGCCGAAGATGTCCGAACCGACGAGACCGGCGAGACGTTCGAGATGGAGTACCGGATGCGCCACAAAGACGGCCACTTTTTATGGGTGAAGGACGACGCGGCGCTCGTGCGCGACGAAGGAGGAAATCCCCTTCTCTGGCAATGCGTGCTTTCGGACATCACACGCAGGCGCGAGGCCGAGGAGGAAGTTCGGCGGCTGAACGAGGGTTTGGAGAGGATGGTCGAGGAGAGGACGTCGCAGCTTATGGACGCGCTCGCCGAGGCGGAGGACAGCGAGGAACTCATGCGCCTCTCGGAGAGCCGGTTCCGCTCGCTCGTGCAAAGGTCGTCGGACATAACGACGCTCCTCGACGAGAGCGGCTGCGTGGCGTACGTCAGCCCCGCCGTCGAGGACATCCTCGGATACCGAGCCGGGGAGCTCGTCGAAGAGAGGGTTCCCATCCACGTCCACCCCGACGACGAGCCGCTCCTCTCCGAGACTTTGGAGAAAGTCCGGGCGAAGCCGGGGGCGACGGCGGCCGCGGAGTTCCGGTTCCGGCGCAAGGACGGCGCGTGGCGGCACCTCGACGCGGTTTTCACGAACCTCTCCGACGAGCCGGGCGTGTCGGGCGTCGTCATAAACTCCCGCGACGTCACCGAGCGGAAAGAGGCCGAGAAGAGATACAAAACCCTCGTCGAGCAGCTTCCGGTCGTGACGTACGTTCAAGGGATCGAAAGCCCCGCCCTCGAGTATCTCAGCCCGCAGTTCGAGGCGATGATGGGCTATTCAGTCGAGGAATATATGCACGACCCGCCGCTCCGCTCCGAAACCATCCACCCCGACGACCGCGAGTGGGTCATGGCCGAGGACGCCGAGACCGACGAGACGGGCCGGCCGTACTCCGTCGAGCACCGGAGGGTGGCGAAAGACGGGCGTGTTTTCTGGGTGCGCGACGAGGCCGTTCTCATCCGCGGCGAAGAAGGGAACCCGCTTTACTGGCAGGGGATCATGGCCGACATCACCGCCAGGAAAGAGGCCGAGGAGGAACTCAAGCAAAGCCTGAACGTGCTTCTCGCGCTGTACGAGACCGGGCAAATACTCACCTCCACCCTCGACCTCGACACCCGCGGCGAACGCCTCCTCGAAATCATGTCCGGACTCTTCGGACTCCGCGCCGCCACCATAGACCTCGCCGAGCCGGACGGAACCCTCCGAGTCTGGAAAACGCGAGGCCCGAAGGAGGAATGGGAGGGTCTCCGGCGGACTTCCGCCCGGAGGGAGGCTCGCGGGAAGTCGCTCGCGTCCGGGATGCCGGAGGCGTTTCGACAGGCGGAGAAACCCGGCCTCGCCCCCGAAGGCGTATGCCTCCCGCTCACGGTCGGGCGGCGGGTTGTCGGGCTTGTGGAGGCTTTCGGAAATGAAGGACTCGGGGGGAGGGAGAACCTCGACGTTTTCGCGAGCCTCGGGAACCAGTCGGGGAGCGCGTTGGAGAACGCCCGCCTTTATTCGGACCTCGCCGAGCGCGAGCGGCGCCTCGAGGAGCTCGTCGGCAAACTCATCACCGCGCAGGAAGAAGAGAGGAAGCGCATAGCCTATGAAGTGCACGACGGGCTCGCGCAGATATCGCTCGTCGCCCACCAAAGGCTCCGGACGTTCATCGAGGACCATCCCCCCGCGTCCCCCGAGGCGAGGGTCGACATCGAGCGGGTGATGGATCTCGTACGCCAGACGGGAGGCGAGGCGAGGCGTGTGATCTCGAACCTCCGCCCCACCGTCCTCGACGACTTCGGCCTCGCCGCCGCGCCGCGGCTCCACGTCGAGACGCTCCGAAAGGACGGCATGTCGGTCGAGTACCGGGAGAGCATCGGGGACGCGCGGCTCGCCGCGCACGTGGAGACGGCACTTTACCGCGTCGCGCAGGAAGCCCTCAACAACGTCCGAAAGCACGCGCCCGGAGCCTCAGCCCGCGTCTCGCTCAAAAACGGCGGCGAGAAGGTTCGGCTGGAAGTCGCCGACGACGGGCCGGGCTTCGATCCGGCGTGCGTCCAAAACGGCGGCCCCGGAGAGCGGGTCGGGCTTTCGAGCATGCGCGAGAGGGCGGCCCTCGTCGGTGGAGCCTTCGGCATCGAGAGCCGAGTCGGACACGGGACGAAAGTAACGGTCGAAGCGGGTTCGAAGGACGGAGGCGGAGATGGCTGAAGACGCCCGCATCCTCATAGCCGACGACCACGACCTCATGCGCGAGGGCATCCGGGCGATGGTCGAGAGCGACCCCGGCCTCGGAGTCGTCGGAGAGGCCGAGGACGGAGCGCGCGCGGTGGAGCTTTGCCGCGCCCTCCGCCCCGACCTCGTCCTCATGGACGTGAGGATGCCGAAGATGGACGGACTCGAGGCGACCCGTATCCTGAAATCCGAGAACCCGAAGACCATCGTCCTCATGGTCACGACATACGCCGACCCGGACTATCTTCTCCGGGCGGTGAAAGCGGGGGCGGCGGGGTATCTCCTCAAAGACACGGCGCGCCGGGATTTCGTCGCCGCGGTCCGGGGCGTCCTCGAAGGCGACCATCCCCTCGACGGGAACCTCGCCATACAAATTTTGCAGAGGGTCGGTGAGGAGAAAGAAAGCGTCGCGCACCCTCCCCTCGAAGACCCTCTGACCACGAGGGAGGTCGAGATCCTCCACCGCCTCGCGCTCGGGGAGACGAACCCCCAAATATCGCGCGCCATCCACGTAAGCCAAAGCACCGTGAAGGCGAGCCTCCGGCATATCCTCCAGAAACTCGGCGTCTCCGACCGGACGCAGGCCGCCGTCAAAGCCGTCGAGATGGGCCTCGTGAAACGCTGAAAGCACCGCCCTCTCTTTCAGTATGCGCGGGCGAACACGGCGGTCTTCCCCGGCTTGCCGGAAACGAGATCTTCCCCCTCTTCCCGCTCGAATGGAAGGAGCCGGATCGTCGCCTTCGTATCGTCTTTTATCTTTTGTTCGGTCTCCTCCGTCCCGTCCCACGGCGCGACGACGAAGCCCCGCCGCTCGGCGATGGTCTCTTTGAATTCGTCGTACGTCTCGACTTGATGGGTGTTCGCGTGGCGGAACTGCGACGCCTGATAAAGCATGTTTTGCTGAATTTCGACCATGAGTTCGGAGAGCCGGGCCGCGACGGACTTTCGATCCACGAACTCCTTCTCACCCGTGTCACGCCGCACGAGGACGGCTTGCCCCTTTTCGATGTCCTTCGGCCCGAGTTCGACGCGGACGGGAACCCCGCGCAATTCGTGCTCGTTGAATTTCCAGCCCGGCGAATGCTCCTCGTCGAGATCGGCCTCCATGCGAAGCCCCGATTCCTTGAGTTCCGCGAAGAGACTCTCGGCCTCTTCGCGAACCTCGGGTTTGTTCTTCCCGCGCCATATCGGGACGATGACGGCTTGCGTGGGTGCGAGATTCGGAGGCAATTTCAATCCCCGGTCATCTCCATGAACCAATATCAAACCTCCGATGACCCGCGTCGAGAAGCCCCACGAAGTCTGGTACGGGCGTACGCGGTTTTGGTTCTCATCCAGAAAAGAAATGTCGAAAGCCTTCGCAAAGTTTTGGCCGAGATCATGGCTCGTCGCCGCCTGCAAAGCCCGCCCATCTCCCATGAGCGCCTCGCACGTATACGTCTCGACCGCGCCGGAGAAACGTTCGGACGGGCTTTTCATTCCCGTCAAAACCGGAATCGAGAGCATCTCGTGGAAGCAATCCTGGTAAACGTCGAGCATTTGCAAAGTCTCGGCGCGTGCCTCCTCCGCCGTCGCGTGGACGGTATGCCCTTCTTGCCAGAGGAATTCCGAGGTTCGGAGGAATGGGCGGGTCACCATTTCCCATCGGAGGACGTTCGCCCATTGGTTTATGAGGACGGGGAGGTCTCGGTGCGAGTGGATCCAGTTTTTGTAAAAGTCGCAAATAATGCTCTCGGAAGTCGGACGAATGGCGAGCCGCTCCTCGAGTTCATCGTTCCCACCCATCGTCACCCACGCGCATTCGGGGGCGAATCCCTCGACATGCTCGGCTTCTTTGTTCAGGAAACTCTCGGGGATGAGAAGCGGGAAGGATGCGTTTTTATGTCCCGTCTCTTTGAATCGGCGGTCGAGATAGCTTTGTATGCGTTCCCATATCTCGAACCCGTATGGGCGGATGGCGAATGTTCCCCGGACGGGGCCATAGTCGGCGAGCTTCGCCATTCGGACGAGGTCGAGGTACCATCGGCTCGCGTCCTCGCTCTTCTTCGTAAGTTTCTCGACCGCTTCGGTCATGCGGAGGCTCCTCGTGTCGTGGGTGTCACGAATATAAAACGGGTGGGTTCGGGACAGCTCGGAGCGGCGAGGCTATCCCCTCGTCGGTCGTCCGGGAAGCGGGAAACGCGCGCATCCGAACCGGAGAGGTTCGCAAACCGTGATGGATTTCCTCGTGTCCGGTATCCCCTTCTTCATAAGTATTTAGCTTATCTCATACGCGCGCATCGGGTCAAACAAAGGTCGTGCTGTAAAATATTTCCCATGCACGACACCTTCGACGAACTCAGGGAAGCATACCCCGGCAAATGGCTCCTCATCCGGACCGACGGCACCGAGGCCGAGACCGGAACCCTCCTCTTCGTCCACGAAGACCCGAAGGTCGTGGGGAAGGCATTGGTGGACGAGCCAGACAGGGAACTCGACAAAGAGCGTCCCTTGTACACGACGTACTCCTTCGCTCCGGAAGACGAATTCCTGTCTCTCACGTTATAGCTATGGCGAGGTCTCCGGTTCCGGGCGAAGCTGAAATTGGGCGGGCATTCGGAAATCTACTCGTAGCGTCCGACGTGATCCTCTATGCGGACGAGCAAAGAACCCGCGCCGACGCCATCCTCGACACCGATTCCACATTCTGCGTGGTCTCACAAAATCTCGCCGACAGGCTCGGACTCCGAGAAGAAGACCGCCGGGGAACCCAAAGAAACATGAGCATAGGCGGACGCATAACTTTGATGGACCGCCACCGCCTCGAATATATTCAAGTCGGGAACGCGAGGGCATACGAAGTGGACATCCTCGTCGGAGAAGCGGTACTCGGACTTATGCTCCTCGGAATGTCCTTTATCGCCAAATTCACAACGACTTTGGATCTCGACGAGAAGGCGCGTCCTCTTCCGTCCCCGCGCCCCTCACTGAACGCGCTTCGGACGGCTTTCCGAAGCTCCTTCCTCCACGGGACGACGACTCCAATATGTCGCGAGGAGCGGCCCCGAAATATTGTGCCACACGCTGAAAATCGCCCCCGGCAAAGCCGCCACCCCCCCGAAGTACGTCGCGGCGAGTCCGGCGGCGAGGCCCGAGTTTTGCATCCCGACCTCGACGGAGATGGCACGCCTTTGAGCCGCCCCGAGGCCGAGGAACACGCCGACCCCATACCCGAGTAGAAGCCCCGAAAGATTGTGGATCACCACGATGAGAAGCACGAGCGGACCGACCGTCAAAACTTGATCCGCGCTCGCCGCCACGACCCCGGCCACGATAATGACTATCGCCGACACCGAAACGAGCGGCAAAGCGGGACGAACACGACTCACCACCCCGCCGAAAAACGTGTTCACGAGAACCCCGAGAAGCACCGGGACGAGCACGATCTGAACGATGGAAACAAACAAAGCACCCGCCTCCACCGGAAGCCACGAACCCGCGAGAACGAGCATGAGAAGCGGCGTCGCGAGCGGCGCGAGTATGGTGGAAACGCTCGTCATCGAAACGGAAAGAGCGACATCGCCCCGCGAGAGATACGCGATGACGTTCGAAGCCGTCCCGCCCGGACAACATCCGAGAAGCACCACGCCGACCGCGAGTTCCGGCGGAAGGCGGAGGAAATACGCGAGCGCGAATGCGATGAGCGGCATGATCGTGAACTGCGCCGCCACCCCGACGGCGACATCCTTCGGTCGGCGGAATACGCGGGCGAAATCCGCCCCGGTCAAAGTGAGTCCCATCCCGAACATGACGATGCCGAGGAGCGGGTTCACGTACGCCGTCAAAAAACTGAGCGGCTCGACGAAGAACGCGACCGCCGCCCCGAGAAGAACCCAAAATGCGAAATATTTTCCCGCGACGCCGCTTATCTTCTGCAAAGTCTCCAAAATAAAAGCTCCCCCGCTCGACTTGTCGGAAGGGTCAAATATAGGGCATCGCGGCGGGGAATGGAATTCTATCCGCCGGGCGAGAGAACCTTTATCCCCGTCGCTTCGGACGCGGATTTCACACGCTCGTCGTATGCGACTATGGCTCCGAGGTCATCTTTGACGGAGAGGGCCGTGGCGATGTGCATGGCGCCGAGCGTTCGGAGATGGCGCGGAGCCAGGCTCGCCGCGATCTCCAAAACGACGCCGTCAACGTGTATCAGCCCGATGCGCGCGAGCACTTCCTCGGCGCGGGCGAGAACCTCTCCTCCGGCTTCGGCACGCCGCGCCGCCCGCATAACCTCCACACGCGCAAGCTCGCTGGAAACCCGCTCGGGCCAGTCGGCGATGAGGGCGGCGAGAGCCTCGCTCTCCGGCTCCCGGACCACGAGCTTCACGATGGCCGAGGAGTCGAGATAAAGCAGCTTCAAAGCCGATCCGAGCGCGCTTCATGCAAAGCCGCGCCGAGGGATCCACCCTCCGGCGCGTCCGGCAAATCGAGGAGATCCCCATTCGGACGAACGGCCCGCCCCGACGACACGAGACGTTTCAACGGCGTGGATTCCTCGGGGAGCGGCGAAATAACCGCCACCGGCCTCCCGCGCTCCGTGACCTCCAAAGTCTCCCCCTCCGCCACCCTCCGCAGATACACGCTCAAATTCTGCCGAAGCTCCCGAACGCCGACTTTTTCATGCTCCGCCGCCATCCCGCTACGCCGAGGTCATCGGCTCTTTCGCCGACTCCCGCTCCACCGGTATGTCGTATGTCGGCTCACTCACTTTCTTCCCGATAATGAAGAGTCCGCCCACGGAGACGGCTATGGACACCGGAAGCGCGATCCACCACGGCACGCCGAACCCGACGGGAAGGAGCGCGAGAAGAATCGCCACACCGCCGACGAAGAGAGCATACGGGATTTGGGTTCGCACATGGTCAATGTGGTCGCAGCCGGAGGCCATCGAGGAGATTATCGTCGTGTCGGAGATGGGCGAGCAATGATCTCCCCACACCGCCCCGGCGAGAACCGAAGCGACGGCGGCGTACATCAAATAATATCCGTCGGGGTTGGCGAGGCCGTTCGCGCCCATGATCGCCCACGCGAGCGGGACCGTGAGCGGGATGAGTATCCCCATCGTCCCCCAACTCGTCCCCGTCGAGAACGCCGTCGCCGCCGCCACGATAAATATGATCGCCGGAAGAAGCCCCGGAGCCAAACTCGCCCCAAGCGCCGAAACGAGGAAATCCCCCGTCCGAAGCACATCCGTCACCCCGGAAAGCGACCACGCCAAAACCAATATTATGAGGACGAAAAGCATCGAGCGAAGCCCCGAATACCACGCATCCATCGTCTCCCCCAGCGTGAGGATGCGCTGCCCCACCGAGAGCGCCGCGGCCACGATCACACTCAAAAGCGAAGCCCACACAAGCGCCGAGAACGAGTCCGCGCTCCCGATGATGTCGCGCAAATTATCCCCCGAACCCGTCGCATAAAGCCCGGCCATCGCCCCGCCGATGAGGACGGCTATCGGGATGACGGCGTTGTATGCCCGCTCCGGCACGCCTTCCTTGTGGCGCGTCTCGTCGGAGGCGGCCTCCGGGTCTATGGAAGCCCCGTCGCGGAAGACTTTCCCCTCCGTGCGGGCGCGCTCCTCGGCGGCGTGCATCGGGCCGAAGTCACGCCCGGAGATGGCGACGGCGAAGACGAAGATGACGGCGAGTATCGGATAAAAACTGTATGGGATGGAATTCAAGAACACCGAGTACGCCGCCTCGCCGAAGCCCTCGATGCCGCCCACCGCGTCCCCGATGAGGCCGACTTGAAAGCCGATCCAGGTCGTGATGAGCGCGATGGTCGCCACCGGGGCCGCCGTCGAATCCACGATGTACGCGAGCTTCTCGCGGGAGATGCGAAGCCGGTCGGCGATGGGGCGCATCGTGTTCCCGACGACGAGCGAGTTCGCGTAGTCGTCGAAGAAAATCGCCACCCCGAGCGCGCCCGTGGTGACTTGCCCACGCCTCGGCGTACTCGCGTAGCCGATGATCCGATTCACCACCCCCTTCGTCCCGCCGTTGCGGGAGATGATGCCGACCATGCCCCCGATCATGAGCGTGAACACAATGATCGAAGCATGCCCCGTGTCCCCGTCCGGCGGCGAAAGGGCTTCGAGAACATAAACCCCGAGGACATCGAGAAGCCCGCTCCACAACCCGCCGAAGGAGACTCCATACGAAAGTGCCGCCCCGACCCATATCCCCAAAAACAAAGCCGGAACGACTTGCCGCGTGAGCAAAGCGATCCCGATCGCGATCACCGGCGGAAGTATCGAGAGCCATCCCGGTATCGAACGAGTCTCCCCTCCGGAAACCTCCTCGCCGCCAGAAACGAGCGACATCGAAACCTCGCCGCTCCCGGAGACTACGACCTCCTCGAAAGTCGCCGCGCCCCCCGAAAAACTCGCCTCATACTCCTCCCCACTGACGACGAGTTCGGCGGCGCCGTCCGGGCCTTCGGCCTCCACGCTGAAAGGAACCCCGTCGAGGACGACCTTCGGAGCCTCGAAGGAATATTCGCCATTCTGAGCGGACGCATCGCGAGAGAGATGCGGAGCGAAAAGCAATGCGACGACCGCGACGGCCAAAAGCAAAAACGCCGCCGTCCGCGTCCTCGAACGAATGAAACCTCGCAAACTCCGCATCGCACGCCTCCCATCCCCGCATCCGATTTTTCGTATCCAAAGCTACAAATACTGTGGATGCTTCGCAAATTAGCAGATACGCGAGCCTTCCACAACTCTCCGGATCACATCGGCTTCGGGGCCGTCCCGCCCGCGTCTCCGAGTCTCGACTATCCCGGATTATTCACGAGACCTCCGTGTGAAAAGCCGGGAGTCGGGAGGTCGCATCGCTTCGCTCGCTTCGGGAGTCGGGGGCGTTCTCGAGCATCTCTCCCTCGGCGTGTTCGCTTTCCCGGGCGACGAACCCACGCCGGATCCAACCATATGCTCGGGCGGCGCGTCCCTCGCGCCCATGCCACTCCCCGACCCCTCGTACGGAATCCGGTTGATCGCTTCCGCATGCGTCCGGCAACGCGAATCGCGGTTCGCGGCAGCGGAGCCTCTTCGTCGCCCGCCTCCCGAAAACCGGAATTCTTCACCCAAATTACGTGCCACTCGCGCTCCCCCGGCTCCCGAGCCTTCCGGCTCTCGCCCTTCGGAGAAAGACCCGCTCCCCGGCGGTTCCTTCATGAACAACCCGGGCTATGTTTCGGATATGAGCCGCGAGTGGGCCGGTTGTCTTTGCGAAGGTGCGGGATTTCGGGCGGACATGATTCTCTCCACTCAACCCCGGATCACCGGGCGGGTTCGATGCGCTCTTTGCCGACATACGGGACGAGGTTTTCAGGAAGCTGAACGGAGCCGTCCTTTTGCTGATGGACTTCGAGGAGCGCGATGAACGCCCGGCTGAGCGCGAGCGCCGTCCCGTTCAAAGTGTGCAAAAGCTGTGGACGACCGCCGTCTTTCCGGTACCGGATCTTCAAACGCCGAGCCTGGAAATCCGTCGTGTTCGAGGTGCTCGTGACTTCGCCGAAATCATTCCGTCCCGGCATCCACGCCTCGACGTCGTACTTTCGGTACGCCGCGCCGCCGAGATCCCCGGTGCATATGTCAACGACCCGGTACGGGAGGCCGAGTCCCTGAAAAACTTTCTCCTCGATCTCGAGCATCTCCGCGTGCGTCTCCTCCGACTTCTCCGGCGTCGTGAAAACGAACATCTCGACTTTCGTGAATTGGTGGACGCGATAAAGTCCCCGGCTCGCCCGACCATGCGCCCCCGCCTCCGTTCGGAAGCAATGCGAGAGTCCGGCGAGGCGAATCGGGAGTTCGGACTCATCGAGGATTTCGTCGGCGAGCGATCCGGCCAAAGTTATCTCCGCCGTCGCGATCATCGAAAGGTCGTCGCCCTCGACCGAGTATATTTGCGCCTCCGGCCCGCGGGGGATGAACCCGGTTCCGACGAGCATTTCGTCGCGGGCGAGATCCGGTGTGATCGTCGGCGTGAAACCCCTCTCGATCAAAATATCCATCGCGTACCGGATGAGGCCGAGTTCGAGAAGAACCGCGTCGCCGCGGAGGAAATAAAACTTGCTCCCCGTCGTCTTCGCCCCCGCGTCGAAATCTATGATCCCGAGCGACTCGCCGAGTTCGACGTGGTCTTTCACATCGAAGTCGAACTCGGGGACGCCCCCCCACCGGCTTATCTCGACGTTCTCGGTATCGTCCTTTCCGATGGGCGAGTCGGGGTGCGTGATGTTCGGGATTTTCAATTGCTCCTCTTCGAGGCGACCCTCGACCTCATGGAGCTCCGACTCTTTTTTCGGAACCTCGTCCTTCGCCGCGCGCGACTCCTCGATGAGTTTTTTCCGTTTCTCCTCATCCCTCTCGCGGCCGACGTTTTTCACCATCTCGTTCTGGTTTTGGCGGAGTTCGTTGAGTTCGGTGATGAGGGCGGAGCGGCGGTCGGCGAGTTCGACGAGGAGATCCACATCCGCCTCGACGCCCCGGTTCACACAGTTCTCTTTCACGGTCTCGGCGTTCTCGCGGATGTATTTCAGATCGAGCATGGTTTCTCCCGGAAAATTAGAGGGTTTGCGGCTATGCGACGAGGGAAGGGGGAAATCCGTCCGCTCCCCCGCTCGTAGATCGACGCGAAGAAGCGAAGCGCGCCGAACGGCCGAAACCACCGATGACCCGAATGCGCGCCCGACCGTCCATGCAAAGTATCCTAACTATTCCCCCGCACCTTTGCCAACTCCGAAAGCGCCCGCCCCTCCTCCCGCACCCGGACAAAAAGAAGCGCCGCATTCATGAGCGAGAAAACAACCGCCGTCGTCCACGCCCCGAAGATGAGCGGAAACGCGAATATCTCCACGACGACCACGACATAGTTCGGGTGCGCGAAATATTTATATGGCCCGCGCCGCACGAGCCGCTCGCCCGGCACGACGAGTATTTTCGTATTCCACCGATCCCCGAGGAAGGAAATCGCCCAATAACGCCCCGCCTGCGCGAGAAGAAAGAGAACGAACGGAACCACCCACCACGACGGAAACGACACACCTCGCAAAATCCCCTCGACGAGCGTGGAGGCGAGCCACGCCGAATGGAGCGTGACCATCACCGGATAATGCCCCCTCCCGAACTCGACCGCCCCGCGGGCGCGGAGCCTCTTTTCGTTCCGCCTCGAAAGGCGAAGCTCGAAAAGCCGTTGAGCGGCGACGAGAAGAACCGCGCCCACGAGAAACGGGACGCTCACCAAACTTCCGTCCCCCTCCGCAAAAATAACCCGGTGGACCGTCTTCCGGCGAACCGTCCACTCGCCGCGAAGAGCCGCGATGTCGTCCGCGCGGCGCGAGAAGGCTCATTCGAACGCGGTCGGCACGAAAACTCGAAGCTCGAAATTAGCATCGAAAAAAAACGTGCTCCGCCGAAAACCCCGGCCCCATCGCCGAAAGCACCCCGAGATCCCCGGCTTCACGCCCGCCGCTTTTGAGGAAGCGCTCGAGGATGAAAAGAACCGTCGCCGCCGACATGTTCCCGAAATCCCGAAGCACGCACCGCGAAAATCCGAGGCCGCCGGAGCCGAGTCCGAGGACATCCTCGAAGGCGTCGAGAACCTTCGCCCCGCCGGGATGGAGGAGGAAGTGCCGAAGGGCCTCGATGTCCTCGCCGACGGAATCACAAGCTCCTTCGAGGTCGTCGCGGAACTTGTCGCGCACGATGTTCGGGACGCTCTTCGAGAGGCGCACTTCGAGGCCGCCCTCGACGAGCCGCCATCCCATGACGTCCTCGGTGTCCGGCCACGTCGTCGAGCGCGAGCCGAGTATCTCGGGGCCGCCTCCCCCACTCCCGACGACGACCGCCGCCGCCCCGTCGGAGAAAAGGCTCGTCGAGATGAGGTTCGCTTTAGATAAATCACCGCGCTGGAAGGTGAGGCCCGAAAGCTCGACGGCGACGAGGAGGACGAGCTTGTCGGGAAACAGCCGGGCATGTTCGGAGGCGCGGGCGAGTCCGGCGGCTCCGGCGGCGCATCCGAGTCCCCATATCGGGACGCGGCGCGTATGCTCCGAGAGTCCGAGAGAGAAGATGAGCTTCGAATCGAGTGACGGCGTGGAGATGCCCGTCGTCGAGACGAAATATATCGCCCCGATCTCCCCCGGCTCGATCCCGGCTTTGTCAATCGCCCGCCTCGCGGCTTTCTCCGACAAAGCGAGTGCGTTCTCGATGTATAAATCGTTCTTCTCGGCGAAGGTGTGGTCTCTGTCGAACCACTCCTTCGGGACGCAAAAATTCCGGCCTTCGACGCTCACGTTGTCGAAGAGGGGCATGAGGCGCTCGATGTCGCGGTGCGCGTCCCCGAACATCGAGCGGGCGAAAGACTTCGCCTCCGACTGGCCGATGCGGTGCGGCGGAACCGCCGTCGCCACCGAGAAGATTTTGGGGTTCGCCCCGATCACAGGCTGTCCGCCCGCCCCGGCCCCGGACGCACGTCCCGCTCGAAACCTTCCGGCGAGCCGTCCACGAGGCCCGCCCCGTCGTCCTCGGAGACATCGCACGAGTTCCGGAAGACGAACTGCGAGAGGCGTTTCCTTTGGCGGCTTTGCCAGTCAATAGTCGGGCGTTTTTTGTCTTCCGGGACGTATCCGAGACGATACACGGCCATGAGGGCGAGGTCGTCGGGCATGGAGATTATCTCTTCGATGCGCCGCCAGTTCTCGGGGATTTCCATCGGGGTCGAGACGAATTGTATGCCCATGCCGAGCTCGGCGGTCGCGAGCCATATGTTCTCGACCGCCGCCCCCATCCCGAACACGGAATAAAACCCGGAGAGTTCGCCGGGACGGTATTCGTTCTTGTCGAGCATGACGGCGAGGATGAGCGGGGAGTTCGCCACGAGCTTCCGATTGTCCTCGCCGAGGGTTTTCGGGACGCCGAAGCGGTTCATGATGGATTGTCCGGTGTTCGAGAAGATTTGCTTTCGGAATGGTTTGAGTACGGAGGGCATTTGATCTATGAAAATACCGTCTCGCCTCTCCTCCATCTCGGCCTCGGAGAAGCGGAAGTATGGGCGGTACCGTTTCCAGAAAGTCCCGTCCTCCATGAGCTTCGTCATGCTTTCGCCGGAGATTCGGGCGATTTCCCCGATTCTCTCTTTGTCGTCTATGAGGGCGAACCGCCACGGTTGGCTGTTGAAATGGGACGGAGCCATCGCGGCGGCCTCGACGAGCGCTCTTTGGTGTTCGGGCTTCACGGGGTCGGGAAGGAACGGGCCGTTCGTGGTCCGGCGGTTCTTCACGACATCGAAGAAATCCAAATCATGCCCCTCTCAGAAAGTGGATACGAAACCCGCCGCATAGAAGATCAAAGCGAAGCTCGCCAGCGCGGCGTGTCCGACGGTTCCGGCTCGCACCTTCGGAAGGAAATAATAAAGGACGAGGACGGGGAGGAGGAGCCATCCGTACGGCTCCCCATTCCATATCCCCCACGCCGCCGCGGTTCCCGCCGACGCGGCGACGGCGAAAAACAGCGCATGGTGGAGCCATCGGAAAGGTTTCGTGTCCACGACGCGGAATTGCACGAGTATGCCGAGGAGGAAATTGGCTGCGAAAAGCGACATTGCCACGGAGAAGATCACAGTCCGACGCCCCGGTTCATGGCGGTGAGTCTACCGCAACGGATCCGGGCGGAAGTGTGCCTCTTCATACCGAGTATGAATGAAGAAACTGGCATTTGCCCCACGCCCGCACTTATAGAGACTTTCCACCGTAACGTCCGCCCGGGTTCGGGATCCCCATCCGGGCTCGGCGCCGGCTCCCGAAACATGGCCGCCTGGCTATCCAAATATAGCCGGGTGGCCGATGCGCGTCGAGCCTTCGCGTGCTTACGTTGGGGCGGAGTCGGAAAGCGAGAAAACGGGAGCGGATATGACGACCACATTCAATGCCCCGACCGAGGGTCGCCCACTCGGGAGAGGCCCGGAGATGGCGGAGAAAGAACGTCCGGGGGAGAAAGCCGCGATCCACCGGGTGCTTCTCGTCGAGGATCATGCTTCGTTCAGGCAGGCGATGGCGCTCGTTTTCGGGGGCGAGCCGGATTTCGGCCCCGTCTCCGAGGCTGGCTCGCTGGCCGAGGCGAGGCGGAAGCGGGCTTCGGGCTTCGATCTCGTCGTCGTGGATCTCGGCCTCCCCGACGGCGACGCCACCGCTTTCATACAAACCCTCAAAGAAGAGTCTCACCCTCCGACCGTCCTCGTCCTCACGGCGGATCTCGACCGCGAGAGGCACGCGCTCGCCGTCGAGGCCGGAGCCGACGGCGTCATCCACAAGTCGGCGGAGATCGAAGAGGTACTCGACTCGGCCCGGAGCCTCCTCGCCGGGGAGTCCATCCTCTCGCCGGAGGAGACGGTCGCCCTCCTCCGCCTCGCCACGAGGAAGCGGGGGCGCGACGGCGAAGCGCGGCTCGCCGCCCGGAGCCTCACCCGGCGCGAGAGGGAAGTCCTCGCCGCCCTCGCCGACGGTCTGAGCAAAAAGGGCATCGCCAAGAAACTGTGCATCGCCGTCGAGACCGAACACACCTACATGACGAACATCTTCGACAAGCTCGGTGTCCACACCCGCCTCGAAGCGCTCCTCTTCGCCGTGCGCGAGGGCGTGGTGGAGATAAAAGGAGCCAAAAAGTAGCGTTCCCGAGAACGCTCCCTCCGCCGCGGCCACACATCGGCACGCATCGAAAGAGCCTCGCTCCATCGGAGTCGAGGCTCTTTCGTGATGATAAGATGCCTTCGTTCGGCAAACTTTATTCGAGGTGTTCGAGGGGGCGTGGTGGAGAACGGAAGCCCGGCGGCTTTTATAACCGGAATCGGCGTCGTCAGCCCCATAGGGGTCGGACGCGACGCTTTCTGGAACGCCCTCCTCGCCAACGAAAGCGGCGCCGGCCCCATCACCCTCTTCGACCCCGACGGCTTCGACGTCCGCATCGCCGCCGAATGCGACTCCTTCGAACCGAAGGACTTCGTGGACAAAAAGGTCGTCCCCCGAACCGACCGCTTCTCCCAAATGGCGCTCGCCTCCTCGAAGCTCGCTCTCGAAGACGCGAACGCGTGGGGCTTTCTCAATGACTCGCCCGAGCGGGTCGGCCTCATCATGGGGAGCGGCCTCGGCGGGGTCGCGAGCATGGAGGACACGCAAAGGACGATTGACACGAAAGGGCCGGGCCGGGTCAATCCGTTCGCGGTCACGAAGATCATGCCGAACTCGGCGGCGGCGCACATCGGGATACAACTCGGCGTTCAAGGGCCGTCGGCGGCGGGGGCGTTGGCTTGCACGTGCGGCACGGACATGATCGGCCTCGGATACGACCTGATACGCCGAGGCGACGCGGAGATCGTGATATGCGGCGCCTCCGAAGCGACCATCACCCCGGTCATCATCGCGGGCTTCATCGCGATGAAGGCGATGAGCCGGAACAACGAGAATCCCGAAGAAGCATGCCGACCGTACGACGAGAACCACGCCGGATTCCTCATCGGCGAAGGCTCCGCCGTCGTGATCCTCGAAAGCGAGGAGTCCGCCGCCCGCCGCGAGGCCGAGCCGTACGCCAAGATAACCGGGGTCGGGCGGACCACCGACGCGCACAACATGACCGACCCCGACCCCGAAGGCCGCGGAGTTCGCCGCGCCATGCGCCTCGCCGTCGAGAACGCGGGGCTCGAAGGAAGCCAGATCGGATACATAAACCCGCACGGAACCGGAACCGTCGCCGGGGACGGCCCCGAGTCGCACTCGATGGCCTCCATAAACCCGGACGCGAAAGTGTCGGCGACGAAATCCACGCTCGGACACTCGCTCGGCGCGTCGGGGGCCATCGAAACCGCCATATGCGCCCTCGCCATAAAAGAAAGAACCATCCCGCCGATGCGGAACTTGGACACGGTCGCCGACGACTGCGCCGACCTCGACTACGTAGTCGGCGAGCCGAGAAAGGTTCCCGACCTCGAGGCCGCGCTTTGCTCGAATCTCGGGGTGGGCGGGCATAATGCGGCGGTCGTCCTCGAACGGGTTTGACGGAATGGCCGACGACTTCCAAAGCCTCCCCGAAAACCTCCCCAAGCCGGAGGACGACGGAGCGAGCGACCACCTCGCGGGGACGGAGCTTCTGCCGACGCCACTCCCTTCCACATCCGGGAGATCGGTGGAAATATCTTCCCTCCCCGGAAGAACCGTCCTTTTCTGCTATCCGATGACGGGGAGGCCGGACAGGGAACTCCCGGAAAACTGGAACGAAATCCCCGGCGCGAGGGGATGCACGCCCGAATCGTGCGGCTTCCGCGACCTCCACACGGAGTTCCGGGGCTTCGGGGCGAGGGTGTTCGGAATAAGCACGCAAAGCACGGATTATCAAAGAGAGGCGGTCGAGAGGCTCGGCCTTCAATACGAGCTTCTCAGCGACGAAGGTTTGAAGTTCATCGAAGCTCTCCGACTCCCGACCTTCGAGGCCGATGGGATGTCGCTCATGAAGCGGATCACGCTCGTGATTCGGGGGGCGAAGGTCGAGAAAGTCTTTTACCCCGTGTTCCCGCCGGACGAACACCCCGCCGAGGTTTTAGAATGGCTCGGACGGAATGCAAAGTCATAGAGAGGAAACACGTGGAACGAACGTCCACAAAAACTTCGGAAAAACGGATGGAGGAGCTTTCCTCCATCGTCGCCCCATATGAAAGCGCGCTCGTCGCGTTCTCCGGCGGCGTTGACTCCTCGCTCGCCCTCGCCATCGCGGCGAACGCCCTCCCGAAAGAAAACGTACTCGCCGTGACCTCGAACAACGAGACGTATCTTCCCTCCGAACTCGACCTCGCGAGGGATGTGGCCGACTCCCTCGGCATCGAGCACATCGTGGTGAACACCCGCGAACTCGACAATCCGGACTACGCGAGCAACCCGACGAACCGCTGCTATTTCTGCAAAAGCACGCTCTATTCGGACCTCCACGAGATGGCGAGGGAGCGCGGCTATGGATGCGTCGTGGACGGAGCGAACGCCGACGACGAGGGGGATTACCGACCCGGAAGGAAGGCGGCGAAGGAACTCGGCGTCGTCTCGCCGCTGTCTGCGGCGGGGGTGTCGAAGGACGAAGTGAGGACGCTCGCGAAGCACCTCGGGCTTCCGAGCTGGGACAAGCCCGCGCTCGCGTGCCTTTCGAGCCGCTTCCCGTACGGTCAGGAAATAACGCCGGAGAAGCTCTCGCAGGTCGCGAGGGCGGAAGAGTTTTTGAGGCGGGAGGGATTCGGGGAGGTTCGGGTCCGGCATCATGGGGAGATCGCCCGCCTTGAGATCGGGGCGTCGGAGATGGATCGGGCGTTCTCGATGCGCGAGGAAATCTCCGCCGAGCTGAAGGACGCGGGGTTTTTGTACGTGGCGATGGAGATGTCTCCTTACAAATCCGGGAGCCTCAATGTCGCGCTCGGAAAGAAACCAAAGACGACGCTTCCCGTAGTTTCGTAGCATGGAGATACTCGGACAGCCGATACTTTGGATCTCACTCTCGGGCATGCTCGTGGGGCTTCTCGGGAGCGTGCTTCCGGGGCTTCCGGGCGTGCCGCTCATCTTCCTCTCCGCGCTCCTCTATGCTTATTACACGAGCTTCGAGATCGTCGGCGGGTGGGTCGTCGCCGTCCTCGGCGTCTTCGCCGCGCTCGCAATGGTCGCGGACTTCATCGGCACCTCATACGGCGCGAAACGCTTCGGCGCGAGCAACTGGGGCATGCTCGGCGGAGCCTTCGGCGGCGTCGCCGGAGCCGCCGTCGGATTCCTCTTCCTCGGCATAGGCTCGCTCTTCGGCCTGATTTTAGGCACCATCGGAGGCGTATTCGCCGGGGAATATCTCCGGAGGCAAAGACACGGAGAGCCCGAGGAAAACGAAGAAACCCCGTTCAGCCCGAACGACTGGCAAAGGGCGTCGAGGGCGGCGGGAGGCGTCCTCATCGGATACGCCTTTTCGGCGGTCGCGCAGGGAATTCTCGGTGTCGCGGCGATCATCATCTTCGCGGTGGCGTTGTTTTATTGAATGGCTTTTAGCTAAGAAAACCGCCGTCGTCCCGATGCACGAATTACCGAATCCGTCGTGTCAGCCATCCGAAGAAAATCTGGCGGGCCGAAGTTATTAGTCGTCCCGCTGATCTCGCAAAAAATCCTCGAGTTCTTGGGCGAGGTCGTCGCCGGAGGGGAGGTCGCGCGCCCCTTCGGCCTGCGAGTCATAACGCTCCTCGAGCATTTGGACATACGAGGCGAGGTCGGAATCGCGGGAGACGGCGGCGGAGATTTGCTCCTGATAATCCCCCGCGTTCCGGTCGAGCTCCTCGGTGCCGACGTTTATCCCCGTGAGATCCGAGAACTTTTCGAGGAGCGCGATGGCCGCCGGAGCGGACGGAACCGCCGGAAGATAATGCGGCGTCGAGGCCCAGAAACTTATGGACGGAATCCCCGAGTCGGCGCAGATTCTATGGAGCGCGCCCGTCAGCCCGGTCGGCCCTTCGTAGCGCGACGGCGTGAGGTCGAGTCCTTCCACGAGTTCGGGGTCTTGCGAATTCGCCGCCACCGAGACCGGGCGCGAATGCGGGACATCCGCGAGGAGCGCGCCCAAAGTGATGATCATCTCGACGTTCATCCCCCTCGCAAGCTCGACGACGGTGTTCGAGAACGTCTTCCACCGGAGGTTCGGCTCCGGGCCGGAAAGGAGTACGATGCCGCGGCCGCTCGTCGCCTCGGGGGCGGCTGCGGTGGCGCGGAGTACGTTTTGGGGCCATTGGATGTCGCGCGTAACGCCCTCGACGAGTTGTATGTGCGGCCTCGTGACCTGGAAATCGAAGAACTCCTCGGAGTCGAAGGAGCCGAAAGGCTCGGCCTCCCACGCCTCCCCCATCGTTTTGAGGGCGAGGCTCGAAGCCTCGGCGGCATCGTTCCATCCCGTGAAGGCGATGACCATTATGGGGCGTTCGAGTTGCGGGCTGCGATCCAGATTTATGTATCGATTGTCCATGAAACTAGCTTACCACGCCGCCCCCGAAATCCGATGCGAACCTCCACGCGCCGCCTTCACACGGAATCTGGATAATCGCTTCCCGAAAGTCGTATTCGTCTGTTCCGACCCCCGACTCCGCCGAGTACGAAACTGGTTGAGCAGATTCCGTATCACTCGAAACTCCGTTCGAGCGCCACAGCCCATCCGAGGCGAACCAAAAACTCCCGCTCCGAAATCTCCACCGCCCCCATCCGGCGGAGATGCTCATTCTGAATCTGGCAATCGAGGAGGACGAAGCCGCGCTCCTTCAACCTTTCGACGAGCCGGACGAGGCACACCTTCGAGGCGTCCGGCCTCCGCGAGAACATTGACTCGCCCATGAACGCCCCGCCGACGGAGACCCCGTAAAGCCCCCCGGCGAGATCCCCGTCCACATACGCCTCGACGCTGTGGGCCTTCCCGGCGCGGTGGAAAGCGATGAACGCCGAGACGATTTCTTCGTCGATCCACGTCTCTTCCCGGTCGGCGCACGCCCGGATGACCGACTCGAAATCGTGGTTTATCCGCACCTCGAACGTCCCTTTCCGAAGCGCTCGGCGGAGGGATTTCGAGACGTGGAGCGAGTCGAGCTCGAGGACGCTCCTCGGGTTCGAGCGATAGAATTCGACGCCGCCTTCGCCGTCCGCCATCGGGAAGGCTCCGGCGCGATAACATGTTTCGAGGACTTCCGGGGTGAGCATCACGAAGCAAATAATAAAAGGGGGACGATGAATATGGAAGCCGATAAAAGCATCGAAAGAACCGGACCAAAATCCGCGCGGGCCGCGAGATCGTATGACGTGTCCGCCGAAAGACTCGCATCCGCCATCGAAAAGGCGATCCGCTCGTTGAGAAGATGGGAGGCCGAAGCCTCGTCGAACGGCGACATCCGGGCTGTGAGATCCACACGCCTCCTCAAATTCAAGGACGATGTGACGGTGAAGATTTCGGGCGGCGAGGAGGCGTCGGAGGCCACCTTCGAGAGCGAGTCACGCATCGGAAAAAGCGACCTCGGGCAGAATCCGAAGAATTTGGAGGAACTCCTCTCAGCCGTGGATCGGGAACTCGACGACTCTTCGTAACTTCCCCCGTACCGCCCGCTCCGGGCTTTCGCTCACCGGGGCTTTCGAGCGAGGACGAGGCACGTCGTCCGGCCCGGAATCGGGACGGCCTCGGCGTCCTCGAGGCCCGCCCCGACCAGCCACGACGTATATTCCTCCGCCGAGTACGTCCCTCCCGACGACGAAAGCACGAGCATGTTTATCGCGAAGAGGGCGGCATCCTCGCTCATGCCGCGCACGAACTCCCGGATGGCGATCATCCCACCCGGCGCGAGGCTTTCCCGTATCCGCCGAAAGAGCTTTTTGTTCTCCTCCGGCCCGTACAAATGCGACGTGTTCCCGAAATACACCGCGTCGAAAGTCCCTTCCGGCAACCCCTCGTTCATGTCGCCGGACACCGTGGCGACCCCGGCTTCGGAGAGAAATCTCCCCGTAACCTCGATGACCTCGGCCCGGTCGAAGACGGTGACCTTCGCTCCGTGTCGGGCGAAGGATTCGGCGTTCGCTCCGGGGCCGCCGCCGACGTCGAGGATGCGGGGGTTCTCCGGGAGGCGCGGGAGGAGCATGGCGGAGATTTCGTCCGCGCTCTCCTTTCCGCCGCCGCGCATCGCCCGCGCCATCGTCGGGGTTCCGGCGAAGTTCGCCTGTGTCCGATCTTCGACGGGTTCCCCGGTGCGGAGAATCTTCGGGATCTCACTCCACTTCCCGATAAGCTCGAAGCGATGGACGACGCGACCTCCGGCGTACTTCGGGTCGGAGTCGTCGAGGAGCGGCCCATAATGCTCGTCTTTGAGCCGGAAGCCGTTTTCTCCCTCGGAGAGTATTCCGAGTTCGGCGAGCGCGGAGAGGACGGCGAAGGTCGCTCGTCGGTCGAGGCCGAGTTCGTCGGCGACTTCGTCGGAGGTTTTCGGGGCATGGCTCACGGCTTCCAAAAGTCCGTCCCGGACCGCCGTTCCGAGGAGTATCGCCCACCGCCAGTCGAGCTCCGGATAATTTATCTCGTTCATGGGGATGAATTGTACTCAATCGCGGACTTCGCGCGGGATACGAATGGCCGGGTTCGGATTTCGGCCACTTTGCCCCAAACACCGTGATACCGCGCGCCGAGGTGAGATCTCACCGGATCCGGCGTAAGGGTCGTTCATACGCGGGGCGGAGGATATTCGTTCACCCGACTCGCCATCTCACCGGGCTTCCGCGCTGATCGGTCGGGAGCATCTCCCCCACCTTTTCGCCATGAAGGTCTCGAACCGGGAAGGAGTCCGCCCCATACTCGATCCCCCGCCGCCCGAGCGCGGCGACCGACGCCGGACGAACGGCCCGCCCGCCCCGCGCCGTCGGAGATTTTGACCGCCATCCCCCACCCTTCCCCGCTCCCGGCGGCCCACACGCCACCCGCGCCGCCCTTCGCGACGAGGTCGGTGTTCTCCATGACCTCCGTGTCGAAGCCGCCCGTGCCGGAGACCATGAACGGATGGCTCCGCATCGCGACCCGCAGCCGGAAGGCGGCGCGAGCGACATCCTCCGGCAAGTTTTCTCCCATGGCGAGGCGGGCGAAGGCGGTGGAGAAGTTTTTCATGGGCATGGCGAAGGCCGGGGCGCCGCATCCGTCGCCGCCAGGGATGAGCTCCTCGGGAGACAAGCCGCACGCCTTCGCGAGCAAAGAACGTATCCAAACTTGAAGGGGATGTCCCGGCTCCCGGTACGCCCCGGCATCCCATCCTTCATGCGCGCAAACCGCCACCATCCCGGCGTGCTTCCCGGAGCAATTTCCGTGAACCTTTCGGAAAGGCTTTCCGTCCCTCGCGAGCGCGTCCGCCGAAGCGGCGTCGCTCGGCGGGTGCGCCCCATTGTCGAGGGCGTCCTCCGAGAGTCCGGCTTTTCGGAGAAGGGATCTCACAGTCTCGACGTGCCGCTCCTCGCCTTTGTGCGACGCACACGCGATGGCGAGTTCCTCGTCCGAAAGTCCGAAAGCGTCCGCCGCGCCGGAAAGGATGAGCGGCACCGCTTGAAAAGGCTTCATCGCGGAGCGCGGGAAGAAACATCCGTCCGGATCTCCGGCGGCTTCGAGGACATTCCCTTCCGGGTCGCAAAATACGATCCGCCCTCGGTGGACGCTCTCGACGAGTCCGCCGCGTTTTATCGCGACGAGGGGCGCGTCATCGGGAAACTTCGTCATTGCTCGCTTCGCTTCACTCCCCGGACACTTCGATGATGCGTATCGAGACGAGATCATACGCGACCCGGAGGCGAGCCATCATGGCGGGGAAATCCTCCCTCGCATGGTATTTCTTCGCCTCTTCGAAGAGATTGCGGAGCCGTTCCAGCAAATCCTCGTCGCTGCCGCCCGGCCCCTCCCAACGGATGCTCGCCTCGAACATACCGAGGATCGCCGCCGCCCGAGGGCTTTGCCCCCACAATGAGATCGTCGCCATGTTCAAATTCGCGGCGATCCCGAGGAGATGCGCCGTCCTCGCCGAAGCCATCGCCCGTCCGTCTTTCGGACTCACGGGAACCACCTTCGTATGTTCTCCGAAAGAATGCCTCGGAGGTGTTCTTTTTCGATCCCCGCCGCCTCCGCCGCAGCGAGAGTCGCATAAAGCGTCGAGGGGAGGTCGCCATACGGAATGTCCGAGCCGAAGCATATGCGAGACGGGTCGAAGGAGGCGAAGAGTTCGTAAAGCTCCGCCGCCCGCGCCACCGAGGTCTCGAAAATGACGTTCGGGTGGTCGGCGAAGACCCGCGCCGCCTGCAAAATCTCGACGAAGGCGGCGTGTCCGAGAATGAGGCGAAGCTCGGGGTTCCCCTCGATGGTCGGGAGGAGGGCTTCGACTATGCGGTTCATCCCGAACCCGGCGTGGATGATGACCGGGAGATCGGCCTTCGCGGCCATCTCGAATAGCCTCACCGCCCGCTCGTCGTCGAGCTCGAACTTTTGCGAGACGGGGTGGAGTTTGAGTCCCGAAAACCCGCGCTCGACGCACCGCTCGAACTCGCGCTCGTATTCTTTGTGGGGGTTCAGCCGGAAGAACGGGACGAAGAAGCCGGGATGCTCTTCATGCGCCCTCCACACGACGTCGTTCGGGCCGGAGAAGACTTCGAGGGCGTTCGGGTCGTTGAGCGCGAAGACGATGCTCTTTTTGACGTGCGCGGCTTTCATGCGCTCGCGCATGCCGTCGGCGGTCATCGTCCTCCCATCGAGATCCTCGCCGATGTGGGCGTGGGCGTCGAAGATTCCGGTGTCGGGCGGAATTCTCTCCTCGACCCATTCCCATATGGGGGCCATCGCGCCGCTCGTGAGGGTGGAGATGTCGTGTTGTTTTTCGGTCTCGGTCATGGTGCGTAATGTTAGCAGGGAGAATGGCGCATGGCCGAAGGGCGCGTTGCCGACGCCCTCCGGCTCTCTGGCGCGAATGGGGCATGGCGTTTATCATCTCCGGTTGTGTACTCACGGACGAGGCGGCGGAGAACCACGCAGAGGAGGACGTTCGCGGTCGCATTGCTCGCGCTCGTCGCCGCGGCGATTCTCGTCATAGCCTTCGCCTTCTCCTCTTCGACTTCGACGGATGAATCGCCCGCCGAATCGCCGTCCGAAGGCACGTCGGTCGAGGAAGTGGCGGACACCCCGGAGACGGAGGGCGGCGAGGCTCCCGCGCCGCCGGACGGGGAAGCCGACGACAACGAGCCGGAGTCGGTGAAGGGGATATATCTCACGGCGGCGAGCGCGAGCGATATCGAGCCGTACTTCGACCTCATCGAGCGGACGGA